>CAZYMT010000141.1:3760-8210 GCA_964649035.1 uncultured Rhodobacterales bacterium
TGAGCCGCGCCCAATCTGTGGTTGAGCGGCGCAATACCATCCCCATCTTAGCCAACGTGCTAATCGAGGCCGAGGGTGATCAAATCAGCCTTCGCGCCACTGATCTGGATATCGAAGTTGTCGATAAAACCAACGCCATTGTGGAGCGTGCCGGTTCGACAACCGTTGGCGCTGTGACGTTGCATGAAATTGTCCGAAAATTGCCAGATGGTTCGATGGTTGAACTGTCTGATGACGGGACATCTGGTCGTTTGGAAATTCGGGCCGGTCGTTCACATTTCAGTCTTGCGACTCTGCCTAAGGAAGATTTTCCGGTTATGGCTAGCGCAGAATATGACTGCAATTTCGGAATTCCTGCACCAGTTCTGCGCCGCCTGTTTGACAAAGCAAAATTCGCCATTTCGACTGAAGAAACACGCTATTATCTGAACGGCATTTATATGCACGCTTCCGACGGCGAAAACGGCAAAGTGCTGCGTTGCGTGGCGACTGACGGTCACCGTTTGGCACGTATTGATGCGGAATTGCCCGATGGGGCTGCTGATATTCCGGGGGTCATTGTACCGCGTAAGACGGTTAACGAGGTCGGTAAATTGCTTGGCAACGATGATGCGGTGATTGCTGTCTCCGTGTCTGAAACCAAAATCCGCTTTGCCACACCAGAGGTAACGCTAACATCCAAGGTTATCGACGGGTCTTTCCCTGATTACACGCGGGTTATTCCGCAAGGTAACACCAAACGACTTGAGGTTGACGCGGCGGAATTTGCCCGCGCGGTTGATCGCGTTTCCACGGTTTCTTCGGAACGCTCGCGCGCTGTGAAACTAACCATTGACGAGGATCGTTTGGTTCTTTCGGTGAACGCCCCAGATAGCGGTGCTGCCGACGAAGAACTGGCGGTTGCTTATTCGGATGAACCCCTCGAAATCGGGTTCAACGCCAAATACTTGCTGGAAATTGCCGGACAGGTGGATCGTGAAAACGCGGTGTTCATGTTCAACTCGTCAGGTGATCCGACATTGATGCGTGAAGGCAATGACGATAGCGCGGTTTATGTTGTGATGCCGATGCGCGTCTAATGCTGGCAATTCGAGAGCTGAAGCTCTCTCATTTTCGATCACATAAGGCCGCGCGACTGGAAACAGATGGGCGGCCTATCGCTATTTACGGACCAAACGGCGCCGGAAAAACCAACATTATCGAGGCCGTGTCGATGTTGTCCCCTGGCCGTGGTTTACGCCGTGCTTCGGTCGATGAAATGGTGCGGGCACCGGAAAGCGTGGGCTGGAAGGTCTCGGCTGTCATGGAAAGCCTTGCCGAGATTCACGAAATTTCGACATGGGTTGAGGGTGACGGTAATCGCAAGGTCGAAATCGACGGAAAAACCGCGCCGCAACTGGCCTTGGGCCGAATTGCGCGGATCGTCTGGCTGGTGCCGGTTATGGATCGTCTCTGGCTGGAAGGTGCAGGCGAACGACGGCGGTTTCTGGACCGCATGGTGATGAGTTTCATCCCCAACCACGCTGAGGTGACGCTGAATTACGAAAAAGCCATGCGCGAACGTAATCGTCTGCTGAAAGATCAAGTTCGTGATCCGTCATGGTATAGCGCTTTGGAAATGCAAATGGCCGAGGCGGGTGGGGCGATTTCTGCAAACCGTGCCGAGGTATTGGAACGCCTGATCGCCGCGCAGGATGCTGATACCGCGTTTCCAAAGGCGGAATTGACGTTGATTTCGGCCGATGAATTGCCTGCCGAGCAAACCACGGCGACCTTGCGCGACGCGCTGGAGGCTGGCCGTAATCGCGATATGGCAGCGGGGCGGACCTTAACTGGACCGCACCGCGCCGATCTGCACGCGATTTATGCCGCTAAAGGGGTTGAGGCCAAGCAGTGTTCCACTGGCGAGCAAAAGGCGCTGCTAGTGTCGCTGATCCTCGCTAATGCACGGGCGCTGGCGCAGGACTTTGGCGCGCCGCCAATATTGTTACTGGACGAGGTCGCCGCCCATCTTGACGCTGATCGCCGCGCCGCGCTTTATGACGAAATATGTGCGTTGGGTGCGCAGGCGTGGATGACGGGTACGGGGCCGGAATTGTTTGACACGCTTGGGGATCGGGCAATGATGTGCCATGTTCAAGATATTGACGGCCAGTCGGTTATTGAAACCAACGGCTGAAGCAGGAGGTTGGATTGATGCGGTTTTTGTGGATCATTGTGGCGTTTTTGAGCAGTCCTGTGTTGGCGCAGGACTTTCCGACGGCTAACGCAGGCGATTGGCACGGCGTTGGCGTACAGATAGACGGGTTCGATTGGGGGATTTCGGTCGTGATCGGGCCGAAGGTTTCAGAGGTTGAATATCCGTCCCTTAATTGCGGAGGGCAATGGACTTATCTGAAGGTGACGGACGAGCAAATTCTAGCATCGGAACGGATTACGGTTGGCATTGATGAATGCCTTGATGGTGGATTGATACGGGTCTCGACGCATGATGAAAGCTCCTTGATCTACCGCTGGTTTGATCATGCGGGAAAGGTTGCGGCGGCGGCAATCCTGATCGAAGGTGATTTGGATGTGAACAACTATAAGGCATTGTTATCTTTAACGATTGACGCGATGGGCATTGATTTTATCGAAGGTCCAGACGCAATAATAACGGTAGGCGAAAACAAAACGTGACACTACAATTTTCGGAAATACTGCTATATGCGGGGGCGCTTGCGATCCTGTTTTTAACCCCTGGCCCGGTCTGGGTGGCCCTTGTTGCACGCGCGGCTTCCGGCGGATTTCGGGCAGCTTGGCCTTTGGCGATGGGGGTGGTGGTTGGCGATATGCTCTGGCCGCTATTGGCGATATTTGGTATCGGGTTTCTGGTCGAATTATACGCAGATTTCATGACCTTACTGCGCTATGGCGGCGCTGCGGTTCTTATCTGGATGGGTGTGAATGCTATCCGTAAGGCGAACAGGCCCCTCGTTGGCGATGAAAGCCTAAGCGCCGCAGGTATGTGGGCAGGATTTGTCGCCGGACTGATGGTGATCATCGGCAATCCCAAGGCGATCCTATTCTATATGGGGGTGCTGCCGGGGTTCTTTGACCTTCAGCTGTTAACCATTCCAGATATCGTGGTGATTGTTCTGATTTCGGCATTTGTACCGTTTATCGGCAATTTGATATTTGCGCTATCGGTCGGAAAAATGCGTAAATTTTTATCCTCGCCTAAAGCGGTGCGGCGGACTAATCTGGCAGCAGGGACGGCCCTGATATTGGTCGGACTGGCAATAGGATTGTTATGAAAATATTTATCGCACAAACCATTGATGGATATATTGCCGGACTCGACGGTAATGATGACCATATGAAACCGTTTGAGGCGAATGATTACGGCTATGACCAGTTCCTCGCCAGCGTCGACGGGATCATCATGGGGCGCAACACATTGGATGCGTTTTACGGCGACCACGGCTGGCCATACCCTGAACATCTGCCAGCTTGTATCATGACCCACCGGATATTGCCCCGCGGCTTGCCGGAACGGGTGCGGGCGTCGGAAAGCATTGAAATCGCAGCCGAGAAATTCCCGAATTCCTATGTGGATGGCGGGTTCGTAATCAGCCAATTCCTGATGCGTAACCTAATCCGTGAGGCGCATATTTTTACCATCCCTGTGATGCTCGGCACTGGTATTCCGCTGTTCGCCGAAGGGGCAACGGTGACACAAGGATGGCGGCTTATTAACAGCCGCAGCTACCCGTGCGGAACGGTTGGGAGCCACTACGAGATACCGCAATCTTAAGGTGACAATGCTTGCGAAAAAGGCTATTATCCCTACCACCAAATAGGGGATTTCGAATATGGCCACTGATGACCAAAAACCTGAAGAATACGGCGCTGATTCTATCAAAGTTCTCAGAGGGTTAGAGGCTGTTCGTAAGCGCCCTGGTATGTATATCGGTGATACTGACGACGGGTCGGGCCTACACCATATGGTGTATGAGGTTGTTGATAACGGTATCGACGAAGCCTTGGCCGGTCACGCCGACACGGTGACGGTCATAATTCATGCGGATGACAGCGTTTCGGTTAGCGATAATGGTCGCGGAATTCCGGTTGGTATCCACGAAGAAGAAGGCGTTTCAGCCGCCGAGGTTATCATGACCCAGCTGCATGCGGGCGGTAAATTCGACAGCAATTCCTATAAGGTTTCGGGCGGTTTGCACGGCGTTGGTGTTTCGGTTGTAAATGCGCTGTCGGATTATCTGGAATTGCGGATTTGGCGTGATGGCAAAGAGCATATAGCGCGGTTTGAGCATGGTGATACCGTCAAACATCTTGAGGTGGTTGGCGATGTTGGTGATCGCACCGGCACCGAGGTACGGTTTTTGGCCTCGCTTGATACATTCTCGGATCGGGAATTTAAGTTTGCCACGCTTGAGCACCGTTTGCGCGA
>CAZYMT010000142.1:0-8163 GCA_964649035.1 uncultured Rhodobacterales bacterium
GGCTTAACTGGTCGTTTGGTCCAATCAGGACCTCGATCAAGGAATATCCGGCGGTTTTACGGGTCATGATTGGACCAAACGACCAGTTAAGCCATCAATGTGGAATTGCAGGATTTCCCCACCCGTTTCCGCGCAAATTGTGATTGGTGTAGCGGTTCCATCGACAAAAAACGTTATCGGTTGTACCTGCGCGTTTTGACAATTTGAAAGGCCAATTTCCTCATGTATGAATGTAAGAGTTTGCGGCGTTTCGAGATTGATTGCACGGCTACGCGCTGTGCTTGCGACCAATAAGAAATCCGAGAACACTTGGCTTAATTGTAATGACGGTGAAGGTGGGCGAAAACTGCGTAACCCAAGTGTTGAAATGATGGCGATGAGGGCCAAAACCACCAACATTTCTAGCAAGGTAAAACCTTTAGAAGACGACATCATTAATGTCCATAATCGCGGTCATTGTCGAGAAAATCAACGCGCCCACCCCAAAACCGATCAGCAGGGTCAGGGCAGGGGTAAGTAAGCGCAACGCGGATTGTAATGCCTCTCGATGAGACTTTCTTAAGATAAAACTTGCGGTTTCCAATAGGGGCACCAACCTGTCGCTGCGCTCGCCGACATTCAACATGTTTTGCAGGATCGGCGAGATCAGTGGCGAAACCGCCAAACTGTCAGACAAAGTGCCACCGGAATTCACAGTTTCAGCCGCATGCGAGATCAAATTACGGTATTTAAGCCAATTGGTGCTGCCCTTGGCCATGTCTAGGGCTTCGGGCAAGTTTGCACCACTTTTAAGCATTAGAAACATGGTATTGGCGAAGCGTTGACACTCGCGGTCGCGCAGGATTGGACCAATAAACGGGAGCTTTAGAAAGACGCTCTCAAACAGGCTGGATTGGCTGCGGATCAGAGCGGTTAATGCCAGTGGTATTACTACCAGCCCGGCAAGAATAATCGGCCATGAGGTCAGGATGGTTTCACGGGCGCCAAGCATTAGGCGCATGGATGTGGGCAGCTCTGCGCCTGCTTGGCCAAAGACTGGCGCGAGGGTTGGGGTAAGATGGAACAGCACGATGCCGACGACGATCAGCGCCATTAGCAACAGTATGATAGGGTAGACCATCGCGGCGCGGATTTCGGATTTCATTTCCTGCTCGGCCTGGATCATTTCGGCGCATTGTGCGGCGGCCAGTGTTATCGAGTTGGAGCGTTCACCAATTTGCAAAACGGTTACATATCGAGCATCAAAAATCTTAGGGTGCTTCCCCATCGCGACAGTCAGTGTTTCACCGTTTTGCAAGTCTTTACTAACTCGGTCCAACGCGCGTTGAAACGGTTTGGACGTTGCCTGTTTCGCCGAATATTCCAGCACAGTTTTCATTGGCAGCTTTGCCTCCAACATTGTTGAAAATGTCTGGAAGAATGCGGCGGTGTCTCGTGGGTTTACCTGCGGTCCAAATATGGCAATGTCACGAGACCACCAAGGCGCGTTATCGTGAATCGTAGTGTTCGACAATGAAATTGGCGTTAATCCGCGTGCCATCAAAAGATCATGTGCTCGTTCGCTGTTTTCGGCTTCTAGATTGCCCGTTTCTTGCCGCCCGTCCGTGGTTATCGCCTGAAACTGAAATTCGGGCATGTAGGTTACTCCAAGAAACGGTGAAGACCGGAGTCGGGTGCGGTGCCGTTATAAATCAACTGGTTAGGACCGTTCAAACGTTCGCGCAGCTCGTTCGTAACAGCGCGAGCTTCGGCACCGTCGCGAACGACGCGTGGAGTAATTAGGATTAGCAATTCAGTGCGGGTTTGGCGGTCTTCCTTATTGCGGAACAGGTTGCCGAGAATCGGGATATCGCCAACACCGGGAACTTGACTGCGATTGTTGGTTCTAGCTTCTTGGATCAGGCCACCTAAGGCAAGCGTAGCGCCATCATTAACAACAACTGTAGTATTGATTTTTCGCTGCGAAATCGTTGGGCTGTCGATGCCTGAGGTGGTAGTGGTGGTGACGCTGCTGACCTCCTGCTCGATCTCCAGAATGATGCGGCCCGTGGCGGAAACGCGAGGGCGGACTTTTAGCAAGATACCTGTGTCGCGGAACGAAATCGTTGTGATGATTGGGGCGTTAGGGCCATCTGTACCCTGCGATTGTTGCGTTGCGATGGGGACTTCGTCACCGATTTGCAACGTTGCCTCCTGATTATCAAGCACCATCAAGCTAGGTGAGGAGATAATGTTAACATCGGTGATGCTGGCCAGAGCGTTAAGCGTAACCGTGCCGTTCGCGCCTTGGAACAAGAACGAAAGCCCAGGAAAATTGGACGCCACCGCACCTGATGCTACATCGGTAAACGTACCACCGAGTGATCCACGTTCAAAGAACCAACGCAGTCCGAAATTCAATTCATCGGTCAGGGTAACCTCGGCAATTGTGGCTTCTAGCAACACTTGTACTGGGGTGGTGTCTAGTTTGATGATCAGGCGGGCGAGATCATCTTGTTCATTGTCATTACCCCATACAACGATGGCATTGCGGGCATCGTCCGCTATCACGCGAACTTGTCCGGATAACCCCGTCTGGGCAGGATCTTCGGTTGCTTGTGCGCCAACCATTTCCGCCAGGATCGGGGCCAGTTCATCGGCGCTGCGATTTTGCAATGGATAGACCGCTGGGCGGCGGCGAGAGCCGTCAGCGGTGGCATCAAGTTTTATGATCCATTCTTGCGCTTCCGGCAGGTATTTTGGGCGGGTTGAGATTACCAAAATGGCGTTTAGGCGACGGCTTGGTATGAAATTGACGACGTTTTGTAATGCACCACCCTCATTTGATTCGAAGATAAGGGCCAGCTCTAACGCTACTGCCTCTGGGTCCGCAGAGCGGAGTTTATAGAGGCCAATCGATTTACCGCTCAGGACATCAACATCGAAAAGGTTAATTGCTTCGATGGTCGCGTTAACTTCGTCGCGCGTGCCGGAGATCAGCAAGATATTGCGGTTGTCGCTTGCCTGAAGTGTAACACTGTTACCGATGATCGGTGTCAGCAAACGAACAATTTCGGCAGCGGATACGAATTCTAATGGGGCGGCAACGACCCGTGGACCGATCCCGCCATTACGGCCGATAGTGGTCACACGGCGGGTTGCGCCGCTCAAAGGAACGACGGAAACGAGGTCACCGGAACGTTCCAAGGTTATTCCTTGTGCCTCCAAAATTGTCTGGAAAGTTTCCAGTAGTGCTTGTTTGGAAATTGGTTGGGTTGTTTGCAGGGTTACGTAGCCAGAAACGCCTTCTTGTATGGTGAATGTGAGGCCCAATGCCTCACCCAAAACAGCGCGAACAGCGGCGGCAAGCGGGACGTTGACGAGGTTTAGACTGACGTCGCCCCCCGCTATATCCACCAATGGGGCATTGCGTGAAAGTACGCTGCCATTCATGAAACGGCCCGTCCCCATTTGTACGGCGTATTCCTCTTCAGACATGCCTTCTGGGCGAATTCCGAACGGATATACGCGGCCATCTGGCCCGATTAAACCGCCTGCGGATGCTGCCATTAACGGCGTGCCCGAACGACCGTTGCTTTCAGTGCCGCATCCTGAAAGAGCGATGGATACGACAAACACCAAAACAAAGAATTTATTAAAAATTGGTCGCATAAACTATCGTCCATCTTCATATAGGTAGACCCGAATCACTTCGGTATCTTTGTGGAATTCAGCAAGTTCTGCGGTTATCTCGCGCAATGTCCAGCCGGTTATCAAGCCGTTTTCGGGAATCCATTCTGGTGGACCGCCGTCTGTGCCAATGAGCGCGAGGCTTTTCCCGTTGGTTTCCATCGTTCCGTGTAAACTAAAACTGACGGGGTCGTCCTCAATAATTGGGTCGAGTTCGATGATGATAGGGGGCTCGACAACAGCCTCCTCGATCACTTCTTCCTCCGGTTCGGTCGAAATTGGTCGACGGGTCGCCGAGAATAGCGGTCTTTCGGTGATTGCTTGATAATAAACGCCCGGCCTGAATTGACGCTCAAATTTGATCGAGGTCACTTCTGCATTTGGGGGTGGCAGAGGTTGTTCGCTTTGGGCAATTGAGGGGGTATCCACTCGATTGTCCATATAGGCGTATCCTAGCCATATGATAATAGCGAACAGAAATAAGGTGCTGGGTAAGGGAATAAAACGTGGCCACATGTTATTCTCCTCCTACGCGGACAGGGGCGACGATGTCCAATTGGAAGAATACTAGCGGTTGTTCCGAAATACGCCCAGGACGATTAAGACGACGGATTGATGCTCGTTCAATAAATAGGGCAGGGCTGTGTTGTTCGATAGCGATGATCAGGGCGCGAAATTGGGAAAGGTCTGCTTCAGCTTCGATCCTTAGGGCTGTTGTCTCGACGAGGGGCAGTTGCGGGGCGCGGGCAGGCGTTACAGAACGTAAGGTTATACCATTCGCTCGTGCAATATCGCCAAGTTCGGCCTGAATACGCGCCGTCATTTCGCCAGCTTGTTTTGCTTGCCAAATTTCGCCTTTCAGGTCGGCGGCGTCACCATTTTCCAACCTGAAGGTCAGGTTGGTGATGGCTGCAGTCAGTCGGACTTTCTCGACTTGGGCGGCTTGCAGATCAGCGGTTTGGGCGGCTTGAATTTGCATGACTGGGGCGACGATGAAGAACCAAACGCCCGCCAGTACCCCCCCAAGAATTGCAAGCGCAGCCAAGCGAGAAAAGATTTTGCGTACGCCAGTCATAACGCGTCCTGCCGAATGGAGGCGGCAATTTCGAAATTTTCGGTGCCGGGCGTTTGTCCCTTGGATACCGGTCCGGACAGGCGGGGATTTATGAAAGTCCGCGACTGTGCAATCGTCAGAACCAGTTCAGCGGCTGAACCCTTAACCGTGCCTAAAATAATCAGCTCCTCGCCCTGAATTTGGATATTTGCTAACCATACAGTATCCGGCAAACGCACAGTTAGTTCACGTAGCAGATCAACCAGCAAATTTTGTTTGGACAAGACCTGCAGAAATCCGGCCTTTTCTTGCTGTTCTCCTTCAACCGCCGTAAGGTCTTCGCGATGTTTTAGAGCAGTCGTTCGCAGTTCGGATATGTCGCTCTCCAACTGCTTTAGCGCTGCCTTTTGAGCCTCAATCTGCTGCCAGATCATCGTTGCCGCAATTGCCAGAATTGCCACGATCAGAACCGCGTTTATTTTGTGCCAAAAGCGATAGGGGTTGGCGTGGTTTGCAGTGAAATTGATAAGAGCAGGGCCGTCGCAATCCTCAACACTAAGTTGTCGAGGGGTTAGACCACTTTGCTTTAACCGGGCCTCCAACGCTGTTGCATCCGCGCGACGGAAGATGAATTGTTTGATCTCGCCTGTTTTCGATTTACTAAATGACCAAAGGATCTCGGAACTTTTGAACGGTGTGGAATGTTGGGTATCCAGCGCGATTGCTTGCAACAGGTTTTTCCGGCTCATTTCTGGCAGGGCGATGTTGCGTTCCAGACAATAGGCTTGCGGGACTATTACGTTTACGGCTGCGGGCTTTGTCATCGTCACCGCACTGCCCGCCGACAATAACGAGGTCGGCGCCACCAATTTCCCGCGCTCTTCTTTGATCGAATTAACTTGGTCTGAAAAATGCAATATTTTGACCAACACAGCGCCGAACAGAAAAAATCGTAGCCATTTAGGCAATATCGACGAAATCTCGATTTTCCACCATGTGAAAGCAGCGTTAAGATAAGATATCAGCTTCAAAACGGTTGACCTTGGCATAAATTTACTGCGTTCTCTGGCAAAGTCTAATAGGTGAGTTTCGGCGCATTGGCTAGCGTGAAAGGTTAATAGCGCAGAATTTGAAGGATAGGAAATGCTTGAAAAACGGGATTTGGAACTAATTGCCGCGTTAACTAATGCGGATGTACTGTCAGACACAGCCCTATCGCGGGTTAAGGCTGCCAGCGAAGAATCGAACTTACGGGTTGAGCAGACGCTGGTTAAACTGGGTTTGATGAAAGACGAGGATTTGGCTGCGTTTCTGGCCGATTGGCTTGATATTCCACTGTTTGACCAAAGCCATTTCGAGTTTGTTGATGCGGACTTATTGGATCAAAGTTTTTTAAAGCGCGCAAATGTCGTTCCAGTATCAACGGATGTGGAAACCGGCGTGGCTACAATTGCATTTGTCGATCCACGGAATGAAGATCTTGTAAAATCTTTAGCGTTTCATTTAGGCGAACAAATTGCAATCGGGGTTGCTTCTGCGCGCACGGTTTCGGCTGTGCTCGAACGGATGTTTGATAGCCATATTAGTCCGGCGGGCGAAAATTTTGAAACGGATGACGATGTTGAGCGTCTGGTCGCTTCGGCCAATGACGGGCCGGTTATTAGTCTGGTGCAGGAAATTATAGCTAAGGCCGTCGATGATGGCGCATCCGACATTCATATCGAAGCGCAGGACAGTCACGCGCAGGTACGCTATCGCATTGATGGGCGTTTGCGGCGGGTGCGAGGGCTAACGGGGGCAGAATGCAAGGCAACCGTTTCGCGGCTGAAAATTATGGCGGATTTGAACATTTCCGAGGTTCGCAGACCTCAAGATGGACGTATCCGGACGGTGGCACGAGGGCGAAATATTGATCTGCGACTTTCAACCTTACCGACTCAGTTTGGGGAAAGCGTGGTCATGCGTGTACTTGATCAAAGCCGGCTGAAACTGGAATGGGCCGCCCTTGGATTTGAGGATACGCGTATCGGGCGGCTAAACGATCTGGTGAAGTCGCCGAACGGGATTTTTTTGGTGACCGGTCCAACCGGAAGCGGGAAAACGACGACACTCTATACGGCGTTAGCTCAGTTGGATGCTGAGAAGCTGAAGATCATTACAGTCGAGGATCCTATTGAATATTCGTTGCAAGGGATCAACCAAGTGCAAGTACAGCCCGAAATTGGGATGACATTTGGTTCGGCGCTGCGCGCTGTGTTGCGGCAAGATCCCGACGTTGTGCTGGTCGGCGAAATTCGCGATGCAGAGACAGCTGAGAACGCGGTTCGTGCGGCCTTGATGGGGCGGTTGGTGTTGTCGACAATCCACACAAACTCGGCGGTTGGGGCTATTAACCGTTTGGTAGATTTGGGGATACCACCGTTTTTGTTGGGTGCAACGCTGCGCGGCATTCTTTCGCAACGATTGGTCCGAGGGGTTGGGGTGGATGGCGAATATTCGGGGCGAGTGGTGGTGTCGGAATTACTGGAACTCGATAGTGAGTTACGCGATGCGGTTGGCGAAGGGCTTAACGGGCCGGAACTGCTGGCTTTGGCCAAACGCAAAGGGTTTGAAACATTGTATGAAAATGGGGCTGCATTAGCAGCGCGTGGGCTAACATCAATGGAAGAAGTTTTGCGCGTAGTTGGCCAAGATTTGTGAATATTTGGCGACTGCGACAGTTTATACTCACGTTATGGCTGATTTTCCGTGATCAAGTGCATAGGCGATTTTGCTCGCATTGGCCGCTCCAATTGATGGGCTTTTGGTAAATGCGAACGAGACATACCTGTTTGAATGGATTCTGACGTTCGGCCCCACCTGCGGCTTGGCAATGATTTCGGATGTCGATCTGCTGCGTCCAACCATCGATGTAGATGTTGCAGGTGAATATCTGGCCACACGCGAGTAGGTGAGTTAGGGGAGAGACGCTTTGCTAGCGCTGAGCACGGCCTATATCACGGCACAAGAAATTTAGGGATAACTCAGAACCATCATAAATTTTCAGTGTTGTCGCTAATCGATTTTGACAGCCGCCAAAATTAAGAAGTCTGATAGCTAGTCTCGTAGGTGCTGTTGGCGCTCACAGAGCAGCCGATCCATGCCAATCGCAGTTTTGGCCGTACTGATATCATACCGGCAATCCCCTGATTGATGCTAAATCCCGCTCTTACCCTTTCCAACTTTGCCTTAGATCAAGGAATTGAAGGTCAACTCCGATCAGACTAGCCGTCGAAGATTGGAGGCACTATGCGCAAACCTGTGTTCCACACAGAAGATATCACCAAGGTTTACGAAACCGGCGAGGTGAAAGTATTTGCCTTGCGCGGGGTCAATCTGGATATTTATGGCGGCGAAATGACGGTTCTTTTGGGGGCGTCAGGCAGTGGAAAATCAACCCT
>CAZYMT010000143.1:0-8113 GCA_964649035.1 uncultured Rhodobacterales bacterium
TCCCCATTGAATTTTGACATATCGGTATCTGCGGACAAAAAACGTCGCGCACGCAGGCGCGGCATGTCCGGCGCTATCGAGACGTCCTCGCGCGAGTGCGAACATGAGGGCTGCAAAGAGGGCGGCAAATTCCGCGCGCCTAAAAGTGCCGATAACCTCGATGAATTTGTGTGGTTTTGTCAGGAACATATCCGGCAATATAACCGCCAGTGGAATTTCTTTGAAAACCATTCGGAACAGGAAATTGACGATCAGGGTGAATCCGACAAAACTCGGGGTCGTGACACCAAACAGTTCCAAGACACCATCCGCGAGAAAAGCTCCGCCGCCGGGCATCCCGAAGGTCAGGCCTATAAACGGTTCGGTTTTGACGATCCTTACGAGGTTCTGGGCAATAACGGCACGCTAAATCCGGCAACGGGCCAAATGGCGCGGCATCGTCGCCTACCACCGACCGAACGCAAGGCGATTGAAATTCTGGGGGCAGGGGATGCTATGACCAAATCGGAAATTCGCAAGGTCTATAAATCCATGGTCAAGGCCATGCACCCCGACCTTAACGGCGGTCGTCGCGACGACGAAGAGCGCCTGGCCGAGGTCGTCTGGGCATGGGACCAAATCAAAGGCAGCCGCAGCTTCAAGGCGTAAAGGTGGGAGAGCAGGGTTTGCGTTATCGGGTTAGTTAGTTTTATTTTACGCCCCAAGGCAGTGCATCTTTTGAATTGCCGATAGGCAACTTTGAGCCCTTTTTTGACATTTGGTTGCAATTAGTAGACGCTCAATTCAACCAGATGAAAGGCCATAACGAGATGCTATTGGATATAAACCTTCCGTTGATCCTCATCGCGGCTCTTGTGGCAGGTGCAAGCCCCGGGCCAGCAACACTCGCTATTGCTGGCACCTCAATGGCCTCGGGCAGAGCGTCGGGTTTGTCGTTGGCATCAGGCATAACCGCCGGCTCGCTGATATGGGCAATTTCAGCGGCATTTGGCCTAGGTGCGATCATGCTCGCAAACGCGTGGGTATTCGAGGTGTTACGATATTTTGGTGCCGCCTATTTGATGTATCTCGCCTACAAGTCTGCTCGGTCAGCAATCTCCTCTAAGGAAATCAAGGTTAAGTCGCTGACTGGATCCGGATCAACGCTGTTTACAAAGGGGCTCTTGCTACAACTCACTAATCCGAAGGCAGTCTTATTTATTGGCTCACTATATTCACTTGGGATTCCGGCGGGATCATCTATTCAAGGCCTCGTAATTGTCATTTCTGCTGTTGGCACCTTAGGCTTTGTCATCTTTCATGGTTATGCTATTTTATTTTCTTCAACGGTGATGACCCGTCTTTACTTACGCTTACGCCGTTGGTTCGAATGTGCGTTTGCAGTGGGATTTGGCGCGGCCAGTTTCAAGATACTTACGGCACGGTTTCAGTCTGAGTAATGGTGCTTAGTCTCACATTGCAGACCTCCGTTCAGACAGTAGCGAACACTCATTTTTGGTTCTAACACCAAAAATCAGCCAAAACCCAATACCATCTACCACCAGCGTCAGACCCATACCGCATTTCACACGAAGCCTCCCCTTGCACCCCCCGCCAGAATGCTCCAAAAGCATATCAACCTTTCTGCGCCACCGATTTGATGGATAAACCTGATGAGTAAACACGACAAACCCACCGAAGAATTAAGCGTTCGCGACTTGTTTGGCTTTGATTCAGATATGAAAATCAAAGGTTTCGAGGATAAAACCGACCGCGTTCCGGATGTTGATCCGACCTATAAATTCGATCCTGAAACCACGCTGGCCATCCTTGCAGGTTTCCGAAATAATCGTCGGGTGATGATCCAAGGCTATCACGGCACGGGCAAGTCGACGCATATTGAACAGGTAGCTGCGGCGCTAAATTGGCCAACGGTTCGGGTGAACCTTGATAGCCATATCAGCCGGATTGATTTGATCGGCAAAGACGCGATCAAACTGAAAGATGGTAAACAGATCACTGAATTCCAAGAAGGCATCCTGCCTTGGGCGCTGCGCAATCCTTGTGCGATTGTGTTTGATGAATATGACGCGGGTCGCCCCGATGTGATGTTCGTGATCCAGCGTGTTTTGGAGGAGAACGGCAAGCTGACCCTTCTCGACCAGAACGAAGTGATCACCCCGCACCCGTCCTTCCGCCTTTTTGCCACCGCCAATACCATTGGCCTTGGCGACACGACCGGTCTTTACCACGGTGTGCAGCAGATCAACCAAGCGCAGATGGATCGCTGGTCGATTGTCTCGACGCTGAATTATCTTAGCCATGACGCGGAAACCGCGATTGTTCTGGGCAAGGCCCCGCATTACAATTCCGAAGAAGGCCGTAAAACTGTCAGCCAGATGGTGACGGTTGCCGACCTGACGCGCACCGCGTTTATGAACGGCGATCTGTCAACGGTTATGTCCCCGCGCACTGTGATCATGTGGGCGCAAAATTCCGAGATTTTCCGCGACGTTGGCTTTGCCTTCCGTCTGACATTCCTGAATAAATGTGACGAGCTGGAACGCCAGACCGTCGCCGAATTCTATCAACGCTGCTTTGATGAAGAACTGCCCGAAAGCGCCGTTTCGATGAGCTTGGGATAGAAAATGGGACGCTGGGATCTTGATCGTAAACCAACGCATGAAGACCTATCAATGGCGTTTCTTGAACTCGCGAGTACGCAGGTTAAGAGTGCCATGCAGGGCGAAAACCTGTCGGACGAACGCATAAAATCGTTGACTGAAAACGTTGTTTTCTCGTTGGCTATGATGTTTGATCAAGGCAAGTTGCGGGTTTCTGGGCAAAGATATCGCCCGGCGTTGACGTTCAAAACGGAACTTGGTGATCCGGTCCTAGTAAGCGGGTCATTTGACCTTCATGATTATGCTTTAGGAATGGTTGAATTGGCATTTGAGGATGAGGGTGGAGATGAATAGAACACGCACCGCTCGGAAATTTGGGTCCTTGTTGGCACTGATGCTTCTGGCTCCGGTTGCCGTCCAAGCGCAGGGCCTTCAGCCGTTGACGCTTGAGATGGAGGATAACGCTGATCTCCCCTATGTCCTCCATCGCTGTGGTGGCCTGTATTTGTCGACTTTGGAATGGGTCGGCGAGGACCGGATGGGCACAGAACAAACGCAAGCCTATAAAAACCTTGGCCTTTTATTCATTGCTTCGGCCACGGATGCGCAAGGCGACGATGATGATGGCACGGCGCAACAACAGGTTCTGGAACGTATGCGCGAAATGGCCGATCTGTATTTATACCGCTATCAAACACTATTTACCGCTAGCGGGCTGGATATCACCGAAGACGGGTTGTGGAATTCGGATTTGGAAACCTGCGCCGTAATTGCCAATGGGGCGGATGATGGCTAAACTAAACGACAACCCAGCCGAACCGTTCAAAAAGGCGCTAGCTGAGGCAACCAAAACCCTCGCCAAGGAACCGGACCTGAATGTTACGTTCAGCGTTGATCCACCGGGGCTGACCGAAAAAACCGCACGATTACCACAGGTAACGCGGCGCATGACCGAACAAGAAGTCTTGTTGGCGCGGGGCACAGGTGATGCTTATGCAATGCGGCTGCGGTTTCATAATGACGCCACCCACACCAAATATCGCCCTGACGGTGAGGTGGCGCAAGCACTGTACGAATCCATGGAAATTGCCCGTTGCGAGGCGATGGGCGCGCGGGTCATGCCTGGGACGGCCAAGAATATATTTGCCAAGATCGGTGACGAGGCTGAACGGGCTGGCTATGCCAAGATCACCGAAATGAAATCCGCGCCGCTGGCACAGGCGGCTGGGTTCTTGGTGCGGGAAATGGCGACAGGGCGGAAATTGCCGTCAGGCGCGCAAAATATTTTGAATCTATGGCGTTCTGAACTTGAAGGGCGCGCGGGTGGCACGCTTGAAGACGTCGGTGATGTTCTGGACGATCAGGCCGCGTTTTCGCGCCTGACACGGCAGGTTATTCAAGACCTCGGATATGGTGACCAGTTGGGCGAAGACCCCGATATGGAAGATCCGGACGAAGAAAATGATGCCTCTGAAGAGGATCAAGAGGAAGACGAGTCCGAGGAAGGCGGCGAGGAGGATCAAGACGATTCCGAAGCCTCCGCCGAGGAACAGGATCAAGATCAGCTAGAGCAAGATCAATCCCACGCCACCATGGATGAAACCGACGACGCCGACCTGTCCGAAGAAGCCGACATGGAAGACGGCGAGCCGCCAGAGGATCAACCGGACTCCGCGCCGATTTCCGAAGCCGATCCAGATTACAAGGTTTTCACCACCGAGTTTGACGAAGAGATTACCGCCGAAGAATTGGCCGATCCACAAGAACTGGAACGGCTACGCGATTATCTGGATCAACAGTTGGAGCCCCTTAAAGGTGCCGTGAACCGGTTGGCCAACCGCCTGCAACGTCGCTTGATGGCGCAGCAAAACCGGTCATGGGAATTCGATCTGGAGGAGGGCGTCTTGGACGCTGCCCGTCTGGCCCGTGTGGTTGCCAACCCGACAATGCCTTTGTCGTTTAAGCAAGAACAGGACACCGATTTTCGCGATACGGTGGTGACTCTGTTGATCGATAATTCCGGTTCTATGCGCGGCCGCCCGATCTCGATCGCCGCGATTTGTGCTGACGTTTTGGCGCGGACATTGGAGCGCTGTCAGGTGAAATGCGAAATTCTTGGGTTTACGACACGGGCCTGGAAGGGTGGGCGCAGTCGCGAAGAATGGTTGAATGAGGGCCGCTCGCCAGTGCCGGGCCGTCTAAACGATCTTCGTCACATCATCTATAAAAAAGCTGACGCCCCGTGGCGGCGCACGCGCCCCAACCTTGGTCTGATGATGAAGGAAGGCCTGCTAAAGGAAAATATCGACGGCGAGGCGCTGGAATGGGCACATCGCAGAATGTGCATGCGCCCCGAAGCGCGCCGTATTCTGATGGTGATCTCGGATGGTGCGCCGGTGGACGATTCAACCCTGTCGGTCAATCCTGCCAGCACGTTGGAAAAACACCTGCGCGACGTGATTGCCATGATCGAGAAACGCAAAATGGTGGACCTGATCGCGATTGGTATCGGCCATGACGTGACACGCTATTACGAGAATGCGGTGACGATCACTGATGTGGAACAGTTGGCTGGTGCGATGACCGAACAACTGGCGGGCTTGTTCGAAGAAGACGCCAAAAAACGCAAGAGAATCAAAGCCGCCTAGAGTATTTGTCGCGTTTCTTGCGACCCCAAAACCAGAATATAGCTGCGAATGCGAATAGGATCGGGGCGAGCGGGGCTAGCAGGATCGGGAAAATGATGCTCTCCCATAACCAAGGGCCGATATAGCGCTCGATGGCGGGTTGAAAAACTTGCAGGCTGCCAAAATGGATGCTGGCCCAGACGCTGCCGACCTCGGAAAAGCGGAACGGTTCGGCAACGGAAATTGTCTGGCGCCAGTCGAAATAGACGCGGACCAGTCCGGCCAAAAAGAACAGAATTGCGAGTATACGTTTCATAGTTCCCCCTCATTTGTCTTGTGAAGCTTATGCTAACGGATAAAGTAGGTGTGACGCAAATAATGACAACACACATCCGCGCGAGGTCACCATGTTTCAGCAATATACCGCCACCACCAGCCCCAAAACCGGTGCTGCACGACTGGCAGATTTACGTGGCGCGATGGACGGAATTGACGGGTTTCTAATCCCGCGAACCGACGCCCATCAAGGCGAGGATGTGGCGGCCTGTTCCGAACGCCTCGCATGGTTAACGGGGTTTACTGGGTCTGCTGGCATGTGCGCGGCGCTGCGCGATATTGCCGGAGTTTTCATTGACGGGCGCTATACCTTACAGGTTCGCGATCAGGTTGATTTGGCCGCGTTTACGCCGGTGCCGATGCATGAGGTTAAGTTGTCCGACTGGCTGATCGAACAGCTGCCGGATGGCGGCGTGATTGCCTATGATCCATGGTTGCATGGGTTTGACGAGATCGAAAAACTGGCATTGGCGGTTAGCGACAAAGGTATCAGTCTGCTGAAATCGGACAATCTTGTGGACAAGATTTGGACGGACCAGCCGGACCCACCCAAGGGTATGATCCAACCACACGGCATTGAATTTTCCGGTGAAGAAAGCGTTGATAAACGGACGCGGATAGCGGTGGCAGTGGCCGATGCAGGGCAGGAGGCATTTGTGCTGACATTGCCCGCCTCGATCTGCTGGTTGCTGAATATTCGCGGCTCCGACATCGCCCATACCCCGGTCGCCCTGTGCTTTGCCATCATCAAAGCCGATGGTCGCGTGGACCTATTTGTTGATCCTGATAAAATCGACTTTGCGGTGATCAAACATTTTGGTGACGGCGTGAACCTGCATAGCGAAACTGAGCTAACGCTGGCGCTAAAACGCTTAACGGGCAAGGTTGGGGTTGATCGAAACTCCGCCCCTGTTGCCATTTCCGACCTGCTGGAAAATCCAGTTTGGGGCAGCGATCCCTGCATCCTGCCCAAGGCTTGCAAAAATGCGGTGGAGATCGCTGGCAGTCGCGCCGCCCATCTGCGCGACGGGGCCGCGATGGTTGAATTCCTGTGCTGGCTGGATGGTGAGGCACCAAAAAACACTCTTAGCGAAATTGCGGTCGCCAAGCAGTTGGAAACGTTTCGGCGCAACACCAATGCCCTGCGTGATGTCTCGTTTGACACCATCAGCGGGTCGGGCCCGAACGGCGCGATTGTGCATTACCGCGTGACCGAGGACACCGATCGCAAGATCAGCCAAGGCGATATTCTGTTGGTCGATAGCGGCGGCCAATACCAAGATGGCACCACTGATATCACCCGTACTGTGGCGGTAGGTGCGGTTGCGCCCGAGGTTGCGCGCTACAATACATTGGTGCTGAAAGGCATGATTGCCATCTCGATGGCGCGTTGGCCGAACGGGATTACTGGGCGTGATCTGGACTGCTTTGCGCGCATGTCTCTTTGGCAAAATGGCCTCGATTATGCACATGGGACGGGGCATGGTGTCGGGGCCTATCTTGGCGTGCATGAGGGGCCGCAAGGGATTTCGCGCCGTTCAGTTGTGCCGTTTGAAACCGGTATGATCTTGTCGAATGAACCGGGATATTACCGTGAGGGCGCTTACGGTATTCGCATCGAAAATCTGGTGGTGGTAAGTGCCCCCGAAACCCCGACGGGCGGTGAAATTCCGATGCACGGCTTCGAGACGTTAACCTTTGTCCCAATAGACCGCCGTTTGATCGTGGCGGACATGTTAACTAACCCCGAGCGCGACTGGCTGAATGCCTATCATCACGAAGTGTTGACGAAAATATCGCCGCTAGTTGCAGGCGAGGTCCGCATATGGCTGGAAAACGCCTGCGCGGATATCTAAGTGCCACAAATAAGGAGACGAACATGACCAACAAAATTACCATATCCCCCGCAAGTGGCACATGGGTTATCCGTGCGGGCGGCGCTGTTATAGCTGAATCCGCCAAGGCGCTGGAACTGCGCGAGGGCGACTATCCCGCAATGATCTATTTCCCGCGTGACGACGTGGCGATGGCGTTTTTGGAGGCAACCGATCATAGTACCGTTTGCCCGTATAAAGGTGACGCTAGCTATTTCAGCATCATCGCCAAAAGCGGCCCGATTGAAAACGCCGTCTGGAGCTACGAAAAACCTATCGCAGGTATCGAAGACATTGCCGGATATTTGGCATTTTACCCTGACCGCACGACGCTCGAACAGGTCTAGGAATGCTCTTCGCGCGCCGTTTCGGCTAACGCGTGATTATACGCCCGCAACGCATCAATCAGATAAACGGTCCCAACCAATTCGGGGCCGTTTTCAGTTTTGCGGGTCACTGGCAATAGTTCGGCGGGTGAGGATTCCAGTTTCTGCATCGCTGTCTCCAACGTCTCGTTCACATCAACTTCCGCACCTTGTTCGATCAATTCCAACAGTTGTGCCGCCGGACCATCCTTGTCGGACCCCACCGGATGCATCAGGTTTCTAATGTGGATCGTCGACAGCAAATATTCCTGCGGCCCAGCGGCCATATGAATACCGCGCCTCTCCAA
>CAZYMT010000144.1:0-8101 GCA_964649035.1 uncultured Rhodobacterales bacterium
AATGCGAAGACGCTGGTTAATGCCGTAAGTGTGGCGCTGGCGAAAGGAGAAAGGTGATGCGATATGAGGATTCTTGTTGCGGACGACCATGAGTTGGTTCTGGACACATTAAGTGCATTTTTGTCACGCGAAGAAGATTTTGATCTAAGCGTTTGCACAGATTTGCCATCCGCCTTGGCGTTGATTGAAAAAGAAGGGCGGTTTGATCTGGTTCTGTTGGACTATTCAATGCCGGGAATGGATGGGCTTGCAGGTCTTGGCCAAGCCTTGGCAGCTAATGGCGGGCAGGGCGTGGCGATCATTTCTGGCGTCGCTTCGAAAGTGATTGCACAGGACGCTCTGGATATGGGGGCTTCGGGATTTTTGCCCAAAACCATGGCGGCGGCGTCCTTGGTAAATGCGGTTCGGTTTATGGCCGCCGGCGAGATTTTTGCGCCGGTAAAATTCATGACCGAGAAAGTCGAAGACAATTTGCCCGCGATGGCCAAGAAGCTGACTGAACGGGAAATGCAGGTGCTGGAAGGGCTATGTCAGGGCAAATCCAACAAGGAAATTGCCCGTGATATTGATCTGCAGGAGGTTACGATAAAACTGCATGTCAAAACCTTGTGCCGCAAGCTTGAGGCCAAAAATCGGACACAGGCGGCGTTGACGGCCAAAGACCTCGGGCTATTTTAGCGCTATACAAAAGTTTAGGTAGACTGTGCCATTGCGCGCAAAATTATACGTTTCATCTTAGATAGTTAGCGCCATAATTGTTATTCTGATGATGGAGGATGATATGTCCACATCAGACAAACCGGTTAAAAATTGTAAACATATATGCCGCTTTCCGCTATGGCGCGGACGGTTGCGTAACTTGCGATTATGGCGGGTGTTTGCGGGGGGGCGTATCGACGATCTCGGGCGATTGCCACGATATGCCTTATTCACAACCATAGTGTTTGGCCTGCTTTGGGGCACCATCTTCAGTTATCTGCATTTCACGCCGCCAAAATACACGTCCGAGGTTTCTTTGATCTTGCCGGGATCGGGGGCCTCCAATTCGATAACGCTGGATAATATCGGCCAAGCGGCATCTTTCGCAAATTCAGCGTTTTCGTCCCCCTCGATTAGCCCAACCCAAACCTATAAAAGATTGCTATCGGCCAATAGGGTTTTGACGGCGGCGGCCCAAATACTGGATTTGAAGGTTGGGGATTTCGGACGTCCACAGATCAAATTGGTCGATGAAACCTCGCTTATTCATTTTGAAATGCAAGGGGCCAGCCCTGAAGCTGCACAAGCCAAAGCTGCTGAATTACTGAACAGTTTTCAGCAAGCATTAACGATTTTACGTGACGACGACCTTCGATTTCGACAAGAAACTGCAGCCGAGGCCAACCTGGAATATGCGAATAGGGTGCAGGGATTGCGTCGTGAGATCACCCAGGTTCAAGGTATCAGCGACCTGACATCCTTTGCGCAGTACGCGCAATTGGTGACAAATGCCGACGCATTGCAAGGTTTGATCCACGAGGTCGAGGCGAATTTACGACATGCCGAAGACGCGGTTACGACGTTGAGCTCCAAGCTGGGTATCGGAGTTGAAACCGCGGCTCTAACCCTGAAACTTCGGGGAAATACGAAATCTCAGAGCTTGGCATTGGCGGTTTCAGAACAGGCCGCAATACTGGCAATTACCAAGGGGCAGTACGGTGCGCGACATCCGCTGGTGCAGGATGCTATCGCCGCGCATGACGGCGCGTTTCAGGCGTTATTGGTGGATGCGGCTGCGGTGACAGGCCAGCCTTTAGATGTACTTCGGGCAGATGCGAGGGTCCTGCTTGATACAGATAATAGCGGATTACTGGTCGAAATCTTGCGGCTGAATGTTGAAAAGCAAGCGCAACAAGCCATGTTCGACAGCTATGTCGCGACTTATGCTGAAACGCTGGAAGGACTAGCGATTATAGCACCTTACGCGGCGACTCTAGATGATCTTGAGCGGGACTATCAGGTAGCAGAAGCGGTTTTTGCCTCGGCAATGGCGCGGATGGAAACCACCAAATCGGACGTTTATGCATCCTATCCGCTGGTGCAGGTGTTGGAGGATGCAAGCTTGCCGCGCGCGCCTTCATCACCCAACCGTTTGGTGGCGATCGCGGCCGGGATAGGGGCCAGTATGATGTTTCTTGTTGCGTTGATCCTCGCATGGGTCCGCCGCCCGATCATTGCAAAAATCCTTAACGCACGGCGCGTGGAATGAGCGTCAGGCCCAACAATCCGGTCGAACGCGTGATCTACTATGCCATCACCTATACGTGGCCAATTTACGTGCTTGGGGCGCTGTATATTCTGGGTCCGGTGCTGGCTTGGGTGCTTGGCGTAACTGCGATGTTGGCACTTTATCTTGGGCCAGCGATGCGGGTGGATTTGCGGGCAACCGGGCGTGTACCTTGGATCATCTGGCTGTGGTTTCTGGGTATGAGTGTTCTGTTGATCGTGTTGTGGATCGGGCATGTGAACTGGCATTTCGGGCTTACATCAACGATCAAATCAACAATTGGTTGGGCCAAAGGTTGGGCGCTGCTGGCGCTATTTCCGTTGGTTGGCGCAGTCTTGCCAATTCGTCGCGAAGTATTGGTCCGTGGGCAATCGGTTTTGGGACTGTGGATTTTGTGCTTGCTGCCTTTATTCTTGATCGCGCCGATAATTGGCTTGCCGCAGCAATTATTCACCTCGCCGCTAAAAGCCGTTGGCGGGCCGGGGCCAGAATATTTCACCACCTATCTATATACCCGCGCGCATGGGAGTGGCGTCCCGCGCTGGCAATTTTATGCACCTTGGTCACCCTTTGCCGGATTGCTCGGCGTGGTGATGGTGCTGTTCTCGTTGGAAGAAAAAGACCGAAAATGGATGTTGGTGGGGATATTGGGTGGGGTGGCGATGGTGCTAATGTCGCGATCACGAATGGGCCTGATCGCCTTGCCTGTTTGCGTGTTTACCCCGCGGATGCTGCCGATGATCGGCCATGCTTGGACTTGGATGTTTGGCAGCGTTCTGGCGGGGGCGATGACCGTATTGTTTACCCCATTAAGACTGCGCATTGAAAACACAATCGAGGCAATCAGCAACATACGCGCCGGCAGCAGCCGTGTACGCGAAACCCTGCAACGTATCGCCATTGAACGCTGGGAGAGCGAGGCCGTCTGGTTTGGCCATGGCCGCGTCGCGCCCGGATCTCATCTAGTGGAATATATGCCGATTGGCAGTCACCATACGTGGTTTGGTTTGCTATTTGTGAAAGGATTGGTGGGGTTGCTTGCACTGGCTGTGCCGTTTTTTGTTCATCTGACATTGATTGCCAAAGACGCGATTTATCATCCGCGCGGTCGTTTGCCGTTGGGGTTGATGATGGTCTTGTTGATCCTGTCGATGGGCGAAAATATCGAGATTGAGGTCTATTTGCTCTGGCCCGCGCTGGTCGCCCTTGGCATCCATGCGCGGCAGATGGCGGATGACAGGATCAAATCCGCGCCATAGTCCTCATCAAGGATTGCCAGTTTTGGTGGAACCGTTTTTGTGCGTTCGCCGCGATTTTGCGCGAGCGTAATATCCTAGCGGAATCTGGGGCATCAATCAGGTTATGCAAGGCGTCGGCCCATGCTTCAACTGTTTGCTCTTGAACTTTATAGGCCCCATTATCGACGTGGTCTTGCAGGCCATCAACGCCGGATACCAATAGGGGCCGGCCGGCCGCGCGGGCCTCTAACGCTACGAGGCCATATGCTTCATAAAGTGACGGCATAGCGACGGCGTCTATCGCTTCCATGATCGTCGAGGCATCGCTGACATGTCCATGAAAATGGATGTTTTTGGCGTCGCCAGCCAACGATTCCAGTTGCGACCGCTCGGATCCTTCGCCGTATACATGCAGCTCAACATCCTCAAAACCGGGAGTTAGGAAGGTTGAAATCAGGATGTCGAACCCCTTTATCGAATTCAATCTTCCGACGGCCCCAACATGTTTGATTGGTTTTTGAATGGCAGGTTTTAGGGCCAAGAAGGCCGATAGATCTACGCAAGGTTTGATGATCGCCAATTTACGCGAGGGTACAAGCTTGCTGCCATGCAGCCAACGGGCCTGAGCGTAACTGACGGCGATGACTTGGTCGAACATGGCGTAGGTGGTTCTAAGCAGTGCTTTGAAACGGGTTGGGGATGATACATGTGCGGTGAAAAATCCAAGTGTATAGGAATGTTCGAAATGCACGATTGGGGTTGCCGGATTTACCGCCCGTAAGGTCAAGAAGAACGGCAGGTTTCGCCAACATACGCTCAGGTGCGAAACGATGACGTCGGCGCGAATGTTCGGTGCAGAAAGCATACCGCGCTTGATGGTAACTTCCCGATGCTCGGCAAGGTTTGTCATGGTTTTCGAGTGCTCGATGAAGTCGAGGAAGCGCATGACACCGCCAGGATTGGTGTCGTCGATCAGGTGACAGATACGTTGTTTCATAGCAATATTCCTTGTTTTAAAGGTGATGGCCGGTTAGGGCGCTAAAAATTCGGGTATAGGCGCGTTGGCCAAAAGCCTGCTGAATCAGGGCAGCCCCTATGGTTGTTACGGTTTTGGCTGGTTCAAATATCAGCGGGTGCGGCGAGGACAGAAGGGAGCGACCTATCAGGCGGATGGCAAGGCGGCTTTGGCCCATCGAGACAGCGCGACGCGCGAGATAACGCAATTGATAGGCGCGGGCCTTGTCGATGTGTTGATGGACGAATTTCGGGGATATGGAGGAGATTTTCGATATCATATTCTCCCAGCTTTTGCGCTGGTTTTCGATGTTGGCGGATAGGCCCCCAGCGCTGACACGGTAGAGGGTCAGATTATCGGCCAAGCCTTCGATTTTCCAGTTGGTGGTCAGGATAAAACGCATCCAGCATTCGACATCTTCGGTCTGGTGGAAATTTTCGTCAAACCACCAGTCGCGGATTTTTTCATGCGTGGGCCGCCATGCGATATCTTGCAAAGCTGCTCGACGAAATACGGCGGCGGAGCCATTGCCGATGGGGTTGCGTAACAACACGTCTTTGGCGGAAATATGGGTGAGTTTTGGTGTTTGGGAGATTCCCAAGTGATTACCATTTCTGTCAATTAGTGCCGAGGCGCTGAAACTGATACCGATATCTGGATCAGCCTCAAGATGGGCGATATGTTTGGCCAGTTTTGTTGGCATCCACAAATCATCCGCATCACAAAAGCCAATGAAATCCCCCAACGCTGCCGCGATGCCACTGTTGCGAGCCCCCGCCAAACCTCGATTGGTTTGCCGGACCAATTTGATCCTCGGGTCGTTGAATGTATGCACCAATGCCGACGTCTGGTCGGTGCTGCCATCATCAACCACGATGATTTCGAAATCCTTGAATGTTTGCGCCAGCAGGGAATTTAGGGTCTCGGCGATGCAATGGGCGACATTAAAAGCAGGAACGATGATTGAGGCTTTGGGCATCATACTCTCCTATTCTGAAAAGGCGGATTTACGGATGGCGGGCGGTAGGATCGGGGCAATCAAGCAGGCCAACAAGGTCATCCAGCCACGATATGGATCGCTTAAAAAGGCCGAGGGGCATTTGCATAACCCGCATAGTGCCAGTCTCATGGCAATCAGCGGCGAGGTGTTGGTACGCAAAGCGCGCCGCGCGAGGTAGCGCAGATGAATGGCTTCGGCATGATCGTATTCTTCTGGGGTCAGGATGGTGCCACTGCGATAGGCGCTGGCGGCAGCGCGTTGCCAGCCAGCATGCATTTCATCAAGATCAGCCGAAAGACCGTTGGTGCTGGTGCGGTAATGGACCAGCAATTTGTCGATGCTTTCAATGTGAACGCGTTGTGAAACAATACGGATCAGGAATTCGAGGTCCTCGCTATGGGTCAGGGTTTCGTCAAATCCGCATTTGCCAAGGAAAACACCGCGCCGGATGCAAAGGTTCGACAAGGTGCAAACCGGATTTTCGCCGAGGACCTTGCTAAGGTGCAACCGACCTTCGGGTATGCTTGAGATGGTTTTATGGCTGAGGAAATCATGGGTAAAAAAGTTGACTTTTCCATATACAGCGTCGGGTTTGCTCGGGCTCCAAAACGCGCCGAGCGAGAGCGCCAGCTTTTCCGGCACCCACAGATCATCGGCATCGAGGAAAGCCAAAAATGGCGCCTCTCGGGGCAATCTGGCGGCGCGATTGCGGGCGGCGCTTGGGCCACAATTTGATTGGCGAATTGTGGAAAAGCGGCTGTCTTTGGCTATATAGGCGTTGATGATATCGGGTGTGTTATCAGTTGAACCGTCATCAATCAGGATGGCTTGCCAGTCAGTGAATGTCTGGGCAAGTACAGATTCCAACGTTTCGGCTAGATGATTTTCGGCGTTGTAACACGGGATGATTACGGCAAATGTGGTCATTGTTCAGGCCTTTCTACAGATGGAAAAATAGGTGATGCGAAGCACCGACCAAGAGGCGGCAATCTGGATGATTGTGCTAATCGCCAGATACCCCCAGGCGATGGCGATCAGGCCATACGGGGCCAATAATGTGGTGGTGATCAACAGGGCGCAGGTCAGTGCTGCGGTTACATAGGTTTCAACATGGGCACGGTTTTCGGCGCGCAACCACTGGGCGG
Source organism: uncultured Rhodobacterales bacterium (assembly GCA_964649035.1). Classification (GTDB taxonomy): domain Bacteria; phylum Pseudomonadota; class Alphaproteobacteria; order Rhodobacterales; family Rhodobacteraceae; genus NORP23. The sequence goes on from CAZYMT010000144.1 coordinate 6,665, forward strand.
TGGCGGACCAAATCATGATCGGGATGGCCGCCAAGCACAGGATGGAAACAACGTTTGAAATTTCAGCCCAGCGTTCGCCAAACAGGATCGGGACATAGATCGGGGCTAGTATTGCCTGCAGGATAACGATGGGGGCGACAACAAGAACGCCTAGCGACAAACCGTCGGCAACCGCCTGTTTACGGTTTCTTGCGCGGCAGAAATAGGGGTATAGGACGCGCGAAAAGGCAGTGGAGAATGATGTTGCGATGCTAAGGCCCGCATTGAAGGCAAAGAAATATAGCCCGAGCGCTTCTGCGCCCAGCAATATCCCGACCAGCAGTTTGTCGGCCTGCAGGCGTAAGGTTTTAACGATTTCGGTCCCGAGGATGAAACCTCCGAAATTCACAAATGGCTTGAAAGGCGCGTGCAATATGCCGCGCGGCGGTGTCCAGGGATGCAGGCGGCGCATACCAATTAACCAGATTGGGCCGGATAAAACGCTGGGGATAACTACGGAAATCGGGTGCGGGAAGATCAGAACCAAGATTGCCGTTAGAAAATTGGCCGCGACAATCTGGCCACCGGAAATGGCCGCAACGCCGTTTAGTTTACCATTACGCATCGCCAGCGCACATTGCACCAGCCCGCCGGGCATGAACAGGTATTCCAGTGCCAACAGTCCGATAAGTCCAGCGATCACGGCGCTGCCTGTATAGGCGTAGAACGCGACGGCAATCAGGATCTGGATCGTACAAAGGCCCAGACACCAGATCCAAAATATCCGGTGCGCAGTCAGGGTTAGGGCAGGGAGGTCTTTGTCCTTGGCGGCGATGATCCGCTGGCCAACGCCGTTTTCGGTTAGCGCTTTCAGGATGTCACCTGCTGCAATGGCGGCGGCGGCGAGGCCGATGGCCTCAATCTCCATCATGCGGGCGACGACGATTACGACTAACAGGCGCGAAAGCTTGGCCGCTAATTCGGATGCACCATGGGCGATCAGGTTGGATATTAAGCGTTTTATCGAAGAACTCTTGAACATTGCATTTCCTTTTGCTGCCCTTAAGTTACCAAGTCGCGCAGGTAAAATCGTCTATGCAGCCGCCTAACTGGCCGCGCAAAAGGTGGGTGACCTATACGAATGGGCATGAAAATATCCGCTTGCGCGTTATCCAAATGCACAGTGCGCCTGCTATAAATAAAGGGTAAGGCGCAATCTCGACGCCGTGGAGTAAACATGTATGGAGTTCGTTATCCCGATATTATTGCTGGCCCTGTCGGGGCAGTCTTTGGAGGGAATGCATCTGGCGGCCGAGTTGCTTACAACCCGTCACATGTATCAAGCGGAATACCGCACCGGCGCTTTGATCGACGCCACCCCATCGGCTGACCTGAATTATGCACGCTGCGCCCCGCCCATCTCGGACGAACCCCTCCCTTTCCAGTCCGAGATGGGTG
>CAZYMT010000145.1:0-2220 GCA_964649035.1 uncultured Rhodobacterales bacterium
CACGTTTCTGATGAAGCGCGATGGCCCCGCCAGCACGCCAAACGAAATCAGCGGAATGGGCGCTGATGACGAGCGCAGTTTTTTTATCGGACATTGTATGAAGCTCCAGAATGGGAGATGCGCGAAACACATCATGATTGCGAATTATCTTGAACGGTTTTTCACAAAAAACCAATTTCAAATGGTTCACATATTATAATTTTTTGCTATACCTGTCAAAAATATCTTAAAAACAGGATGGAACATGGACGCTAAATTTCCCAATATTCGGCATTTACGCGTGTTCCTTGAGATATCACGCAACCATTCAATTTCTATTGCTGCCGACAAGGTTCGACTGTCGCAACCCGCCGTGACGCAGGCGATTTCGAAATTGGAGACCAATCTTGGTGTTGCGCTTTTCCAGCGGAAAAATGTGGGGTTCCATACAACCGAAATTGGCAGCGAATTTGTACAAAGGGTCGAGCGGGCTTTGGGACAGTTGCGCCAAGGTGCTAAACTGTGCGCACGCGCCGAAAAAGGGGCCGGCGCGCGCGGATTTTCCAACTTTGACGAATTGGTGACCTCGGCGCAGCTTCGGGCGCTGGTCGCGGTTGGGCAAACTTTGTCCTATAGCGTCGCAGCGCGAAAAATCGGGTTGTCACAACCCTCGGTTCATCGTTCGGTTAGCAATTTCGAAGACCTTTCAGGCCTTAAATTATTCCGAAGAACCTCGTCCGGGGTGGAGCCGACACCCGCAGGACATATCCTTATTAAACACACAAAACTTGCTTATTCCGAGGTTCAGCAAGGATTAAACGAAATTTCCGAATTTCAGGGGCGCGACAGCACGGTTTTTATCATCGGAAGCTTACCGTTAGCGCGGACGCATATTTTGCCGCTGGCAACCCATGCCATGATCCAAAACACGGATGATGTTCAAATTCGTATCGTCGATGGCCCCTATAGCGAGCTTCTTCGCGGGCTTCGCAATGGGGATATTGACTGCATGATCGGGGCGCTCCGCGATCCGGCACCTGCGGATGATGTCGTGCAGGAAACCCTGTTTTCCGATCCGCTTACAATCGTCGCGGGGTGCAATCATCCGTTGCTTAAAAAGGAAAATGTTACTCTGCAAGATACGTTGGATTATCCATGGGCCGCAGCGCCTAAATCTACGCCAGGGGGCTCGTATCTATTTGATACTTTGCAAATACAAGACCTACCCAGAACTCCGGTTCGTGTGGTTACGTCATCCCTGGTATTTTTGCGGGGGCTGCTTTCGCAAGGGGATTACCTGACGATTATTTCGCAGCACCAGATTAAGGAAGAAATCAAACAAGGGATATTGGTGCCTTTGCCGATTCCCCTTAAGAATCGCGAAAGGCCGATTGGAATTACCCTTAGGAAAGACTGGCAACCAACATCGACGCAGTCCCGGTTTTTGCGGGTTTTGCGGGAAATTGGCGATCAGGTGCAGGTTGGCGACTGAGTGTTATTGAAAAAAACAATACCCCGTCCACTTTTTGAATTGGGAAAATGGTACGGAAAATGTAAGGCTCGGCGGTGAACAAGCCTTAATCACGCATTGATTGGCAAAGACGCTGCCAGCATCCGCGTTTAGGAAATAATACAAAGGAACTCTTATGAAAATATGTGTAGCAGGCGCGTATGGCGCATTCGGAATCAAACATCTGGACGCGCTTGGCGCTATTGAGGGCGTAGAAGTCACCTCGGTGATGGGACCAACACAGGCGAAAATCGACGCGTTGGCAGCCGAGCGCAACATCCCCCATGCCGCCACGGATCTCGCCGAATGTTTGGCCCGCGACGACATTGACGCGGTGATTTTATCGACCCCCACCCAACTGCACGCGGAACAGGCAATTGCCTGTATGCGGGCGGGAAAACCGGTGCTGGTGGAAATTCCTATGGCCGACAGTCTGGATGACAGCCGCGAGATTGTGCGGGTTCAGGAAGAAACCGGGGTTTTGTGTATGGCCGGCCAAGTCCGTCGTTTTAATCCAAGCCATCAATGGATTCAGAATAAGATCGCGGCAGGCGAGCTGAAAATTCAGCAAATGGATGTGCAGACCTATTTTTTCCGCCGGACCAACACCAACGCCAAGGGCGAGGCGCGCAGCTGGACCGATCATCTGCTTTGGCATCACGCCTGCCACACCGTTGATTTGTTCCAGTATCAAACTGGCGAAACCGTTGATAAGGCATTCGGTCTGCAAG
>CAZYMT010000145.1:2230-7901 GCA_964649035.1 uncultured Rhodobacterales bacterium
TCGCATCCCGATCTTGGCATCGCCATGGATATGTCAATCGGGATGAAAACCCCCAATGGCGTGATTTGCAACCTATCCCTGTCGTTTAATAATGACGGACCGTTTGGCACGTTTTTCCGGTATATTTGCGATAATGGCACCTATCTGGCGCGGTATGATGATCTATTTGACGGCAATGACAAGCAAATCGATCTGACCGGTGTCGCTGTGTCAAATAACGGGATTGAGCTGATCGACCGTGAATTTATTTCTGCGATTACCGAAAAGCGCGAACCAAATGGGTCGGCAAAACAGGTGCTTGCGGCAATGGAAACACTGGATATGATCGAGCGTTCGCTCGATTGATAGGGGAGGGGGGAACATGAAGCAGCGGCAATTAGGACCTTTCACCGTTTCGGCGATCGGGCTTGGCTGTATGAGCCTAAAGAGGTTTTGGCGCAAATTTTCTGTTTGGCAGCCTGCCTTGTGTCGTTAGACATAGTTACCCAGCGAGTGTGGCAAATTGCAGGAAAGTGGATTGGCCTGTTTTGGCAATCAGTGGCGAATATCCCACAACCCATCTGTTCAACGTTGCGTGGCCAACTTCCCGCTCCGCTCTTTCATTATCTCTTCCAGATCACGGTAGGAAACGGCGTGAAAGTTTGCGACAAAACCGTTTTGGTTATGATTATATCCTGCCATGACGTAAAAACCATTTTCATCACCTCGGCATAACATGCAACCCCCTGTTCATCGGGGTGTTTCAAAGGATTTGATTTCCAGGTTGGACAAGAGAGTTTTGACATCCCGATCAGAAAGCCTGCTCCCCTCGATCCGAGTTAAGGACCTGATATTTTAATCGTAGAAACCCGACGAAGGGCCAATAATCGCTCTGGCGCAGGCGTACCAAGTGTGCGCAATGCACCTTTGAATCCGTCGATTTCAGATATCCTGCTTAGGATTTTGGAGTTACGATTAAGGTGTCCGTATCAAATATACCCATAACAACACCCATTTACACTCATTATGGTCATGATCGATGCATGCCTCGAATATATGACTTTTCGAATCAATAAATTATCCAAAAATAAACAAACCCGCTGGCCGTAGACGATGCGCTGTTTGATCTGGCTATTGGCCGTATGTTTTGCCCTGCTTGTTTCCACGGGGTTGTCTCGTCGATAACTTTGATCCATCATAGGTTGCTTAGCCAGTGTTCTTCGTACGCGTTAAATACGAGATCCACTTATCAAATTTGCGGAGGAATACATGGCTTGGACTTTCAGATTAAACATCACGAATGGCACTGATCGTGAATTAACGGTGTCACACCCTGATTTGAAATGGGGATGGTGGTATACAGACAATGAATACGACAAAAAACCGGTCAGCATAGGCGCTGGACAAACTATTTACGCAATGGGTATCTGCGCGTCAAATGGTACGGCCACCGGATATGAGGCGACATGTACATGGCTGGACAAAAAACCTGATTCTTACGGTGCGATTACAATCGATATAGACGTCCCTTACTGGTCTGAGAACGTCTCGTCATTAATTGCATCTGGCCTGTATAATGTCGAAGGTTGGTCCAATTTACCGTCCGGAGGGCATAATTTTACCCGTAATATTTCGATATTTTCAATCCAAGGCACACTTCAGATGATCGATGAAGGCTGGGGCGAACCGGAAGAAGAAGAACCTGATTACCTGCGTCTTTTGGAACTCATCGGAAGCGCGAATGAAATGATCCAGAATTGGCCTCAGCTGGAAGCAGAATTACCGATCGAAAGCTTTGATCCCGTAAGCAAAATCCCGAAGACATATATATTCCCGCCGGAACGGATACTTTTGGCTAGAGGTGATATAATTTCATTTGAAAAGAAAGATTGGGATGGGATAGGTGATCCCGTTTATATATCAAGATATGTGAAATATAGTAAGGCAAAGAATTATTTCGCTGTTCCGGTATATTCAATCAATACAAACCCCCGCGACGCGGAATCATTGCCGGCTGGTGTTCACAAAACTAGAATGCATTCAGTTGAAGTCACATCGGCAATCAAATCCACTATGGAATCGAATTTTTCACTCAAAACCTCGTTAAGTATCGAAGCTCCGGTTCCCAGCCTTGGTGCAAAGGTTTCCGCAAAGATTGAAAGTGAATTCAGCATTTATAACGCACGTGAAGAATCAACAAACCGTGTCGTTAAGGATGAAGAAACTATCGATATACCGGCCGTTGATTATGATCGGTTGTTTGTGCCTTGGGTGTTTTCAACGGCTGTCGCGATTTATTGTGAAAACAAGTCAGGCGATGTCCGTCTTGTTGCAGTGTCTGAATGGGCACAGCTACAGTTGCATAAAACCTACAAGGTTTAAGCATTTTGGGTGGGGTCGGTAACGAATGAACGGTACCCCCATCCAGATGGTAACTTAACCGGCAACCAAATGATAATAAATAGTAATATTTACCTAAGTACCCTAAGCACTGGCAAAAAGAACGGGAATGTCAGCCCGTGAACTAGCTCCATGATTTTAGTGGTAACAGGCAATCCTGCCCAGTACTTCAAAGGGACAGTAATGAAAACGACTGCTAGTAGCGTGAGCGTTTCAGCTATAGCGCAGGCCTTTTATCATTCGACTTCTTTAAGGATCGCCTCAACATGCGCGACACAGTGCTCCATATCGCCTGCGGTCTTTTCAAGGGTCGCAAGTTGACGATCTGCATCCGTGGCAGTCGCTGTCTCCGCCCGTGCATTCAGCATTTGAACTGCGTATTTTATAGCAAATATTGCCCGAATTAGGATCGGGTATGGTGAGAAACTGTTGCTAGGTTCAAGCATTGTGGTCTCCATGTTTCGCGTTGGCCAGAGATGTTGGAACAGGCTTGGAGCGGGCGGTTGTTTCGGGGGTTAGGGGGAGATCAAAAAGATGCAACCCAGAAGAAATTCGCAGATTTCCTGTTCTCCGCAGTTCCGATTTTGCTTGTGATTAAAGCGGCATCTTCCAGTTTGCGTAGATGCATCTTTAGCAATGGGCGACTAATACCAGCCGCACGCGCTAGCTCGCTCACGTATTGTGCGCTTCACTAACCTAAACCGAAAGAATCAGACGATGAACGAACTAACACGAAGGATGCTGATAAGCAGCAGCGCTGCAACACTGATGGCAGGCCTTCGATGGCTGCAGGCAACAATAACGAGCCCTCCGGCACCATCCAAGGAGAACGGTTTTATATTGAATTGCCCAGTCAGAAACCAACCCACAGGTTGCCATGCTGGCGTTTCCGGGTCTTACATTTCTTGATCTAGTGGGGCTCCAGACAACGCTAAAGAGCTCATGTGGAAAAATAAAGACGTGATGATGTCCGATAGCGGGATTGTCCTGCACGCGGACACCACTCTCGATCAATGCCCGGAGGATCTCGATGTGCTCTTTGTGCCCGGTGGCCCCGGCCGGTGCTGGTTCCGACTTGGTTCAACAGGCTATCGACAGGCTGGCGAGCAAGGACATTGGTGGACCTGAAATGCGTGCAGCTATTGGCCAGTCGACGCAGGCAATGGGATAATGGGCCTGTTCCGGTCCGTTTAAAAAAATGTTTGGTGGCCGCAGTATCCAATGCTGCGGCCACCAAACATCGCCTAATCACATGAGTTTATCGTGTATGGATTGATAAACAGTCCTAACGCTTGGCTCTAAGCCAAGTCGCCGGGCGTTGGTGTTGTCAACATGCAGGTGCCAAGGATTTGTTAGCGCCTCCAGATGCCTATCTCCGTCGCCATAAACAAAGCTGAAGCGCAAAATCGACCACGGTAATCCACATTCACCGAACAGGGTCTCGGCTTTGAGTTTGCTTGCCGGATAGGGGTGTTCTGGGGCGACCACATCATCCTCTAGCCCGGGATGCTCGCCGCTTTCGTCGTAAATATTGGAGGTGCTTGCAAGGATGAAGCGGACTTGCGGCGCGTGTGCCTTTGCCGCTTCAATTAGGTTACGTGTCCCATCAACGTTGCTTTTCCAGATCAGATATGTGTCCGGCGCGCGAAATACTGCGGCGAGGTGAATAATCGCTGTGACTCCTTTCATAGTACCTATTAGCGTTTCGGGATCAAAGAGATCGCCTTCAATTCGATCCACGCCCATCGGCACTGTTTTACCGGAGCGCACAAGCGCACGACACTAGATTCCGGCAGCCACAAGGCGAGGCAGAAGCCGAGCGCCGATCAGGCCGTTCGCCCTGTTACAAGAATGGTCGTTTGGTTTTTCCTTTACTGATATGGGTTTTGAGCCGTTTGGTCGCCCTGCGCAGCACACGAATGGTGATCTCGATCTCCGCGGGATCGCTGTCTGCTAATGCCATTTCACGGATGATATTTAGGTCAGGTAGATGGTCCCAGAAAGCAGATCCCGCCATAGTCAGCTGCAACCGTTTCTGCTGTTGATCGATGCGATCTGGCATCTGTTCGACCAACCCCCTTGCGCACGAGTGTCGTAACGATACCGCTCAATGTTGCGCGTTCAACCTGGAGCATCTGCAACAGGTCCCGTTGCATCGTGGGCTCATCATGAGCAAGCTTGTGCAGCACAATTCCATAAGCCGTCTGGGCGAACGGCGGTTTCCATAGCTGCGCGGCCGGCAAAGTAGCATTGCTTTCCCCACGCACCGATCGAACTTTATGCTGCTGCATTCATGACGTTGATCTCAAAGTTGTTAGGTTCCTCACTTTATTGCAAGGAACCTAACAAAAATCAATTCATCCGCAGCTGCCTACCGGTAGTTGCGCAGGAGAATGCGACTTTGAAATGATCAACATCATATCGCGTGACCTAGGTGCCCCACCCGCATGCTATATCGAATGTTTGGTGGTATTCTCCAAGACATGAGCATCCACGATTTTGACATGGAACGTTTCCTGCTGGGCGAAGAGATTGAAACCGTTATTGCGAGCGCCTCGGTGCTGGTTGACCCGGAAATTGGTGCACATGGGGTTTTGATTGTGCCAACGTGATTTTGACCATTACCAGCGGCAAACAATGTTCCATTTGCAACTCGCGTCGCGCCAGTTATGGCTATGATTAGCGCATCGAAATTGCAACCTCTGAGGTTATATAAAACAGCCTTTGTTGCATACCTTAGCGACAATACCGCCGTTACCCCTAGCGGAAATGACGGCTTGAAGGCCTTGGAGATAGCCGAGGCAGCATTGAAATAGATCAAAGAAAGTCGAGCCGTTAAAACTAAGAAGTCTTAACCAATTTTAGGCATGATGAATTCCGGATGGCTACCAGAGAAATTGGAAGGAATTAACGTAAAAATTTCTTGAATGGAGTGAGTGTAATTCCAAAACTATTGGAAGCCTAAGTTTCCTATTTCAACCTGAGGCCCGCAGGCTAGAAAGCCCTGCAGATAAGGCGAATTGAATTGCTCCGAAGCAAACAATGGTTGGTCCGGTCGGCGTGTCAAAATGATATGCCGCCCATAGCCCGCCAAGCACGGATGCGCTTCCGGTAAAGACCGCGATTATCGCCATTGCCTCGGGGGTTCGGCTGAACGAGCGTGCGGTGGCCGCCGGAATTATCAGCATTGCCGCGATTAATAGCGCTCCGACGACTTTGATTGCCACGGCAACAACAACCGCGAGCGCAATAGTCAAAACCAGTTGTTCGCGTTTCGGATTGATACCACTTG
>CAZYMT010000146.1:0-7716 GCA_964649035.1 uncultured Rhodobacterales bacterium
GGCTACGCCCAACAAGCGAGAAATCACCAGAGATGTTTGTCGTGTCCATACCAGCTGAGAAGTATAGCGGCAGGTAGTTACCGATATCGACAAGACCCGTTTGCAACGCATCCTTCATCTGTGGCAACGCCACAACTTCAGGCCCAAGGATCGTCGCGGTCATTTCGCCGCCCGAAACTTCGCTTAGGTATTCAACGAAATGTTCGTACATATAATACGCAGGGTGCGCTGGCGGACCAGCAGGCGCTACGCGTAGATCACGGGCGTCAACAGCACCCGCGATAACCATGCCAGCAGCGGCAAGGCCCAGTAGTTGTTTTGATAATCTCATAATATCCTCCCATTGAGATTTATAGTGAAAGTAGTTTTCGTGCGTTCTCTTTCAGGACCAGTTTTCTGACCTCTTCTTTTATTTCGATTTTCTCGAAATCCTTTAACCAGCGATCCGGTGTGATGGCTGGCCAGTCTGACCCGAAAAGCATCTTATGCTTCAGGATTGAATTCACGTATTGCAGCAAAATCGGCGGAAAATACTTTGGCGACCAGCCCGACAAGTCGATATAGACGTTGGGCTTGTGGGTGGCGACGGATAGCGCCTCCTCCTGCCATGGGAATGACGGGTGTGCGGCGACAATTTTCATGTCGGGGAAATCGCAGGCCACATCATCCAAAAACATCGGGTTCGAATATTTCAGCCGCATCCCCATGCCACCGCGCATGCCAGCGCCAACACCGGTTTGACCAGTGTGGAACAGGGAAATCGCGCCCGCTTCCTCAATCGCTTCATAAAGCGGATAGGCGGAACGGTCATTGGGATAGAACCCTTGGAACGTCGGGTGAAATTTGAACCCTCTGACACCAAAATCCTCGACCAAGCGCCGCACTTCGCGCGCACCCGCTTTGCCCTTTGCAGGGTCGATGGAGGCGAACGGGATCATTATATCCGCGTTTTCTGCGGCAATTTCCGCAACTTCTTCGTTGCTATAGCGCCGGAAACCGGTTTCGCGTTCAGCATCGACCGGAAAAATCACACAGCCGATTTTACGTTCGCGGTAATAGGCAGCGGTTTCCTGAACCGTCGGCAGCATTCCCTTTGCGCCGGCGGGATTTTTGAAATATTCCGCCATGCCTTTTTGGAATTCATCATACCCGTCATCGCGAGGGCCACAGCAGGGTTCCTCGGCGTGGGTGTGGAAATCAATGGCTATTAGATCGTCGACATTCATGTACTTATTCCTGCTTAAAGCCGACGAACTTCTTCAGAAGTTTGGTCAGTTGGAGGATTTCTTGTTCCGAAAGTGCGTTCTCGGTAAGGTTTCCGTTGCCGATAAATAGGTCTTTCGTGGCCGCCACCAGATCGTTCCCGGCCTTAGTCAACGTCAGTTCCACCGAGCGACGGTCATCGTCGGGGATAACGCGGGTTACAATCTGGCGTTCCTCTAGGCGACGTACCAGTTTGGTCATATGGCCGGGTTTTATGTTCAATTTACGGGCAACAACCCCTTGGCGGACGCTGGGATTAAGGTGAATTAGCCACAGAACGGTAAATTCGCCAGGTTTTAGCTGTGGGCTGTTGGGTTTGTCGGTAAACTGTTCATAAACCTTCACTTGCGCCATGCGCAAAAGGAACCCGAGCGAACTGGACAACCCGTCCGTTTCGATTTCTTCATCGGCCTTTTTGGTTTTAAGCGCGGCGTTCATTATTCAGCCTCTGGTGCGCGAACTTTGGCGGCACGTTTTTCCAGGAACGCGTTCAGGCGCGCCTCAGCTTCGGGGCTGGTGGCGGTGAAAGATGCAAAGAATGATTCCACAAACAACCCGTCGCTGCGCGACATGTCCTGAATACGTGGCAGTGCGTTTATCACCGTATAATTCGACAATTCAGCGTTAGTTGCAGCACGTTCTGCCAGTTCGACAGCCTTTTCGAGGGCTTTGCCCTCTTCGACCACATATTGCGTTAAGTTCCAGCGTTCCGCTTGATTTGCGTTGACCGAGCGTCCGGTTAGCATCATGTCCGTCATCCGTGCGACGCCCATTAAACGGGCAGCACGAACCGAACCACCACCGCCAACAAAAATGCCACGCTGGCCTTCTGGCAATGCAAAAAATGCAGTTTCATCTGAAACACGCACATGTGTTGATGTCGCTAATTCCAGACCACCACCGACAACCGCGCCGTGCAAGGCGCAGAACCACGGGATCGGTCCGTATTCGATTTTTCCGAAAACTTCGTGCCAGCGACGAGATCCGTGAACACCCTCGATCGGGGTTTTCTTCACATGTTCAGCCAGATCCAGTCCGGCGCAAAAATGCTTTCCATGCCCAAAAATTACGGCGGCTTTAGCCTCGTTGCGGGCGCGGTCAATGTTTTTTTCTAGTTCTGAAACAAAATAATCGCTAATCGCATTACGTTTTTCAGGACGATTTAACCCAAGGATAGCAACGTCGCCTCTTAGCTCATAGGTAACAATATCAGGGGTTTTTGTGGCAATATTCATCATCGTCTTTCTGTATTATCAAATTAGTCTGGCCAATTATTCACAAAAAAGGTTCCATGTAAACCTTTTCCATATTAAGTAATGGGGCAGAATTAATGGCAGGAGGCCGGAATGGTCAATAATGAGCAACGTGACGTCAAAGTTTGGCAACCGGATATCAAGTGGGAAAACCGTGACGACGGGACCATCTTGATCTGGCAAGATGGCCCCTTAGCAGAATATCCCGACCGCCTGTCGGACCGCATCGCGCATTGGGTGAAAGTCAAACCTGATCATATCTGGATGGCCGAACGCGGCGCAGATGGTTCTTGGGACAGTGTAACTTACGCTGAATTAATGGCGCATATGCAGAAAATCGGGCAATATCTGCTAGATCTCGATCTGTCAGTTGAACGCCCGTTGATGATCCTGTCAGACAATTCGATTGCACACGGGATTATGGCGCTATCGGCGCAATATGTTGGCGTTGCCTCGGCGGCGATTGCGCCGGCGTATTCATTATTGTCCAAAGATCACGGTAAATTGAAAGACGTGACAGGGCAGATCACTCCGGGTGCGGTATTTGCAATGGATGTGACCCCTTTTGCAGATGCAATTGCTGCCGTATTTGATGAGGACCTACCTATTCTAGCCGTCAGCGGCGACATTCCCACCAACAGCGTTTCCCTTTGGGCTGACTATTGTAACACCACGCCGACCGGCGCCGTTCAGGCTGCCAATGCGGCGACCGGACCGGATACCGTGGCGAAATTCATGTTTACCTCTGGCACAACCGGCTCGCCCAAGGCGGTTATTCAAACGCAGCGGATGTTGTGTTCGAACATGGAAATGGTCGTCGATTGTTACGCGTTCATGCGGGAATTTCCGCCTACAATTGTCGATTGGGCTCCGTGGAACCATGTCGCCAGCGGCAATAAAGTGTTCAACATGGCGCTGTATAATGGCGGCTCGTTTTACATTGATTCCGGCAAGCCAACGCCTGCGGGTATGAAGGAAACCATCCGTAATCTGCGGGAAATTTCGCCAACATGGTATTTCAACGTCCCCGCTGGGTACGAAATGTTGATCGAGGCGATGGAAGATGACCCGGCGTTGCGGGAAAATTTCTTCAAGAACATGCAAATGTTGCTTTATGCGGGCGCTGGAATGGCCAGCCACACATGGGATACGCTTAATGCGATGGCTGTTGAAGCAACGGGTCATCGGATTTTGCTGGGAACGGGGTTAGGTTCGACCGAAACCGCGCCATTTGCGATGTATTGCACGATGGAACAGGACGGCCCGGGCAATATCGGGGTGCCCTCGCGCGAGATTATCGTCAAGCTGGTGCCGTCGGGTGACAAGTTGGAGGTCCGTTTCAAGGGGCCGAATATCACCCCTGGATACTGGCGCAGCCCCGACCTGACCAAGGCGGCGTTTGACGACGAAGGGTTCTATTGCATTGGTGATGCGTTGCGATACGCTGATCCCGACGATCCGGCCAAAGGGTTCTTCTTTGATGGCCGCACAGCTGAGAATTTTAAGTTGATGACGGGGACTTGGGTCGCTGTTGGCACGTTGCGCGCCAAACTGGTTGACGCTTTGGGCGGGTTGATCCGTGATGCGGTCATTACGGGTGAGGGGCGCTATGAATTAGGGGCGTTACTGGTGCCATTCCGGCCGTCAATTGAACGATTGGTGCCAAATTCCGCTGATCTAAGCGATGCTGAACTGTTTAATCATGTGGATGTTCGCGATGAGCTGGCAAGTTTGCTGGGCAAGCATATGGAAAAGGCCACGGGATCATCTTCGCGGATAAAACGCACCATGATTTTGGTTGATCCGTTGCAGATGGATAAAGGCGAAATCACGGATAAAGGCTCGGTTAACCAAAAAGCAGTGTTGCGCCATCGCGACGCGTTGGTTGCCGCGTTATACGAAGAAGATGCACGTGTAATCCTCCCCAAAATCTCGAAATAGGAACGTAATATGAATATTTCCGGTATAAGTGCGATCGTAACGGGCGGCGGTTCTGGTCTGGGAGAGGCCACGGCCAGAATGTTGGCAAATGAGGGTGCAAAAGTCGCGATTTTTGACTTGAATGCGGATGCTGCCGAACGGGTTGCCGGTGAAATCGGCGGGATTGCCTGCGTGGCGGATGTGTCGTCTGAAGAAAGCGTTCTTGGGGCGCTCGATCAGGTTGAAAAGGCACATGGCACGGCACGTATCGTGATCAGTTGCGCTGGAATTGGTGGTGCCGCGCGGATCGTTGGGCGCGACGGTCCAATGCCGCTCGATGATTTTGAGCGTACCATTCGTGTCAATCTTGTCGGCACTTTCAACGTTATGCGCTTGGCTGCGCACCGGATGACCAGCCTTGATGAAATCGACGGTATGGGGCGGGGCGTGTTTGTGAACACGGCGTCGTTTGCAGCGTTTGAGGGGCAGATTGGGCAGGCGGCTTATGCGGCCTCCAAAGGTGGGATTGTGTCGATGGCATTACCTGCGGCGCGGGAATTTGCGCGCTTCGGGATCAGGGTTAACACCATCGCGCCGGGTATATTCCTGACGCCGTTGTTGGGAACCCTACCCGAAGAAGGGCAAAAAGCGTTGGCGGCAAATGTCATGTATCCCGCGCGTCTGGGTCAGCCCGAAGAATTCGCCAACGCGGTGAAATTTTGCGTCGAAAACGAATATCTGAACGCCGAGGTCATCCGTCTGGACGCCGCAACCCGCTTGAAGCCCAAATAGATGGCGTCCTGTAACGATCAGATTGACCGGACCCTAAAAGTTCTGGCAGCGACCCCGAATTGGCACATACTTTGCGACCTTTCACCGGATATCGACATCGAAACAGCCGCCGCCATTCTTGATGCGGCGGGTGCCATTTCAACCGACATTTTGCAGCCAATGGATAGCCTTTCGGATCAGGTGGGCTGCCATTTGGAAAACGGACGGGTCAAGCTGCCCGAACCGTTCGCAGCGGCGTATCGAGCATTTGCCGAAGGCGGCTGGATTGGCCTCGATATTCCAGAAGAACAAGGCGGATCGGGTTTACCGCTAACCTTACACGCTGCTGCCGCCCCGCTTTTTGATCGCGGCTGTCCGGACTTTAATATGGCGGTTGGCGCCAGCAGATCCGGTGCGATTTTGATAAATCAGGCGGCCTCGCCGGAACTCGCCAAGGAATGGGTAGAAAACCTGATTTCTGGCGAATGGGGGGCGACGATTTGTATGTCGGAGCCTGATGCCGGATCAGACGTTGGTCGGATCAGGACGCGCGCGACCAAAATCGGCAATATCTGGCGGATTTCGGGGCAAAAAATCTGGATATCTTTTGGCGATCACGACATGGTATCAAAGATCGGGCATTGCATGCTGGCGCGAACCTCGGACGCCGCTGGAACACGCGGCCTCAGCCTGTTTCTAGTGCCTTCAACTACCGATAATGGCGGTCCAAACGGGATTGAGGTGTTGCGGCTTGAGGAAAAAATGGGTCTGCATGGATCACCGACCTGCGCATTGTCGTTCGAAAACTCCGAGGGTATTTTGCTAGGCGAAAAAAACCGCGGTTTGGCGCAATTATTCACCATGATGGAATTGATGCGCCTGCAAACCGGATGTCAGGGCCTAGGTATCGCCACCCGCGCCTGCGATATTGCCGAACAATATGCCGAGGAACGCAAACAAGGCGGTGACCCAAAACAGCCGCCCGTATCGCTAATCACCCACCCTGATGTTCAGCGCCAGTTACGCAATATGCGTGCGGACACCGAATTGTTGCGGGTGGCGGTTATCGAATTGGCGACCAGTTTGGACATTGCGAACAGTACTGACGACGAGACCCTTCAAGCCAAGAACAGGGCCTTCGCGGCGTGGATGCTACCGCTGATCAAAACCTTTGGGGCGGAAACGGGTTTTAATGTGGCGAATGCCGGAATTCAGGTGCTTGGTGGCGCCGGATATACCCGCGAATGGCCGATGGAACAGCTGGTGCGCGATGCACGGGTTTTCTCGATCTACGAGGGAACGACGGGCATGCAGGCGATTGATTTCCTGACACGCCGATTGTTGCGGGATCGCACAGGGTTTGACGTGTTTTTGGAACGATGCAGGAGCGAGGCTGGGCAAAATTCGGTTGCAAATGACTTGTTTGACCGGCTGGAAAACTTGGCGGCATATTTAGGCGACAACGCGGATAATCGCGATATGTTATTCGTCGCCGACGCATGGATGCGCGCTGGTTGGTTGGGTGTTTCTGTTTGGCTTGGGTTACGTCTTTCGGACATGGACCCAGATTCAGCCAAACAGATATTTGCACAAGTTTCCGAACGATTTGCGGTGTTCGAGGCCGAGGTTCGAACGCTATAATCTAGTGCCGGAAATGCCGCATTCCTGTAAATACCATCGCCAACCCCAGTTTGTCGGCGGCGGCAATCACTTCGTCGTCCCGCATTGATCCACCCGGTTGGATCAGCGCAGTTGCGCCTGCCTCGGCAGCGGTTTCGAGGCCGTCGGCGAAGGGGAAAAACGCGTCAGATGCTACGACCGATCCGATTGTTGGCAGCGTGTCCAATCCTAGCACATCCATCATGTCTTTGGCCTTACGTGCTGCGATACGGGTCGAGTCCACGCGGCTCATCTGGCCTGCACCCACACCAACAGTTGCGCCGTCTTTGACGTAAACAATAGCGTTGGATTTAACGTGTTTGGCGACGGTCCATGCGAACATCATGTCGGCCATTTCCGCGTCAGTTGGCACACGTTTTGTCACAACTTTCAGGTCTGATGCGGCAACATGACCGTTGTCGCGATCTTGGATCAGGTAGCCACCGGTAACATTGCGCCAAGTGCGGCTGTTTTCAGCAACGTCAGGCATTCCACCAGTTGTCAGCAGACGCAGGTTCTTTTTCGCGGCAAAAATCTCGCGGGCCTCGTCGGTTACTTCGGGGGCGATTACCACCTCAGTAAAAATTTTGACGATTTCAGCGGCGGTAGCGGCGTCCAGCGTTTGGTTTAGGGCGATAATGCCACCAAAAGGGCAAACATGATCGGTGTCGAAGGCTGCTTTATAGGCGTCAAACAATGTTGCACCGCGGGCAACGCCGCACGGGTTCGCGTGTTTGATAATGGCGCAGGCTGGGCCGTCGGCTGGGTCAAATTCAGCGACCAGCTCAAACGCGGCGTCGGTATCGTTGATATTGTTATATGACAGCTCCTTACCTTGCAGCTGTTTGGC
>CAZYMT010000147.1:0-7711 GCA_964649035.1 uncultured Rhodobacterales bacterium
CGCCGCCGAATATCAGGTCATCGCCGTCTTCACCGTACAATAAATCAAAGCCGCCTAGGCCATGCAGGGTATCGTTGCCGCCCCCACCATATATTCAATCGATTTCTGTTGAAGACGTGCCCGTAAGCGTATCGTCATCTTCTGTTCCGCGTATTTCTACCATTTTTTCACCGCCCCCACGCGGTTGATGTGTCGAAGCCCGACACAAAAGTTAGTCATGTTGAACCCGCATGTGCGTGGTCCCAAAAAAGAGGCCGCGAAAACGCCGGCCCCATTGCGATAAGATTGGATGGATTATGTCGTTGAGACGTTCACGTGAATGATTTCAACACCCCTAATTTAGCCAATTATTGTGTACTAAAAATACGATGAACATAACGTGGCGGTTGAATAGCAAAGTTTGTATCAAATTGAAACATATAATGTTTTGGGCAAGGGGGCGCAAAAACAAGTCAGTTGGATCAACCCGACGTCGCTGTGAAAATTAGTACCGAATTCATATCCGGCAATATCTGAACGAAGCCCGGGTTCTGGGTTACTCCTGCTCAAACGCTGCGCGGTAGTTGCCGGGTGTGTGGCCGGTATGTCGACGGAAAGCGCGGGAGAAATAGGAGGGGTCCTCGAACCCCAGTTGATAGCCGATCGCGGCGACGCCTTCGCGTGTATAGACCAGCAATCGACAGGCCTCCTGCATGGCGATGGCTTCGATATAGGCGAGCGGGGATTGGCCGCTGGCGGATCGGCAAAGGCGGCCCAAATGGCGTGATGACAGGCCGATAGTGCCGGCATATTTTCCTAATCTCCAACCTTCGCGGAAATGGGTCAGAACCAATTCTTCAAATCGCTGAAATCGAGGGTCAGGTGCGCCGTGGGCTGTCTCGTCGGGTTTTGGCAGGCGGCGCATAACCACACAGGCGAGAACCGCGGCCTGTGCCTTTAACATCGCCGTACGGGCCGGACTGCGGCCTTCGTGCTCAATGTGCAAATCCTCAAATAGCTCGACGGTTTTTTCGTCGGCTGGTGCGACTGCAAAGCGGGAGAGAGCGGCGGCGGTTGGTGATGATGTGTCAAAAATCTCGGGCAGGTTTTGCATCGGGATGGTGACAACATAGCCGTCGGTTTTGGCGGCAAAGCTGAAACCGTGAACGGTGCCTTTGGGGATACTGATGATGCAGGGCGCCTCGGGCAGCAAGCGTTCGCCATCGGCGTTCATTTCGATTGCGCCCGAACGGATCATGAAAAACTGGTGTAAATGCGGGTGGCGGTGCGACCCGATTACCCAGTCCAACCCAGCAGCTCGGTCGGTGATTTTTTCACAATGCAGAACGTCCGGAAAAGACTGTTCTTCGCCATAGAGGTTCCAAGCTGGAATGTGTTTTTTGTCGATATTCAAGTTATTCATGTCCTAAAAGTACCATAATAAAATCACTTTGTCCATTAACGGTGCTCAATTCAGCTACTAGCTTCTGGGAAAGTTAGAGGTGAATATGAAAACTCAAGTTGCTATTATTGGAGGCGGCCCGTCGGGATTGCTGCTGTCACAATTGCTGATGCTCCAAGGCATCGAGACGGTGGTTCTTGAACGTCGCAGCCGCGACTATGTTCTGTCGCGCATTCGGGCGGGTGTTATTGAATGGGAAACCGTCAAGCTGCTGGAAACCGCTGGTGTTGGCGAACGGATGCACCGCGAAGGCATTCCGCATGGCGGCTGTTACATATCGTCCGAAGACCGGATGTTTCGGATTGATTTCGAAGCGCTTTGCGACAACAAGGTAATGATTTACGGCCAGACCGAGATCACGCGCGATCTTTACGACGCCCAAGACGAAACTGGCGCGACGATCCTGCACGAAGTTGATGATGTAAAAATTCACGGGTTGGGGACAACCGCGCCTTTTGTGACGTTTACACATGAGGGGACAGAAAAGCGTCTCGATTGCGCGTTTGTTGCTGGATGTGACGGGTTCCACGGCGTCAGCCGCAAGACCATACCTGAAGATGTCCGGAACGAATTTGAGAAGGTTTATCCGTTTGGCTGGCTTGGCGTTTTGTCCGAGACCCCGCCAGTTTGCGAAGAATTGATCTATGCCGATAGTGCGCGGGGTTTTGCGTTGGCATCCATGCGCGGGCCGAACCTTTCGCGCTACTATCTGCAGGTTCCGCTAACCGACAGGGTCGAATCCTGGAGCGATGATGCGTTCTGGAGCGAGCTGAAGCGCCGCTTGCCAAAAGAGGTTGCCGCAAATCTGGTCACGGGGCCCTCCATCGAAAAATCCATCGCGCCGCTACGCAGTTTTGTTTGCGAGCCGATGCAATGGGGCCGGTTATTCCTATGCGGGGATGCGGCGCATATCGTGCCGCCAACCGGGGCCAAGGGGCTGAACCTTGCGGCGTCCGATGTGTTTTATCTTTCGCGGGCGTTGATCGCACATTTCAAAACCGGCGATACGGTGCTGATTGATCGCTATGGGCAGGATGCGCTGGCGCGGGTTTGGCAAGCGATGCGGTTCAGTTGGTCAATGACCATGTTGCTGCACCGCCTAACGGATCAATCGGATTTTGACATCGAAATGCACAAGGTCGAGATCACCCATCTGGAAAATTCTGAATCGGCGCGCAGGACCTTGGCGGAAACTTATACAGGCGTTCCTTTCGAAGCGGATACCTAAACAGATGCAAGAATGAACGTTCCGGCTAGGGGAGTAGTCGGGGCATTCACAAAATAAAAACCATCAAACGGAGGAAGATATGAAATTCAATTTTGGAAAATTGTTGCGGGTGGCCGGTGCGACGGCGGCTGCATCATTATTGGTCGCCAGTGCGGCGTCGGCGCAGGATGTGGTTTTGCGATTACACCAGTTCTTGCCGCCTCAGGCACCCGTGCCAGCCCAAGTGCTGATCCCGTGGATGGAAAAGATCGAGGCCGAATCCGGTGGTCGCATCGCGTTCGAACATTATCCATCCATGCAGCTTGGCGGCAGGCCACCGGACCTTATGGATCAGGTGATTGACGGGGTCGTAGACGTAATCTGGACATTGCCCGGTTACACGCCCGGGCGATTCCCGCGTACCGAAGCGATCGAGCTGCCATTCTTGATGACCAATGCTGCCGCTGCATCCAAAACTTTGTGGACGCTGGGCGAAAAATACATGTTCGACACGGAATACAGGGACGTAAAAGTTATCGGCATGTGGGTGCACGGGCCGGGTCTTGTGCATTCAAGTGATCCAATCCGATCCCCCGATGATCTGTCCGGTGTTCGCTTGCGCGCGCCAACCCGCGTTACCAACATGATGCTGAATAACCTTGGGGCAACAACCGTTGGTATGCCGGTGCCTGCCGTGGCTGAATCGCTGTCCAAAGGGGTTATTGATGGAACACTGCTGCCATGGGAAGTGACGGCCGCGATCAAAACGTCGGAACTGGTCTCCAACCACACCGAATTCCCTGGTGCGCCGCTTTATACGGCCGCTTTTGTTCTAGCGATGAACAAAGATGTTTATGAGGGGTTGCCTGACGATTTGAGGGCAATTATTGACGCGAATTCCGGTTTGGAATTTTCGGCACATGCGGGGGACACCAGCCAAAAATTTGATGCGGCAGGGCGCCAGGTTGCCACGGATCTTGGCAATATTATCATCGAGCTGACGCCCGAAGAGATTGACGTTTGGAAAGCGGCTGCCGCCCCGACAATTGACACTTGGATTAGCGAAATGGCTGACAAGGATATCGACGGTCAGGCGCTTTATGACGAAGCTCAGGCGTTAATGGCTGAATTTACCGAATAAAAAACCACGCGCCGGGGGTAATCTCGGCGCGTCATTGCGGGGTATAATGTGAAAAATTTTGTGACTAAGCTAGCGACTTCCACTGCGATGGTGGGCGGGATCGCGCTTTCGGTGCTTATCGTGATGACATGTATCAGCATTGCCGGCCGCGCCCTTAACGGGTTTGGCTTTGCGCCCATTCCCGGGGATTTTGAAATTGTCGAGGCAGGCATCGCCTTTGCCGTTTTCTGCTTCATTCCCTATTGTCAGGTGAATTCCGGTCACGCGACGGTCGATGTTTTCACCGTTGGTTTGGGGAAATCCTTTAACCGTATTCTTGTTGCTTTTTGGGAAGTAATTTTCGCTGCTGTCCTGATTTTTATCGCTTGGCGGTTGTTTGAAGGCATGCAAGGGAAAATGCGGTATGGCGAGACCTCGATGTTCCTGCAATTCCCGATTTGGTGGCCCTATGTCGCTTGTCTGATTGCCGCCTGTATCAGTGTAGTTGTTGGAATTTGGTCGGCATATGATCGTGTCTGGGCCATCGTTTTGGGTCGCGATACGCGCCCGATCGCTTAGGAGATATCACCTTGACCAGTTTAGAAATCGGATTGCTGTCTTTTCCAATCCTGCTTGCGATAATATTCATGCGTGCGCCCATTGGCCTTGCCATGTTGATCGTTGGATTAGGTGGATTATGGATCGTCACCGGCAGCCCGAACATGATCCTGTCAAAGCTGAAAACTGAGACCTACACAACATTTTCCAGCTACTCGTTATCCATCGTGCCGATCTTTTTGCTGATGGGACATCTGGCCGGACTTGGCGGGATGAGCCGCGCGTTATTCAAATCTTCCGAAGCTTGGCTTGGCCATCATAAAGGCGGCACGGCAATGGCGGCTGTTGGGGCTTGTGCCGGTTTTGGCTCGATCTGTGGATCCTCGTTGGCGACGGCGGCGACGATGGCGCGGGTGGCCTTGCCGGAACTGAAGGCCGCCGGATATTCCGGGGGTTTATCGACCGCTGCACTGGCCGCGGGGGGAACCTTGGGCATCCTGATCCCGCCATCGGTAATATTGGTTATCTATGCGATGCTGGCGGAACAAAATATCGCCAAACTGTTTCTGGCCGCGGTCATTCCCGGCATTCTAGCGGCTGTAGGATACATGGTTGTGATTGCGATTTATGTCCGCATATATCCCGATTCAGCCAGCCAGTTACCCCGACTACCTTATAAGGAACGCTTCCGCGCCTTATGGGACGTCTGGCCCGTATTGATTATTTTTGTGGCCGTCGTTGGCGGTATCTACACCGGAATTTTCAACCCGACCGAGGCCGCATCCGTTGGCGCGCTCGGCACGGGAATAATTGCGTGGTTATCGGGTGGGCTATCATGGAAAAATCTGCGCGATGCGCTGCTTTCAACCGCTGGCGGAACCGCGATGATATTCGTTATCATTCTGGGGGCTGGGTTCTACAATTCTTTCTTGGCGCTGACGCAAGTCCCGCAATCCATATCAGCCTTTATCGTCGATCAGGGGTTTGGCCCGTGGTTGGTTCTAAGCATCATTTTGCTGATGTATCTACTGCTTGGATGCGTGATGGACAGCCTGTCGATGATCCTGCTGACGATCCCAATTTTCTTTCCGGTTATGAGCAGTCTGGATTTTGGCTTGCCACATGACGAGATGGCGATCTGGTTCGGAATTCTGGTGCTTATTGTGGTCGAGGTGGGATTGATAACGCCGCCTGTGGGTCTAAATTTGTTTATTATCAACGCGATGGACCGAACAACCCCGATGCGCGAAACCTACAAAGCTGTGGTGTATTTTGTGGCATCGGACGTCCTACGCATAATAATCCTGGCAATATTTCCTTCAATAACACTCTTCTTGATCAGAGCAATGTGGTGAAAGAAAGGGGCAATATAGGTGCCCCTAAACCCCTGTTGTGGTCTGAACAGTCCATCTCGCGTCATATTTCATAGCCTGAAGGAAAGGGAAAATCGGCTTTGCGCTTGATATGGGGCCCAGCGTGCTGGGGTGTCGCTTTCTTGCATCATCTAATATACCAAATATATCTTGTATACTACTTATTTGACGGCTAGTCTGACCTAGCCGTAGTTGTGCCTTGGATTCGTGCTGTGTCATTCCGTTTGTTGGGTGTTGTGGTTGGTCCATTCTTTGTAACGCTTTTATCAAGTATCGCTGCGGCCATCTGGTTCAGGTTGACTGGCGGGGCGCTGAATCGAGATGCCAACGATAACAAAACTTCTCTGCCAAAAGAATTTGCATGGGAGGATACGCAAATGAAAAGACGAAATATTATTAAAACAGCCGGAATGGCCTTGGCTGCAATCGCGACGATGGGTCTTGTGACCCCGGTGCAAGCGGAATATCCGGATCGACCGATTACTTTTATCGTGCCTTGGGGCGCAGGTGGTGGCACCGATGCGGTTGGTCGCATTCTGGCAGTGCTATTAGAAAAAGACCTTGGGCAGCCGGTGAACGTGGTTAACCGCACAGGTGGTTCAGGTGTTATTGGGCATTCCGCCATCGCTACGGCAACCGCAGACGGATATACGATCGGCATGCCGACCGTTGAAATCACCATGATGCATTGGGCCGGTCTGACCGACCTTAGCTATAAGGATTATACCGTTCTGGCGCAGGTTAATCTGGATTCCGGTGGATTGATGGTCAAGGCGGATTCACCTTATGAAACCGCAGCTGATTTGCTAGCTGCAATCAAGGCGGCACCCGCAGGAACGTTTAATGGGTCTGGTACAGGTCAGGGCGGTATTTGGCATCTTGGATATGCCGGATGGATGCTCGCCGAAGGCGTCGATCCAGCGGTTGCTCCTTGGGTTCCAAGTCAAGGTGCGGCACCTGCGCTTAAAGATATGGTTGCTGGTGGCATCACCTTTGTGACCTCGTCTTTGGCCGAAGGACGCGCCCTGATCGAAGCGGGCGAAGTTCGTGCGCTGGCCACAATGGGCGAGGACCGTCTGGGAATTCTACCTGATGTGCCAACCTTGAAAGAGGCAACGGGAACTGACTGGACCGTGGGCGCATGGCGCATGGTTGCAGGCCCGGCTGGATTGCCGGACGAGGTAATTGACGTCCTCGTTCCTGCGTTGGAGCGGGCCTACAATTCCGATGAGTATCGCGAGTTCATGGAGGGTCGTGGTTTTGGCATGGTTTGGCGTCCGGCCGAAGAGGCCGCCGCATACATGCAGGCTGCGGATGAGAATTTCGGCATTGTGATGACCGAAGTCGGAATCGCTAACTGATAATATCCTCTGCCCCGATGATCCAATCGGGGCAGAGATTTAAAAGGGGCAGGCTTGTGAAAGTTAATGATGCGATATCGGGTGTTTTTTTTATTCTGTTCGCCGGACTGATTTTCTATCTCACCAAAGATTTCCGTCTTATGCCGGGGCAAAATTACGGCGCCTCGTTCTTCCCGCGTACCATTGCTAGTGCGATGGGATTGTTGGGGCTGGTGATGGTGTTCCAAGGCGTGCGGGATCGGGGCGCAGCACCTTGGGTTCAAGCCCTCGACTGGGTTGCATCGCCGCGCCATGTCGCCAATTTCTCGTTGGTAATCGTGGTTCTGATTTTCTACATTCTTTTCTCGGATTGGTTGGGGTTTCTAATCGCCGGTTTCGTCAGCATTCTATCGTTGCTGATATGGCTGCGCGGACCACAATACTGGTTAAAGTCCCTGATGCTGTCCGTCATCTGCGTCATTGCCCTGCAATATTTCTTTGGCGAAGTCCTGCGCGTTCCCCTGCCTTGGGGAATTCTGCAAGAATATAGGTGGTAGACATGGAACATTTCATCGCGGCACTCCCCCTTGTCTTTGATCCTTATGTTCTGATGGTCATCCTTTTGTCGGGCCTGTTTGGCCTGTTCATGGGGGCGATACCGGGGCTTTCGGC
>CAZYMT010000148.1:0-7664 GCA_964649035.1 uncultured Rhodobacterales bacterium
GGCTCTGGCTCTGGCTCTGGCTCTGGCTCTGGCTCTGGCTCTGGCTCTGGCTCTTCGAATTCTGCTTCGTCGTGGGCTTCAGCTTGTAAACGTTCTTCGTCCAAGGCGATCAATGCTTCCAGACCATCTAGGTCAAGATCATCATCAGCAGGCTCAGTAACGCCATCCTCCTGAGCATCCTCGTCCAGTTCGGCCTCTTCGGGGGTATCCGGATTTTCATCAAGATCATGGCCTTGTTCTTCAGCCGTTTCGGCTTCGGTAACCTCATTTTCGACAGGGTCTTCTTCGAGTTCAGCGGCCTCGGCCAACTCGTCGACATTATCCAGACTCTGCCCATCGGATTCTTGCTCGCTATCGGATGGTTCTTCTAGCGTGTCGATATCTTGTTCTTCAAGGATGTCGTCTTCTTGGTCATCCTCGTCATCATCCTCAAGCTTCTCTTCCGCAAAGGCTTCCTCGACAATGTTTTCTTCAACGTCGTTTTCAATTTCGACTGCCGCTTCAAAATCGTCTAGGCTTTGGCCTTGGAAACCTTCGGCCTCTTCAACTTCATCGGTTTCATTTATTGTATCCAGACTCTGGCCTTCAAAAGCGTCTTCGCTGGTATCATCGGATTCTTCGATGTCCGGATCGTCTAGATCTGCGAGGCTCTGCCCTTGGAAAACATCAGTGGTTTCTGGCGTATCATCCTCTGGCAATTCATCCGAATTTTGTTCTTCGATGGCATCTTCAGCACTTCCTTCGATTTCCTCAACAGAATCGACGGCTTCTTCCAAATCTTCCAGACTTTGTCCCGAAAATGGTTCATCGTCTGCATCATCGGAATTTTCAACAGTTTCGTCTAACGCATCGAGAGATTGCCCGGAAAAAGGTTCTTCAACAGGCGCGGCTATAGAGGTTTCGGGAAACTCGACAACTACATTGCTATCTTCAGCGGCTTCTACCGCTTCATCTACTTCATCAATGATTTCGGTTGCTGTGCCATCGCGTTTTTGCATCCAAACGGTTTCGCATTCACTGCACTGAACTTCTTGTCCAGAGAAAGCGATATCATTTTCGTCAACCTCATACTGGGCTTCGCATTTGGGACAAGTAATCCGCATAACAACCTCAAAATTAAGTCTGATTCACTTTCAAGCGAATCGTTTTATTTATGTTTACCCTATGCTTGACCCGCTTTCCAAGCGTTGCGCGTCATTCCTTGTTTGTTGTATTTTCCCAACCCGCACTCTAAACCAATTAACGAAACTGTTTTGAGGCCTGTGAAATGCTGTTAATTCGATCCCAATTTGCAAATATGTTGATGTATCTTATCCTTGCCATCATCGGCTTTGGTGGCTTGCCGATCGCGCTTTTGTCGCGCGATGGGGCGTACTGGGTTGTGAAAAGATACTGCGCGACGATGTTCTGGGTTTTCCGCGTGATTTGCGGAATTCATGTCGAATGCCGCGGGAGAATTCCTCAAGAACAAGTATTGATTTGCTCTAAGCATATGTCTTTCCTAGATATTTTAATGCTTTCATACTATTTGCCGCGCGTAAAATTTGTGATGAAACGTGAACTGGTTTGGGCACCTGTCATCGGAATTTATGGTTGGCGGCTGGGATGTCCGCCCGTTGCGCGCGGAAAAAAAGGCGCTGCTATCGAAAAAATGGTGAAGGAGTTGGAGGACGATACGACCTATGCTGGACAGACAGTTATCTTCCCGCAAGGTACGCGCGTTTTACCCGGTGCCACCAATCCTTACCGCGTCGGGGCAGGGGTCATTTATTCACGAATGGGGCAAACCTGTGTTCCTGTTGCAACAAATGTTGGAGTATTTTGGGCACGTAAAAGCCCGATTCGCAAACCGGGTTTAGCTGTGATCGAGTTTCTTGAGCCCGTCGAGGCGGGTTTGGAAGTCCGCGAATTCGTTGATAAGATAGAAGTGATAATCGAAAAAAAATCCAACGAATTGATGCGCGAAGCGGGTTTCGATATCTAGGCTATTTGCCTTCGCCGAACAAGTTATCGACAAGTGCTTTTAGCGCGTCGGATAATGGATCTGCGTCTGTGCCGGCAGTTGTGACCTCAATTTCAGACCCCTTTGAGGCGGCCAACATCAGCAACCCCATAATGCTATCACCGGATGCACCCATTCCGTCTTTGGAAACCTCGGCACTTGCATCAAAACTTTCGACGGTTTCGACGAATTTGGCGGATGCACGGGCATGGAGCCCTTTTTCATTTTGAATTTTCAGGATCATGTTACGCCCTTGCTACAGATTTCTGCGCGCAATCCAGATATTTGTGACCAGCATCAACCGCACAAGCAACGGCTTTTTGCAGCCCCATTCCACGGGCTTTAGCTAGTTTCACCAGCATCGGCAGATTGGCACCATATATCACGCGTCGATCGTCACGTTCGCAGGCGTTCATCGCCAGATTTGACGGGGTGCCACCAAACATATCAGTCACAATAACAACGCCGTCACCAGTATCTACACTGGCTATTGCGTCTTTGATTTCTTGTTGTTTGCTGTCACGATTACATTCCGCGCCGATCGCTACCGATGTCAGGCCAGATTGTTTACCCACGACATGCTCCAGCGCTGCTAGATATTCGCGTGCCAAACCACCATGTGCTACTATTACAATACCAATCACTTAGGCACCGTTCCCTTCAATGTCGCCAGCGCATCGGCTTGGCGATCTAGTTCTCGATGGCGTATAGACACCTGCCAGCCACTTTGCGCAAGTACCTTCATTAAATTTTCTGCAACAGTAACAGAGCGATGTTTACCACCAGAACACCCTAACCCTATGGAAAAATATGCTTTTCCTTCTTTTCGGTAGGCCGGAAGTAGTAATTCACACATATCACATAATTGCTTAAAAAATGGTTCATAAAGCGGATCAGCCATAACAAACGCGGCGACGGCATCATTCGTTCCATTCAGCGCACGCAAATCTTTTTCCCAATGCGGGTTCCGTAAAAACCGACAATCAAGGATCATATCGATGCCGCGCGGCGTCCCGCGCTTATACGAAAACGACTGAACCGAGACCGCAAGGGTGTTAGATTTCTCCCAATCGAACATTCCGGATATTTCGGCTTTTAATTCATGCGGTGACAGCTCCGAGGTGTCAATCAAGATATCGGCGCGTTCACGCAAGCCGCGCATCAGCTCAATCTCGCGCTGAATACCGATCAAAGGTGTGTCTTTGGCTGCAAGGGGATGGCGTCGTCGTGTTTCGCTAAACCGTCGCAACAAGGTTTCTTCGTCACAGTCTAAAAACACCAGAGTTGCGCCCTGATCTTCGACCAGTTCCAACAATGCGCCGGCTTCAAAACCGCGTGTACGCGCATCAACACCGATGGCTAGGGGGCGGTCGAGCGGGGTTCCTGACAGCAATCGGCGCACCAGATACATCGGCATGTTGTCGATTGCTTCATACCCCAGATCCTCTAGGATTTTGATTGCGGTTGATCGACCGGCACCCGCAGGGCCTGTGATCAGCAATAGTTTTTCTTTTGGGTCAACAGACATATGTGCCTCATTCACGCGATACGGCCACCTTCTACTAACAATTTCACCGCCGCCGCCAAGTTTTGTATATCTTTGCCATAAATGACATCAACCTCAAGACCCAACTGCGTGATCGTACGGTGAGGCGGTAGGCGTTCTGGTTCGCTGCGATCAAGATCAACCGCCAGCACGACCATCGCGCTAACCTTTGGTGGAACGGCTATCAGGCCAATTCCACGCACCTCGATCATGCCATTGATTGCATCGGGACATTGCGCAACAAGCTGCCCCGATTGCTCCGTCAAATTTGTTCCGTCATCCGAAACCAAACTTGCGCCAAGCGCTATCAGTTGAAGCGCTAGCGTTGATTTTCCTGCGCCAGAAGCTCCTAAAATCAATACGCCCCGTGTCTCAAATGCAACGCAACTTGCGTGCAGGGAACTAATCATCGTGGCAATGTCACTGTGAACCTAGCGCCTGTGGGCACTTCGTGCTCATCGTCCGCGTAAATATTCTCGGCCCAAATTTCACCGCCATGCGCTTCGATGATTTGTTTGGAAATTGCTAGGCCAAGCCCAGAATTATTTCCAAATTCCTGTTCGGGCCGGTTGGAATAAAACCGTTTAAATACGTCTTCAAGGTTCTCTTTCGGGATGCCAGTGCCGGTGTCTTCAACCATGATTGTTACCATGTCATCACTACCCGAGCGCAAGATCACCTTAACATGTCCGCCTTCTGGAACAAAAGAAACGGCGTTGGTAATTAGATTTACAAATACCTGTGCAAGCCGCCCTTCGATCCCGGGGATATTAAAGGCTTCTGGTGGCATATCTGCCAGCACTCCCACACCTTGTTCTGATGCAAGCTCGGCTTGATATTCGACCAACCTTGAGAGCATTTCTTTAAGATCAATAATCTCCAAATCTTCTTTGGCCAATTCCGAATCTAGCCGCGAAGCATTGGAGATATCTGTAACGAGCCGGTCCATGCGTTTGACATCATCGCGGATGACATTTAGCAATTTTTCGCGCATTTCTGCGGTTTTAGCGTATTGCATTGTTTCTACGGCAGACCCCAAAGACGTCAGTGGGTTCTTAATTTCATGTGCAACATCCGCAGCGAATGAAGCATTTGCGTCAATCCGATCATAAAGCGCTGTGGTCATGTTACGAAGTTGGCGGGATAGCTCACCGATTTCATCGGGGCGCGCTGTTAAATCGGGAATATTGATGCGGCGCGGGTTAACTTTGCCGGATTTTTGCAGGCTCCCTCGTGCTGCTGCTTCTGTAAGCAGTCGCAACGGGCGACCAATTGTGCTGGCCAATATGAAAGAAAGCAGAACGGAAATTACCATAGCCAGCATAAAGACCTTTAATATCTGCAAGCGTTCTCCGCGAACGAACCCGTCAATTTCGCCACCAACTGTGGTCAGTACGACAGCACCAACGATACGTTCGTTAAAAAAAACTGGGGTGCCTACGGTTAGAATTGATTGCTGAACACTGTTTAATCCGGTCGTTTGCACAACGTCATCTGTGAACATCGCACGTCGCGCCACATCCGCGCGAAACTCTGCCAAGAAGGTGTCATCATCATCACTACCATTTTGCCGGGTGACCGCCGAAATCCGCGACCATGCGTCATCCAAAATATCACCAAAAGAGTCGGTCCGCACATCTTCTGACAACTCAATTATTTCGGCAGCGCCCAGTTCCGAAATAGGTGAACCATTGGCTGCAAATAATTGGGCACGTGAATTTGCGGGCATAGAAATATACATCAACACTTCCGCGATGTTTTCATCCAGAAGTGTATGATTTCCCAGCGCATCCATATGAAAAGACAACGCATTCGCAAGTATCAGGGCTTCGGTTTTAAGTGTCTGGGAACGCAAGGAAATCAAGCTGTCGCGTGATTGATTTAGGAACAGAATTCCCGAAAAAAGCAAGCTAACCGCAACAAGATTAAAAGCAATAATCTTGGTAGTTAAGGGTGACCCTGTCCAACCACGCCTGCTTTTGAACTTTGACTGCATGCCCTCGGTGTCAGGCAACGGTATGTCGACTCTGGGCCTGCTGTTGAACATGTGCTGTTATGCCTCGATAAAGCGATATCCGATACCATAGAGCGTTTCGATCGAAGAAAACTCGGCATCATGGTTACGGAACTTTTTACGCAGACGTTTAATGTGGCTATCGATCGTGCGGTCATCAACATAGACTTGATCGTCGTAAGCAATATCCATCAACTGATCACGGCTTTTCACAACGCCCGGGCGCATGGCCAAGGATTGCAAAAGGAGGAATTCGGTTACCGTCAGCGAAACGTCATTCTCTTTCCAAGTAACTTTATGGCGCAAAGGATCCATTTCTAGACTGCCACGTGTAAAGGCCGCGTCTTCTGGTGGAACCTCCTCTTCATTCGTACTTCGGACTTCTTTGCGGCGCAGGATAGCTTTGATCCGTTCGATCAATAGGCGCTGCGAAAAGGGTTTCCGCATATAATCATCTGCGCCCATGCGCAGGCCAAGAACCTCGTCGATTTCATCGTCTTTGGAGGTCAAGAAAATCACCGGCATTTCTGATTTTTGGCGTAGACGCCTCAGCAATTCCATGCCGTCCATACGGGGCATTTTGATATCGAAAACCCCAAGATCTGGTTCGTCGTTTAGCAAAGCAGATAGGGCTGCTACACCGTCCGTATGGGTTTCAACTTCAAAGCCTTCTGATTCCAGTGCCATTGAAACAGACGTCAAAATATTGCGATCATCATCTACCAATACGATTCTAGCCATAAAAAGCCCCTTAGTTCTTCTAGAGTTGCTGTATCATTGCGGATCGTGGCACTAGTTGCAACAATCCTTTCGCTTTGTGGTTGTTATTGTTACGAAACCAAGTGACTATTCTGAAAATAGTCCGAGGGATAAATGTCGAAATTTGCCGTTGCTACTGGTCATGAATTGACCACAAAAACTGCCGCAGATGTTTTGCGTGCAGGGGGGACTGCTGTGGATGCTGCAATCGCTGCCGCATTTATGTCGTGCATCGCGGAACCGGTTTTGGCGTCGCCCTTGGCTGGTGGTTTTTTGATGGTTGTGCCGCCGAGCGGTAAGGCGCAGTGCCTTGATTTCTTTGTGCAAACACCAAAGGCGAAGCGAAGCTTGGCCGATATTGACCTGCGTGAGGTCGTGGTGGATTTTGGTCCGACCCAACAGACCTTCCATTGTGGCGCGGGAACCATCGCCACACCGGGCTTGGTGCCGGGCTTGTTCGAGGCCCACGCGCAATTCGGGCGAATTCCAATGCCTGAACTGGTTTCGGCGGCGGTAACCGCTGCGCGTTCGGGCGTTGCGATCACCGCGTTTCAGGCCGAAGTTCTGGGTTATGTTGAACCAATCTTTCGCGTCAGCGCGGGTGTGCGCACTCTATATACGTTAAATGAAAACCTGCTGGCCGAGGGTGATGTCTTAACCAATTCACGTATGGCGGATACGTTGGAAGTCATGGCACTTGAGGGGGCACGGTTCTTTCAGGAAGGCGAAGTTGCGCAAGCATTATTGTCGCTGGATGGCGGACAATTACAGGCTGACGATTTGAAATCCTACCGCCCGATCGGGCGCAAGGTTTTGCGGATTGAGCGGCGCGGTGTTGAACTAGACCTAAACCCGTCCCCAAGTCTCGGCGGCGTACAAATAGCGTTATGTTTGAAGGCACTACCAAATGATCCCGACGATCGGACACTGGTGAAATGTTTGCACGAGGTGGCCAATATACGTGCAAAACATGACATTGATCACCATCCGGAAATGGGCAAAAAGATCTTGCTTGATCCAGCGATGGTTGAGGCCTTGAAAAACACGCTGCAACAACATCAAGCCGCAACACGTGGTACTACCCATATTTCGGTTATTGACCAACAGGGCATGGGGGCCTCGTTAACCCTTTCTAACGGCGAGGGGTGCGGGCTGATCGTGCCGGGAACCGGGATTATGGCGAATAATATGTTGGGCGAAGACGACCTTGTGCCGGACGGTCCAAATAGCTGGACGCAGGATCGACGGCTGGCCTCGATGATGTGTCCGATGGCGCTGCGCAGTGGCGGCGATCTGACGATGCTGGGGTCGGGTGGGTCGAACCGGATACGTTCGGCTTTGGC
>CAZYMT010000149.1:0-4098 GCA_964649035.1 uncultured Rhodobacterales bacterium
TCTAGTGCAAAATCCGGAGCGATGGCGGGGATGCTTTCCTCCACCTCTGTCAGGTTTTGGATGCGGGCGGATGACACAACAGCGGAAACCACGCTCAGCGCTTGAATGCGTTTTTGCTCATCCGGGGCAGTCCCAGTCAGACGAATCCATGTGCCGTCAGTTTCCACCGTGGCCCAGTTTTGTCCCGAAGCAACCAACGCTGATTTTACCGTTCGTTCCGAGGTTTGTTCGATTTTCGTCACAGCATAATGCGCGACCGCAGCCGCAGCTGCGATACTGGCCAGAAAACCGACAGTGACGAAAGTAAGAGCGGACGCGCGCATGGTGCCTCAAACGGTGGTTACTACGAGTGCGGTTTTTACGGGATAGCGCGGGGCAGGGCAAGTACGGGTTGCGAAATATTGCCGACTAAATCAGCGCAGCTAGGGCCAGGATCGCGGCAACCAACAATCCGGCATCGCGGTTGGATCGGAACAGGTGTAGGCAGACCTCCGGATCATCAATCCGCAGTTTTCGCATTTGCCAAAACATGTGCAAACCAAACACCCAAGCGGCGATAAGGGCGACAAACATGATTAATGGTGGGCCGGAGATCAGCGCATAAACGATTGCTACGGACAAGAATGTTACCGACGCGACGAGGAAATAGAACAAGTATCGCGGGGTGTTTTCGCCAAATAGTCGCGCGGTCGATTTTACGCCGATTAGCGCGTCGTCCTCGGTGTCTTGGTGGGCATAGATGGTATCGTAGAATAGCGTCCAGCCGATGCCGGACAGGTATAGGAATATCGCTGGCCATTCCAAGCTGCCGGTATGCGCGACCCATGCCAGCAACGCGCCCCAGTTGAACGCAACGCCAAGAAAAACCTGTGGCCACCATGTAAACCGTTTGGCGAACGGGTAGATGATGACGGGGATCAGGGCGGCAATACCGAGCAGAATGGCGAATGTGTTGAATGTCAGCAGCACGCCAAACGCGATCAGGGCTTGGACGGTCAACCAGATGGCGGCTTGCTTTACGCTGACTTGGCCTGACGGGATTGGGCGGGATTTTGTGCGTGCAACTTTGGCGTCAAATTCCCGATCCATGATGTCATTCCACGTGCAGCCCGCGCCGCGCATAAGAAATGCGCCTATACCGCAGGCGACCGCGATCCATAAATCATATAATGTTCCGCCCGCTGGATCAGCGGCAACTGCCAGCGCCAAGCCCCACCAGCACGGCAATAGTAGCAACCAAGTTCCCGCAGGACGGTCCGCGCGGGACAAGCGCAGGTAGGGGCGCGACCATTTAGGGGCAAAGCGATCTACCCAATTTTGCGAAACCGCGTCAGCAACCCTTCCATCTGGATCAGAATCGGGCATATTGTCAGATGAATTCATCGAGGCACACCATGGCTAAAACAGCGAAAATCAGGCTCTATGTAGAGGGATCGTTGGGGGTAGGGCAAGGGATTGTGCTTAGCCGCGATTCTGCGAACTATTTGTTTAATGTCATGCGCCTATCAGTTGGCGCGCAAATTCGGGTATTTAACGGTACGGACGGCGAATGGCTGGGTGAGGTGGCCGAGGCTGGAAAGCGTGGCGGAAAGCTGGTTTGTATCGAGCAATCTGGCCCGCAATTGGCCCCGCCTGATCTGTGGTTACTTTTTGCGCCGATAAAAAAATCCCGCACAGCGTTTATCGTCGAAAAGGCTGCCGAACTGGGGGCTGCTCGGATAATGCCGATCCTGACCAGCTACACCAATTCGGAACGTTTGCGACAGGATCGCCTGCAAGCACACGCCGTTGAAGCGGCTGAGCAATGTGGTGGAACCTATGTTCCCAAGGTTGAAGAGGCGCAAAAATTTGATGCTGCACTGGCCGATTGGCCTGCTGATCGCCAGTTATTGTTCTGCGACGAAAGCCTGACGGCATTACCCGTTGCCGAGGCTTTGGCCAAAGCCGACGCTGGAAAATGGGCGATTATTATCGGCCCCGAAGGTGGGTTTTCCCCGGATGAAGCGGCAAAATTACGGGGGATGTCGGTGACAACTTCGGTAACCCTCGGCCCGCGTATCTTGCGTGCGGACACTGCCGCTGTGGCAGCAATGACCGCTTGGCAGTCAGCATTGGGGGATTGGGGATGATTGTAGAGGCGATTCGTCAAGACGCTGGGCGTTTGGAAACATTCCTCGCGTCGCATACCGAAACCTCGATGTTTCTGCGCGGCAACTTGTTGCGCTTTGGCATTGGGCAAAGTGACCACGACTATGCGATGCGTTATTTCATCGAGGAATATGACAGTGAAATTGCTGGCATCGGTGCGATTTCAAATGGTGGAACGTTGATGGTCCAGTCACCTGACGGGGTTAAAAATATCGCGGAATATTTGGCGGGAGTTATTCCGGCGAAAAACAAACTTATGGGGGTGATCGGGGATTCGCGTCAGGTTGCGGCGCTTTCAGATGCCCTTGGGCTTGATGATTTGCCGGTGTTGATGAACGATCTGGAACCGCTAATGTCGCTTGATCTGGATGACCTGAAAATCCCCGACATTGGACACATTCACTTGCGCACCGCCCAAAAGTCCGATCTGCCGCTTGTCGTGGAATGGCGGCTTGCCTATGTGATTGAGGCGATGTCGCAGGTGGATAGCCCGCAGACTCGTGATCAGGCGAAAAGGCAGGCGGAAAGTATGATTGATACGGGGCAATATCGAATTTTGGAACAAGATGGTGCACCGATCAGTTTCACTGGTTTTAATGCCATTATGCCCGATTGTGTACAAATCGGCGGGGTGTTTACGCCGCCCGCGCTGCGTTCAAAAGGGTTCGCCAGAACAGCCGTGGCCCTGCATCTGGACGAGGCGCGCAAAAATGGTGCAAACCGTGCTATTCTGTTTGCCAGCGGTGAACCCGCAGTACGGGCTTATAGCGGGATCGGGTTTTTAAAAATTGGCCATTTTACCCTAAAAATCTTTGATCGAGGTGCGCAATAATGCCATTCCTACGCCCCGAGGCCGTGACCTCCCTGCGCCGTTGGCGTGAACCTGCCGTGATCGCTGTTGCGATGGCTTTTGCGATTTGGCTGCTTTGGAAAGCCTATATTCAGTCGAGCGTCATTTCTGGTCTGATCGGGTTGGCTGTGGCGGCGCTCGTCGGTAGTTTATTGTATGTTTCCTATCTTCGGGCCCGCCTTCGCCGCGATGTTTCCGGCCCCGGTGTGGTCGAAATCAACGAGCGCAGCATAACCTATTTTTCACCGGTTCAGGGCGGCGAGGTTGAGGTGGATAACATCAGCCGCATCCAAATATCCACCCTTCCCAGCGCGTCTGGTGATCGAAACTGGATATTGTGGCACGGTGCTGGTTCGCTGGTTATTCCAGCTGCCGCCGAAGGGGCGGATCGGTTGATTGAAACATTTGCCTCGCTGAACGGGTTCAAATACGAGACGATTTTGAAGGCGATGGAAACTGAGACACAGGAAATTTTCACAATTTGGTCAGCGTGACTTGCGCAGCCCCGTGCAGCGCCCTAAGTCTGAGACAACCAACATGACAGGAGTGTAAATATGTCAATTCCACAATCCGGCGGCGGCCCCATCGAACACCACTCCCAGTTAGCGGAATATTTGTCGTCGGGATGTAAGCCGAAAAGCGAATGGCGCATCGGTACCGAGCATGAAAAATTCGGTTATTGCAAAGATACATTTCTGCCGCTCCCTTATGAGGGTGAGCGTTCAATTTTGGCGCTGCTAGAAGGTCTACGGGATCGCTTTGGCTGGGATCCTGTTCTGGAAGCGGGCAACCTGATTGGCCTCAATAAGGGCCTTGCGAATATCAGTCTGGAACCCGGTGGGCAGTTGGAATTATCGGGTGCGCCGCTAGAATCCATTCACCAAACTTGTGACGAGGCCAACGATCATTTGCGCGAAGTGAAGGAGATTGCGGACAAGATTGGCGTGCGTTTCTTTGGCATGGGTGCGGCACCGGATTGGACACATGAACAGATGCCACTAATGCCCAAAGGGCGGTATGCGCTGATGGACGCCTATATGGGCCGCGTTGGCGAACATGGCACCAAGATGATGCGGCGAACAACTACCATTCAGGTGAAC
>CAZYMT010000149.1:4108-7612 GCA_964649035.1 uncultured Rhodobacterales bacterium
CAGAACCGGACATGGTGAAAAAATTGCGTGTGGCACTGGCCTTGCAACCAATTGCGACTGCGCTTTTTGCTAACTCGCCCTTTTTTGAGGGTGGCTTGAACGGCTATGAAAGCTACCGTGCCCGTATTTGGCAAGATACGGATAAAGCCCGCACCGGCATGTTACCGTTCGTCTTTGAAGATGGTTTCGGGTTTGAGGCTTGGGTGCAATATGCCCTAGATGTGCCGATGTATTTTGTTTACCGCGATGGGAAATATATCGACGCGCTGGGCATGTCCTTCCGTGATTTCCTTGGGGGTAAACTGCCGGCAATGCCCGGCGAAATCCCAACCCTTTCGGATTGGGCCGATCACCTGACCACAGCGTTCCCCGAAGCGCGGATCAAGAAATACATGGAAATGCGCGGGGCCGACGGCGGTCCATGGCGCAAGATTTGTGCGCTTCCGGCGTTCTGGGTCGGGTTGATGTATGATCAAAACTCGCTGGATGCGGCATGGGATTTGGCCAAGGGTTGGAATGCCGAACAGCGTGATGCTTTGCGGATTGATGTGGCCAAACACGGGTTGCAAGCCGAAATTGACGGGCGCAGCGTTCGCGATCTGGCCCGCGATGTTCTGAAGATTTCCGAGGCTGGCCTGAAAGCCCGCGCCATGCCCGGTGCAGGTGGTTTGATCCCTGACGAAACCCATTTCCTGAACGCTTTGCAGGAAACCGTTGATCGTGGTTATTCACCAGCGCAAAAACTGATCCGGCTTTATAAATGCGAATGGCAGGGTGATATAAAACGAGTATATCAGGAATATAGCTATTAAAAAAACGGTGGAGTAATGCCCCTAAAGTTCCAATATTTTCGCAGACTGGTGCTGCTTGGCGCATTGGCATGTTCGCTACCAAGCATCGCGGCGGCTGAGGTGAAGGGGTTCCCTGTTCGCTTGTTACAAATCGCGGATTCCGGATTTGACCGCTATTCTTCGACCTCTGATCCGATTGAGCAGAAATGGATACGCGATTCATTTGAACGTATGATTGTCTGGTCATCCTATTTTGACGAAAAGCTGTCATGGTATCCAAATGGTGCGGAATACGAAGGCCTTTTTGCTATTTATGTTGAAGAGACTGACCTGATTGCTGCCCATCCTGATTGGGTGTTGCGGGACGGCGCCGGCAACATGCTCTATATCGACTATGAATGTGATAACGGGACCTGCACGCAATATGCCGCGGATTTTGGCAATCAGGGCTTTCGGGACTATTGGGTGAATAATCTGCGTAAGCGCACCAAAATCGGCTATCCGGCGTTGTTTCTGGATGATGTGAATATGGTGTTTCGAACTAGTGATGGCACGCAACCTGTCATCCCGATTGATCCCAGAACCAACCAGCCGATGACGTTACGGGCATGGCGTAAATATATGATCGGAATGTTGTCCGATATCCGCGAAGCAGGGCAGGATATTCATATTATTCACAACGCCATTTGGTTTGCAGATCATGAGGGGGATCGAGATCAAATCCGGCAACAAATCCTGCTCGCTGACGAAATCACCTTGGAACAGGGTTTCAATGACGCCAATTTGACGGGCGACGACGGGCCATACTCGCTTGAGGCGGTGATGCGATATATTGACTGGATACACCAGTTGGGGCGCACGGTTAGCATTGAAGGCGTTCCTGACGATAACACCGCACGCGAATACGCCTTGGCATTATACTATATCAGCCGCGTTGACGGCGATATGTTGACCGACCAGTTTATCACCCCGGATAGCGGAATGTGGGTGGGATATGAGCTGGATCCGGGGCAACCGGTGACCGGGAGATATAGGTTTAACAGCTTGTATCGCCGTGATTTCCGCGACGGTATTGCCTTGGCAAATCCCCCCGAGGGTGCCAACATAACTGTAGATTTTCCTGACTATGTCGATATGCACGGCAATCCCGGCCCGTTTTTGTTGCGCGAACGCACCGGCATTCTGTTGCTCAAGAACAAATAAATGGTGTTCCGTTCCGGTCGCCGGCCATTCAGCGACGCCGGATTGTCGGGGTACGTTTTACGGACGGAACTGTGCTTTCCCGCTCCTTGACGGGTCTTCCTCTTGGTGGCTTCGGCGGACGCTTGTCTGCGCTTGGACCACGGCTACGGGTGCTTGGCCCAAAACGATTGTCACCAATTGTGCCCTCGGAAACATTCCAGACCAACAGCACAATCCAACCGACAATTGGAACCAGTATTATTAAGTACCACCATCCGGACTTATCTAAATCGTGCAATCGACGCACCTGAACAGCGAGTGTGGGTATAAATATTATCGCAGAATAGAACGACGCAAGTGGTCCAGCGTTGTCGAACCCACTACTAAAGAGAGAGCCATCAGCGCGGCTTAACACAGCGTTAGCAATCATATTAAATAGAAAAAACCACCAAAATTCGGAGCGTGCAGCCCGTCCTGAAAAAGTCACATATTTGCGAAAGCAGGTAGTTACAGATTCTAAAAAGGTCATAAGAAAACTTCCAACATATTAGGTATGAACTTATAGCGCTATTATTACTTGAAATTCAACAGCTTATCGTTTTGGAACCGGACCGTAAACATTGCGCCCAGCGTCCCCTACACGATCAAATGTGGCAAACGCCATCGCGCCGCCGCCGATCAACGCAAGAAAGGCTGGCAGTAAAATTGCATTTCCTTCAAAAACACCCAAGCGCTCCATCAGATATCCGATACCCGTGAACACAATACCAAAAAACAGCGGAAGCAAAATTGAAACTTGTCGCCAGCCGGATTTTCGCATGTCGTGCAATCGGCGCGCGCCGACCGAGAAGGCGGGAATGGTCAGGAAGACGATGGGGTATTGGATGGCCTTTGGACGGTATTGATCAATCAGCCCAAAGAATGCGTCCAACGCCCTAAGGGGTTCGGTTTCTTGGTCTATTTCGGTCAGCTCGGCCTTCACCTCGGACATGAATATCAAGATGTCCGCCAGCCCCGCTAGCAATATGCATGCCCAGATCAACGACACGACCCACCAAAATTCTGTGACAGATGCCCGTCCACGGAAAACGAAGTATTTCTTGAAGCCGGATGTTATTGCCTGCGCCGGAGTCATTTTTTACCGATTTTGGGTTCCGTGCGCTTCAGTAATCGCCCAAGGTTGGCGTGATGCCGGACCCAGACCAGTACCGCCAGAACCACGCCCAGCCAAACGGCGAAAGGCATGCCAAAAACAAATAACCATATTGGGGCCGAAGCTGATGCGACCAGCGAGGATAGCGACGAGAACCGGAAAACCACGGCCGTTAACAGCCATGTGGCGCAAATCGCCATGCCAGCCCAGAAATTCAACGCCAACATGATTCCAAGGAACACCGCAACGCCTTTGCCGCCTTCGAACCACAGGTAGATCGGGAATAAATGCCCAAGAAATGCGCCGAGCGCGGCGATCTGGGCTGCGTCCTCGCCAAGATAGGCGCGGGCTAGCAGGACCGGCACAACGCCTTTTCCG
>CAZYMT010000150.1:0-7575 GCA_964649035.1 uncultured Rhodobacterales bacterium
ATAGACAATTTGATCTATTAGGTCAAAAACGCCTTGATCTAAATCAATAGATACGAATGTATCCGCAGGGACTTATATTTTATCAAATTACATTATTGCTTTGTGATTTAGTTACTCAGGTGCTTTGGTTGTCAAAGCCAGCGCATGTAAATCCCCAGCTGGGCCATCCATTTTGCCTTTAAGCGCAGCATAGACCAATTGGTGTTGCTTCACCCGGTTCAACCCCTTGAATTCCTCGGCCACCACGGTCGCAGCGTAATGGTTGCCATCCCCGGCAAGGTCCTGAATTTCGACTTTTGCGGTTGGAAATGCCGCTTGTATGAGGGTTTCGATTTGGTGAGCTTCGATGGCCATTGATTGCTGTCTCCTGAAACTGGTTACGATAAATCTAAGGCCGCTTGCGGGCGGGCGCAAGGGGCAGGGGCATCGTCATTTAAACGGCAACCTTCGGAATACCAGCATCGGAGGCCTTTTTGATGTCAGATAGCGGGATTGTTGCGGTGCCTAAGGTGACTGAACTGCCGCCAACTGTGCCGATAATGGTCGCTGGAACCGATGCGTTTTGCAAGAATGCCAGCAATTCGTCAGATTGACCAGCCGAACAGGCCAAAATATAGCGCGCCTGATCCTCGCCGTAAAACCAACCCGCGCCTTCACCGCTGATTTTTATGCCGATATTAGCCGCCAAAGCCATATCACAAATAGCCAAGGCCAAACCACCATCGCTAAGATCATGTGCGGCGGAAATCAGGTTGGCAGCTTTGGCTGCGCGAACGACCTCGCCGGCTTTGCGTTCAGCCGTTAGGTCCACTTGTGGCGCATCGCCTTCTTCACGGTTGAAAACTTCGGCCATCAAGGCAGATTGCCCAAGATGCCCGTCGGTATCCCCAATCAAAATAAGCGTATCGCCGTCATTGGGCACAATACGGATTATCTGGTCGAGCGTATCAAGAATACCCACAGCCCCGATGGTTGGTGTCGGCATAATGCCAGCGCCGTCGGTTTCATTATAAAGGCTGACATTGCCGGAAACGATTGGCATGTCGAGGGCCAAAACCGCCTCGCTAATACCCTTTATGCAGCCAACAAACTGGCCCATGATTTCGGGTTTTTCGGGGTTGCCGAAATTCATATTATCCGTTGTTGCCAAAGGTTTAGAACCTGTAGCACATAGATTTCTATATGCCTCGGCCACGGCTTGTTTGCCACCCTCAACAGGGTTGGCCATGCAATAGCGCGGCGTCACATCAGACGTAAATGTCAGCGCTTTTGGCGTGCCATGAACCCGCACAACACCGGCATCGGAACCAGGGCGAATAACGGTATCGGCCCCAACCATATGGTCATATTGCTCCCAGACCCATGCGCGAGAACTATAATTCGGGCTGCCGATGATGGTTAACAAGGCCTCGGCAATATCAACATCTGGAATGTCGGTTAAGGGCGCAGCTTTCGGTGTTTCGACCCATGGGCGATCATATTCCGGTGCCTCACCGGACAGCGCTTTTAGCGGCAGATCCGCCATCAATTCGCCATTGTAGCGGATGATAAAGCGATCCTCGGCAATTGTTTCGCCAACGATGGCAAAATCCAGATCCCATTTTTCAAATACAGCCTTTGCCACGGCTTCTTTTTCCGGGTTCAGAACCATTAACATGCGTTCTTGGGATTCTGACAACATCATTTCATATGCGGT
Source organism: uncultured Rhodobacterales bacterium (assembly GCA_964649035.1). Lineage (GTDB taxonomy): Bacteria > Pseudomonadota > Alphaproteobacteria > Rhodobacterales > Rhodobacteraceae > NORP23. The sequence goes on from CAZYMT010000150.1 coordinate 1,697, forward strand.
CATGTTTTCTTCGCGAGCAGGGACCTTTTCGAGGTCGAGCGCTACGCCAAGATTACCCTTATCGCCCATTTCCACAGCTGAACAAGTTAGGCCCGCTGCGCCCATATCCTGAATGGAAATTACCGCACCGGTTTGCATCAGCTCCAAAGTGGCTTCCATCAAGCGTTTTTCGGTGAACGGGTCGCCAACCTGTACCGTGGGGCGTTTTTCTTCAATTGTGTCGTCAAATTCAGCGGATGCCATCGTCGCACCACCAACCCCGTCACGGCCAGTTTTTGCGCCTAGATAAACCACTGGCATACCAATGCCCGATGCTGCCGAATAGAAAATCATATCGGTATCAGCAATACCTGCCGCAAATGCGTTAACCAGACAGTTGCCATTATAGGATTTGTGGAACCGCACTTCGCCGCCAACCATCGGGACGCCAAAACAATTGCCGTACCCGCCGACGCCCTCGACCACACCATTCACCAATTGTTTGGTTTTGGGATGGCTGGGTTCCCCAAAGGATAGAGAGTTCATCGCCGCCATTGGCCGCGCACCCATGGTGAATACGTCGCGCAAAATTCCGCCAACACCTGTCGCAGCACCTTGATATGGTTCGATATAGGATGGGTGGTTGTGGCTTTCCATTTTGAAAACAACACATTGACCATCACCAATATCAACGATACCCGCATTTTCACCAGGGCCACAAATCACCTGAGGTCCCTCGGTCGGCAACGTCCTTAACCATTTCTTAGAGGACTTGTACGAACAATGCTCGTTCCACATCGCAGAGAAAATACCAAGTTCGGTAAATGTCGGTTCACGATCCAGAAGTTCCAGTATACGCTGGTATTCCTCTTGGTTCAGGCCATGGTTGCGGATCAGCTCTTGGGTGATTTCGGGATCTTTGGTCATGGTCGCTCCGATTGCAGGATTCGTCTGCGTTTTACTGTGCTACGACCATATTGGGAAGGTGCAATTCCGTTGATTTATCAGGCAGGGTTCGGTAGGCGAGGCTATGGCTAAACCATTCAAAGTATTTGGGATCGGATTGAACAAGACGGGGACGTCTTCCCTGAAGATTGCGTTGCGGCGGTTGGGATACGATCATGCGCCCCGCGAAATGCGTCTGGTAACCAACTATTATAACGGTAAAATGGCCCCGATTTTTGAATATTCAGAATTGCATGAAAGCTTCGAGGACTGGCCTTGGCCCCTGGTTTACAAGGAAATATATGCGCGATACGGCGATAATGCGCGGTATATTCTTACCGCACGGAAATCCACAGATGTATGGTTGAAAAGCATCAAAAGCCATTCGGAACGGGTGAAGGGGCGCGATATTCGCCGTAAGATATATGGGTACCCTTACCCGCACGGTGTCGAAAAAAACTATGCCGCCGTTTATGAAAACCATAATGCAGAGGTACGTGAATTTTTCACTGTGGAGCCTCGAAAACACCTGTTTGCCGATCTTTGCTGGGAGCAGGGAGACGGGTATTTGGAACTGTGCCGCTTGTTAGGGGAGCCGTTGTTAAGCATGGACTTTCCGCACAATAATAATGCCAAAAAGTCTAACCCAAATTCAGATTTAGTTCGGGAAAATGCGAACAAAATTAGAGAGCAATTACAATCCGTTAATGGTGATATCTAAATTGTTTTCGCGGCCTTTTGTCGGGCAATTGCGCTGTCACGGTCTGTAACACCCAACAGGTGGCTTACAAGGTGCAGAAAACCGTTTTCTTGGTCGTCTCGCACGTCGTCAGCTAAAACAATTCGCCACAGGTTTTCGACAACTGCATTGCGGTCCTCATATGGAATCGCGTCTTTGATTAGACGGGTGAAACGGACGGTGTCGGGGGCCTCTAGCTCCAACGCTTCGGCCTCGGTTCGGAGGGCGGCAGTGCCTGCTGCATCCAAATCATACTTATTTTCCAATAAGTTATCGATTATCGCGACCTCTTCAGGCGCATAATCATGGTCAGCTCGGGCGACACGTACCATTAATGCGGCCATCGCGAGACGTGCATCGGTTGCGGCCAACGGGTCGGAGGTCGGGGCGCCAGTCAGGCGCTTAAGGAGTGTATCAAACATGGGTGAATATATAGGGACGGAAACTGGGGGCGGCAAGCGTTAACCTTTTCACGTTTCCGTTGGATTTGGGTATGCACAACCTATGCACAATGCATGCACAACCCATGCATATGATTTTGCACGCGGCGCTGTTAACCTTTCAGCGACTAGGCAAGGTTTCGAGCGTTCCGTGGGAAATTCGCACAGCGGTTCCGGCGATGCGGATGGCGGTGATTTTGCTATCTTCCAGATCAATTGACAGTTTGATCTGGCTTGGCCGCCCCATGTCGACGCCCTGTTCCAAGTGGAAATTATTAGTGCCTTCTCGTAAATCCCCCGATGCCAGCAATTGTGCGGCGAATATTGCCGAGGCGGAGCCTGTTGCCGGGTCTTCGGGGATGCCATCCCCCGGGGAAAACATCCGCGCGGCGTATCCGGTTTCTGTCCGCGTATAAACATAGGCGGAGTTGGTTCCGATTTGTTTGGTCAACGCTTCCCATCCGCTGCCGATTTTGGCACGTGACAGGGCATCAATCGATGCGACGGGAATATAGGCGAAATTTGGACCGCCCTCAAATATGCCGAAAGCGTGGTCATCAAATCCGATACCGGCAACGGGCAGGTTCAGGCCGCTTGCAAGCGTTTCTGGATCGGGTGCTTTCACATCCAGCGCGTAGGGGATAACGGGGGCGGTGAATTCGGCTTGAATATCGTTGCCTTTGCGGCTGACAGATACGGGTACTAGACCTGCGACTTCTTCCAGCGTGATTTCCGTCTCAAAATCCCCGTCAAACTGATTTTCGGCCAACAGAATCGCACAGCCAATTGTGGGATGTCCGGCGAACGGGATTTCTGCCGTGGGGAAAAATATCCGAACTTTGGCGGTGTGGGCCGGATCATCGGGTTGCTGGACAAAGAGGGTTTCGGACAGATTAAATTCCCGCGCGATGGTTTGCATTTGCGCCGTGGTTAGGGCGTCAGCGTTAAGGACTACGGCAAGGGGATTGCCTGCGTAGGGGGTGGTGGTGAAGACGTCTAGGGTGTGGAAATTCAGCATGGGCGCGGTCCTTGAAATGGTGCGTGGAAACCACGCACCCTATGGTGATAATATATAAGACCATTAGTGATATAGAGTTTGCGCAAGCGCCATTGAGTTTTTAGGCGAAATTCAAGTTGGAGGGTTTTGCTAGGACGCGTCCATTTATGGCGGTTGGAGAGACATTTTCGCCGACCGTTTGCAATTGAAAACCCTTCGCCCAGACTTGTCCGTAACCAGATAGCAGAAAACCGAAATGGACGGTTGCTGCCTCATTCGGGACATCAAGTACAATACTGCAATCGCGCCACGCGTTAGTGCCTTTTATTGTGCCGGTTGGCCGTTTCAGCATGTTATCGAAGCGTAGAATTTTACCGGAATCGTTGTCGATCCGCATCCAGATTGCGGCGCTGTCGGCGGTTTTGGTTTGTAAAGATGCGGTTAGGCGCAGACGTTGTCCACGCCATTCATCGGCCATAACGCTTTGCATCAGGCAGCCGAAATTACCCGCTTCCAACCCGCCATCTTTGGCAGAAAACCGACTACGGATAAGGACGGTGTTTATCAATTCGGGATCAAGGCCAAGTTGGTAATGGCTGGTATTGGTTTGACCTGTGACAAACCAATCGGTTGGTAATCTTAGCTGGTCGATGTTTGCAATGTCGATTTTAGCGGCGAGTATGTTCCAGTTGGCTAGCCCAAATTGTTGGGCAACCAATTCTAGGCAATTGCTGTGGGACAGGTTGAATTCGCGTTCCGACAGGGATTTCCTGAGGGTTTTGGCCATGGCTTTGGCGTCGAGATACGTGTTCATGTTTGAACCTTTCGCTACGGCGATCTATGTAAATATCAGTGCGCGCGTTGCTGATTGATCGCGCTTTTGCGGTGGATCAAACGATTTAAAATGCACATTCACCATTCCCAGAATGGGAGCGTGCGGCAGGCTGTGCGGGCTACCTTATCGTAGCGGAATGGTGCGGAGGGTCAAGTGTGCTTGCTCGATATTAGGGCCTCGTTTGATTGGGCGGCATACCACGTGATAGCGTTTTGTTCTGTTGCTTTGACGAAGGAGGATTTTCCTTCGATGTATTCGCCGCGCGATTTGCAGGTTCTTAGCAATGAGGCTTTGATGTCCGAGTATTCGGCGGCGATATCTGGATGGGCGCGGAGGTAGTCGCGGAAGGCCAGATGTCTAGTGACGTGCTCGGAGCCTTGTTCGTAGATGTGAACATGGTGGGTTCGGGTGCCATCTGGTGTGAGTTTTTGAAAATATCTGCGGGTTTTAATGCCGAATTCGCCTTTTGCCTCGTAGCCGAGGGTAGGCATTCTTGTGTTTTGATCGACGGCTTTGATGTCTGCGACCTCGACAAGGATGTCGATTATGGGTTTGGCCAGAATGTCGGGAATGGCGGTGCTGCCGATATGGTGGATGGCGATGGTGTTGGGGCCGAGGGCGGCTTTTATTTTTGCGGCCTCGGTGGTGAATTGGGTGGCCCAATTGGGGTTATGGGGGACGACTAGGTTTTTCATGCTGACCTTCCCCATTCCAGCCTTCCCCCGACTTTCGGGGGAAGGGGCGGGCTGCGTTTGAGTTTGAGTTAAACCAGACGTGATTGTTTGACGGCTGCCTCGACAAAACTGGCGAATAGCGGGTGGGGCTCAAAAGGTTTGGATTTTAGTTCGGGGTGGTATTGGACGCCGATGAACCATGGGTGGTCGGGGCGCTCTACTATTTCTGGTAGGCGGCCGTCGGGGGACATGCCGGAGAATATCAGGCCTTGCGCTTCTAGCTGGTCGCGGAACTTTGTGTCGACCTCGTAGCGGTGGCGGTGGCGTTCGGAGATTTCTGTTGTGCCGTAGATTTCGGCGACTTTGGAACCTTCGGTCAGGGTGGCGTTATACGCGCCAAGGCGCATGGTGCCGCCTTTGTCGTCGCCTGCTTCGCGCTGGATTGTGCGGTTGCCTTCGACCCATTCTTTCAGGTGGTAAACGATTGGGGTGAAACGTTTTTCGCCGGATTCATGGTCGAATTCTTCGGAGCCGGCGTCGGTTAGGCCTGCTTGATTGCGGGCGGCCTCGATCACGGCCATTTGCATGCCTAGGCAGATGCCCAAATACGGGATGTTGTGTTCGCGGGCGTATTGGACGGCCTTGATTTTACCTTCGGTGCCGCGTTCGCCAAATCCGCCGGGGACGAGGATGGCGTTAAAGCCTTGCAGGCGTTCTGTGATGTTTTCGTCAGTGTCGAACAGTTCGGCGTCGATCCATTTGATTTTGACTTTGACACGGTTGCTCATGCCGCCGTGGGTTAAGGCCTCGGCGATGGATTTATAGGCGTCTTCGAGCTGGGTGTATTTGCCGACAATGGCAATTTTTACTTCACCTTCAGGGTTGAAAACGCGATCAGCCACGTCATGCCATTTGGTCAGGTCCGGTTTGGATTGTTCAATGCCAAATGCGTCGAGGACGGCGCGATCCATGCCTTCTTCGTGATAGACAAGCGGGGCGGCGTAGATGGATTTGAGGTCAGGGGCGGTGATCACGGCGTCGGGGCGCACGTTGCAGAAAAGGGCCAGTTTGGCACGTTCTTTTTCAGGGATAGGGTGTTCGGTGCGGCAGACAAGGATGTCTGGTGCGAGGCCGATGGAGCGCAGTTCTTTGACGCTGTGCTGGGTTGGTTTTGTTTTCAATTCACCCGCAGCGGCGAGGTAGGGCAGCAGGGTTAGGTGCATGAAAATGCACTGACCGCGTTCCTTGTCTTGGGCGAATTGGCGGATGG
>CAZYMT010000151.1:0-7497 GCA_964649035.1 uncultured Rhodobacterales bacterium
AAAGATCAAGACATTCTTGATTTTCAAGCTTTTGTTTCTGATGCGAAAACAAATCCCGACTGGCTGGACGGGCCGCCTTATAGGCATCGGGGCACTGGGTGGATTGCAGGGCGCAATTGGCTGGTGGATGGTTTCGTCTGGCTTGACCGGGCGGATGGTCGACGTGGCCTCGTACCGGTTGGCGGCGCATTTGGGATTGGCCTTTATAATCTTGGGGTTCATCGCTTGGTTCGTGGTCGAACTGCGTCGCGACAGTGTGGAATTATTGCAGGCACGACGTCGGCGAGAAGGGGGGCTTATGCGGCTCTCGACTATTCTGGGCGTTGTTATATTTGCGCAGATATTGCTGGGCGCGCTGGTCGCGGGCATTGATGCAGGGCGTAGTTTCCCGACATGGCCGAGCATGGCGGGCGAGTTCCTGCCATCTGAAAGTTTTGACTATATGCCGCTCTTGACAAATTTCTTTGAAAATCCGGCGCTGGTGCAGTTTAACCATCGTTTGCTTGGCTATATCGCCTTTGTTTTTGGCGGGTTTATCTGGTGGCGCAGCCGTAAAAGTGCGGTTGCTGGGGTGCGCTCGGCGTTTGGGGTGATGTCGGCGATGTTGATGCTGCAAATGCTCCTCGGGATCGTTACGGTAATTTACGCCGCACCGTTGCATGCGGCAATCACGCATCAGCTTGGCGCGGTGATCCTGTTCACGTTGCTTATACGCGCACGGTTTGAGGCGGCATATCCAATTGAACAGAGGGTGGCACGGGGGTAGTTTGTGGGGTATAATAATACCTAATTTGTAACCTCATGAAATATAACGATATTTCGTGTGTTCTGCCAATTGACTGCACTCGCAAAACCTTTAGAACCCACCTATCGAATTCCCACGGGGGTATCCCTCGTTGAAACACCAATAATGGACCGAAAACATGAAAACATATTCAGCCAAACCGGCCGATATTGACAAGAAATGGATCATCATCGACGCTGAAGGCGTTGTTCTTGGCCGTCTTGCAAGCATCGTTGCTATGCGCCTTCGCGGTAAGCATAAACCAACTTTCACGCCGCACATGGACATGGGCGACAACGTTATTATCATCAACGCTGGAAAAGTGCAGTTGACCGGTAACAAACGTGCCGACAAACGCTATTACTGGCATACAGGCCACCCGGGCGGCATCAAATTCCGTACGGCTGGCGACATTCTGGAAGGTAAATATCCAGAACGCGTTATGACCAAAGCCATCCAACGCATGTTGCCGGGCGGTCCTTTGTCAAAAGCACAGATGACAAACCTTCGTGTCTATGCTGGTAGCGACCACCCGCATGAAGCGCAAAATCCTGAAGTTCTGGACGTTAAAGCCATGAACCCTAAAAATACACGGAGCGCATAAGCATGTCTGATGATATTAAAACACTCGACGATCTTAAAGAGGTTGTAGCTGAAGTTGCGGAAGCGGCCGAAGTTGAAGTTGAAGCAGCACCGTTGCGCGAAGCAGTACGGGACGATCTTGGTCGCTCTTACGCTACTGGCAAACGTAAAGACGCGGTTGCTCGCGTTTGGATCAAGCCTGGTTCCGGCAAAGTGACTGTGAATGGTCGCGAAATTAGCAAATATTTCGCCCGTCCGGTTCTACAGATGGTTCTTCGTCAACCTTTCGAAGTTGCTGGCGTTGTCGGTGAATTCGACGTGATGGCAACAGTTAAAGGTGGTGGCCTTTCTGGTCAGGCTGGCGCAGTCAAGCATGGTATTTCCAAAGCATTGCAGCTTTATGAACCATCCTTGCGTGCCTCGCTGAAAGCCGCTGGCTTCTTGACACGCGATAGCCGCGTTGTTGAGCGCAAAAAATATGGCCGTCGCAAAGCGCGTCGTAGCTTCCAGTTCTCCAAGCGTTAATTCGCGGAACATATGTTTGGGAGAGGGCTGGCCAATGGGCTGGCCCTTTTTCGTTTGGGTTCAAGATATTTAAGCGTATGCTTGATTGAAAAAAATGAGGCGATGAAATGCCGGTGGGGATATTTGATAGCGGGCTTGGTGGGCTGACGATACTGGAGAAGGCGGTCGAAAAGCTGCCGGAGCAGGCGTTTGTCTATTATGGCGACAATGCCAACACGCCTTATGGCGGCAAGGGCGCTGGCGAGATTTATGACCTGACGATTGCGGGTATTGAGCGCTTGTTTGCTGAGGGCTGCGATCTGGTGATTTTGGCCTGCAACACGGCCTCGGCTGTGGCTTTGCATGATTTGCAAGTGAATTGGTTGAAAGGGGATCGCCGTGTTCTCGGTGTTTTTGTCCCGATGATCGAGGAGCTGACTAGTCGCGATTGGGGCGACAACACCCCTCCGTCGCATACGGGGCTGCATAATGTTGCGCTATTCGCGACGCCCGCGACAATCGAAAGTGGCGCTTTTAAACGCGAGCTGAAATTCCGCGCGCGCGACGTTGATGTGGTGCCTGAGGCCTGCGTTGGGTTAGTCGCCGCGATTGAGGAGGGCGATACTCAAGGGGCCGAGGCCTTGGTGAAAGCGCATGTCGCTACCTTGTTGGAAACCTTGCCAGAACCGCAAGCGGCGGTGCTGGGCTGTACGCATTACCCTTTGGTTGAAGCCGAGTTTCGGACGGCTCTACCCGCATCGACACGGGTGCTATCGCAGCCGAAAATTGTTGCGGATAGTTTGGCTAATTATCTGGAACGGCATCCGAAATTCGCCGAGAAAGGTGGAGTGACCTATCTGACATCGGGAAATCCTGCCGAAACCAGCCGACGAGCCGAATTATTTCTAGGTCGATCCGTGCCATTTCGCGCAGCGTGATTGAAAACGTCCTCAAAATCCCATACTTCACCTCAAAAGAGGGAACATCATGACCAAAAAACACAAAGTCGCCATTTTAGGGGCCAGCGGATATACTGGCGCTGAATTGGTGCGGTTGCTCGCAACCCATCCCGCCATCGAAATCGCGGCACTGACAGCGGATCGCAAAGCTGGCAAAAGCATGGGCCAAGTTTTCCCGCATTTGCGCCACCTGGATTTGCCAACACTAACGCGGATCGAAGAGGTTGATTTTTCGGATATTGAGTTGGCATTTTGCGGGCTTCCCCACGCCATGACCCAAGAAATCGTCAAAGATCTGCCGGAAAACTTGAAAATCATAGATATGTCTGCTGATTTCCGGCTGGAAGATGTCGACGAGTATGAAAAATGGTACGGGCACAAACATTTTGCGCCTGAATTACAGAAAACGGCTGTGTACGGCCTGACCGAATTCTACCGTGATAAAATTCGGGGCGCGCGCTTGGTCGCGGGAACTGGATGTAACGCGGCCACCGGCCAATTCGCGCTGCGCCCGCTGTTATCCGCTGGCGTGATCGAAACCGATGACATCATCATCGACATGTTTTGTGGGGTTTCCGGCGCTGGTCGCGGGGCCAAAGAAGGCACCCTGCACGCCGAGGTTTCCGAGGGCACGCATCCTTATGGCCTGCCAGCGCATCGCCACACCTCCGAGTTTGATCAAGAATTCCGTAAAGTTGCGGGCAAAGACGTTAAGGTCTTGTTCACCCCGCATCTGATGCCAGCAAATCGCGGAATTTTGGCAACGGTTTACGTCAAAGGTGACGCTGACGAGATCTATCAAACCTTGGTTGATGCCTATGCGGATGAACCGTTTATCATTGTGCTGCCGCAAGGCGAGGCACCAGCGACGCGTCATGTTCGGGGATCGAATTTCTGTCATATTGGCGTGGTCGCGGATCGCGTGCCAGGCAGGGTGCGGGTGTTTGCAGCCCTTGATAACCTTACCAAAGGATCATCGGGGCAAGCCCTTCAAAACGCTAACTTAATGCTGGGGTTGCCGGAAACAATGGGCTTAGAGATGGCACCGATTTTCCCATGAATACCTTGCGCGCAGTATATCGCGTACTGCGCGACAGCTTTCGGGCGTTCGAGGATGATGACGGCATCGCCATGGCTGGATATATCGCCTTTGCGGGGCTATTGGCGATCTTTCCGTTCCTGATTTTTGCGGTTTCGCTGACCGGAGTTCTGCTTGGCGAAGAACAAAGTGTCCGCGCCGTTGACGCCCTGTTCCAGTTCGCGCCAGAACATGTCGCGCAAACATTAGAACCTGTGTTGAATGAAGTGCTGGAGGGGCGCGGGCAAGGCGTTTTAACCCTGTCGATCCTCGTGACGATCTGGTTGGCCTCCAATGTGTTCGAAGCATTCCGTATCGCCTTTGATCGCGCCTATCACTTTGACAAAACCCGCCACTATGTCCTGCGCCGCTCCGCCGCCGTTGGTTTCGTGTTTCTAGGGTCGGTGGTCGCCGTAATCCTTGGCGTTTCCATCATTTTTGCGCCGCTTTTACTGAAAATGGGCGAGGAATGGTTCAATTTCACCATTCCCGGTTCCACAACCGCGCTTAGCTTTGCGCTTGGCGTAACGGTTTTCCTCGTTTTCCTGACCATGATGCACCGCTATTTGCCCAGCAAACCCATGAAAGGCCATCGTATTTGGCCCGGCGTCTTTATCTCTGTGACAATGTGGGTCATTGGCGCGGCGCTGTTTTCGATCTATCTCAGCATGACTCCGACCTACGCAATTACCTACGGGACGCTGGCGGGGGTGATGGTGACGTTAATGTTTTTTTACCTCTCGGGTGTGGTAATAATTTTTGGTGCAGAAGTTAACGCAGTTTTGAACGCCACGTTAACTAAAAATAAGGTAGAGTGACCCATGGCCGGACTTAGAAAAAAACGTCGTATTCAGCTGATTGTTATCGGGATGGTGATGCTTGTGGCCTCGGCCTCGCTGATTGGCTATGCGATGCGCGACGGCATCCAGTTTTTCCGCTCACCGACTGAGGTTGCTGAAAACCCGCCACCTGCGTCGGAAAAATTCCGCATTGGTGGATTGGTCGAGGCGGGCACGTTGGTGCGCGGCGAAGGCAAGGCGGCAACATTTGTCGTCACAGACGGAAATCAAAGCATTCCTGTTAGTTTCGTTGGAATTTTGCCGGACTTATTCGAAGAAGGCCAAGGCATGATTGGCACTGGGAACTTGTTGGACGGTGTGTTTATTGCCACGGAAATTCTTGCCAAACATGATGAGGAATACATGCCTCGCGAGGTTATAGATGCCTTGAAAGCGCAAGGAACCTATGTGGAACCCTCCGGTAGTTAGATCCATTTACATCAAATTTTAACCTTTTTATGCCACCCTGACCACATTTCAAAATGAGATGTAAGGAGTCATGGGATGCCATCAGTAGATGACATTATCGGCGATATTTTGCGCCGAGAAGGGGGATTTGTTAATGATCCGGACGATCCGGGCGGGGCAACGAACCACGGGGTTACGATCCACACTATGCGGCGTTTGGGCGTCGATATAGATGGGGACGGCGACGTAGATGTTAACGATGTTCGCCAGCTTAGCCGCGAAAAAGCAGGCGAGATTTTTAAGGAACATTACTATTTGCGGCCGGGGATCTCGGGCTTGCCGGAACAGTTGCAGGCAAGCGTGTTTGATATGTATGTGAATGCCGGCGGTGCGGCGATTACGATATTGCAAAAACTGCTGGTGCAATTCGGGTTTTCTGTGTCGGTGGACGGGGCTTTGGGGCCGCAAACCACAGGCGCGGCTGAGGCGGCGTACGGCGCTGCACCAGATCACTTTGTTGACGCTTACGGGATTGAGCGGCGGAATTATTATTATGCATTGGCGGATCGACGACCAACATCACGTAAATATGCGCGTCGCCGGAACGGCGGTAAGGGTGGTTGGATTACGCGAGCTGAAGAGTTCATTTCGGAACGCTTTCGTCTAACTATTGATCAGCATAATCAACGAGTTGCCGCATGGGGTTAATAGCTAGAATTCTTGGAATTGGTGGGGCCGCACAAGGTGTTGGCAACGCCGTCGAAAGCGTCGCCGAGGTTTTTACCGTTAACAAAACCAAGGCGGAGCTGGCGCAGCGGCGTCAAGCAATGGCCTCGCTTGAGCAATATGGCGCGGAATTTGCCCATGCCAATACTAGTTGGTTTGATAGTTTTATCAATGGTGTCAATCGGTTACCTCGGCCAACATTAGCTATTGGTACTATTGGCTTGTTTGTGTTTGCGATGGCCAGTCCTGAAGAGTTTGCTGGGCGGATGCAGGGCTTGGCGTATATTCCTGATCCGCTTTGGTGGCTGCTGGGCGCGGTCGTGTCGTTTTATTTTGGTGCGCGCGAATTGCATTATTCCCGTGAAGGGTCGCGGCCAATTATCTTGCCATCGCCGCCTCAACAAGCTTCAATATCCAGCAAAAGCATAGCTTTACCGGATGTAGATGATGTTGAGAATAACTTAGCTTTGGCCGAATGGCTGACACAAAAAGCTGCTTGAAAACATGTCGTCCCGCGCAAGGGGCGACATAACGTCTGATCACGGTATTGAAATTTGAATCCTGACGCGCGCGCCTTATGATGTAGGCGAACATAAAGGATTCGCCATGACCGCTGAACTTGGGCACTTTGCCCTTATCCTCGCTTTTGTAGTTGCGATTTTGCAAGCCATCATTCCAATGATTGGCGCGCAAAAGGGTTGGTCCGACTGGATGCGCCTGGCCGTGCCTGCCGCGCAGGTGCAGTTCTTGTTGGTTGGCATCGCGTTTGCCATGCTGACCGTAGCCTTTGTAACGTCTGATTTTTCGGTGCTGCTGGTCGCCGAGAATTCCCATTCCGCCAAGCCTATGCTTTATAAGGTGTCGGGCGTTTGGGGCAATCATGAGGGTTCGATGCTGCTATGGATCACCATTCTAGCGCTGTTTGGTGCAATGGTTTCCGTTTGGGGCGGGGGCTTGCCGCCCAGTCTAAAAGCGCGAGTTTTGTCAGTGCAAGCGATGATTGGCGCGGCGTTTTTGGCGTTTATCTTGTTCACCTCGAATCCGTTTCTGCGCCTTGTGAACCCGCCCGTTGACGGCAATGGCCTGAATCCGTTGCTGCAAGACGCTGGTTTGGCATTTCATCCGCCGTTTCTGTATCTTGGTTATGTTGGCCTTTCCATGGCGTTCAGTTTTGCGGTTGCCGCCCTGATCGAAGGTAAGGTTGACGCTGCGTGGGCGCGCTGGGTCAGACCGTGGACCTTGGCCGCGTGGGTTTTCCTGACCATCGGGATTGGGCTTGGCAGTTGGTGGGCGTATTATGAGCTGGGTTGGGGTGGCTGGTGGTTCTGGGATCCGGTTGAAAACGCGAGCTTTATGCCGTGGTTGATCTCGGCTGCTTTGCTGCATTCGGCGATTGTCGTGGAAAAACGCGATGCGCTGAAAAGCTGGACGGTTTTGCTGGCGATCCTTGCGTTTTCTTTCAGCCTGATTGGCACGTTTATAGTGCGTTCCGGCGTGATCACGTCGGTCCACGCTTTTGCTAATGATCCCGAACGCGGCGTGTTCATTTTGGTGATATTGGCGATAGCAATAGGTGGCGCATTAACGCTTTATGCTATCCGCGCCCCCAAACTGGGA
>CAZYMT010000152.1:0-7391 GCA_964649035.1 uncultured Rhodobacterales bacterium
TAGCCTTGGGCCATTTGAGGTTCATCATGGTGATCTCGACACCGGCAATCTGTGCTGCATCATCGCCAAAACGTTTCGCGGTATGGCGCCATTCGGACAGAATTTTGTCTGACCATAAAGGTGTGAAACCGCCACAAGCGGCGGTTTCCATTAATACTTCACGTAGAACTGTCGGGAATATAATGCAGGCATCCAGCAGGATGCGCATTAATCCAGCCGCAAGAACAATGCCTTCAAATAGGCGCTTTCGGCCAAATACGGATGCGTCGGATGATCCGGCCCAGCGTCACCTGTATGCACGATCTGCGCCCGACGACCAGCCTTACCAATGCCGCGCAAACTTACTTCGCGGAAACGCGCCAAATCGGCGGCGTGCGAACAAGAACACAACACCAGATATCCACCTGGTTCAACCAACCGCGCACCCAAACGGGCAACACGTTCATAGGCGCGAAGGCCTGCTTCTAGTGCAGGTTTTGAGGGGGCAAATGCGGGGGGGTCACACACGACCATACCGAATTTCTTATCCTCGCCGCCCATAGCAACCATGGTATCGAAAGCATCGCCTTTTTTGGTTGTGAACTTGTCAGCAACACCGGACGCTTCAGCGCCCTTTTCGGCCAATTCCAATGCAGCAGCCGAGCCATCAATCGCCAAAGCACTGGTAGCACCAGCCGCCAAGGCCGCCAACGCGAACCCACCAACATGCGAGAAAACATCAAGCACATCACGGCCCTTAGCCAATTTCGCGCCGAGCGCATGATTTGGACGTTGGTCATAAAACAGACCGGTTTTCTGGCCACCAAGCAGGTCAGCCATATAAGTCGCGCCGTTCATTGGAACAGGGATCAAACCCTCAACCGTGCCGCGCATAGTAATAGTTTCTTCGCTAAGACCTTCCAATACCCGCGCACGGCCATTGGCGTTTTTCAGAACATTTGTGACACCTGTCACTTCGACCAGTGCATCAACCAGATCGTCGATCAGCACTTCGGCCCAAGCCGCGTTAGGCTGAACCACAGCGGTATCGCCAAAACGATCGATGATGACGCCCGGCAGGCCGTCGGCCTCGGCATGGACCAAACGATAGAACGGTTCGTCATACAGCGCTTCGCGCAAGCTAAGTGCCCGCGCAATCCGTTCAATGAACCATGCTTTGTCAATCGTCGCGTCGAGATCGGTGTCCAGCACCCGTGCGATGATTTTTGATTTGGCGTTGAAGGCGGCAAGCGCAATTGGTTTACGCTCCTTATCCTGCACTTCTACGATTGTGCCGCCCGCGATGGCGCGGGAGCGACGGTCTAGAACCAACTGATCGGCATAGACCCAAGGAGCCCCGAAACGCAAACGCTGAGCGTTGGTTTTCGGAAGCAGGCGAATTACGGGGCGTGTTGAATTTTCTGTCATGGGTGCTCTCTATCTTGTCGCGCGCACAAAAAAAAGGGCCGTCAGCACGACGACCCAATTTTTAGGGAGTGTATTTGGATTTAAGCGTGTGCAGGACGCGTCAAAAACCCCGCAACGCGATGTGCGGCGGATTTAATGGACGCGGAAATCGCAGCAAGGCCGGATTTCATTGCTTCGGCGCGTAGTGCGTGCGCTTGTGCTTCATAGGTGTGAAGTTCAGAGGCCGTCGGGAAATTTGTTTCGTTTGTCATGATCTTCTCCAATGCTTTAAGTTGCATTACAGATAGGACAGCTGGCGCGATTGCACATCGGACAATCCCGAAATCCCGCTATGCGTTGAACGCATAGGTCAGAAATAATGCGGCAAACTGTTGTCGCGCGCAGCCATTTCCAGCCAGTCATTCACGTGCCCAGCAACAGATCGGAAACACACGAGGTTGAACACATCCGCTTCGAGCATCCAGAACATCGCGGCAACTTGGCCAATATGGGTGCGGCGCAGATCGCCAATTTTGAAAGCGTCAGGCGACAGATCAACGGGGGCACCTTTGGCTAGAACTTCACGCGCGTTTGGTCCGGTTAGGCGAAACATTGCGCGGGCATCGGAAAGATTGACGGCCAGATGGTGTTGATCTTTAAGGGTTTCTGACAGCTCCGCGCGCTTGCTTTCTGCCTGATCATAATCGCCAATGAACAGTAATTCATCGGGCGACATCCACGCGACTCCGTCTGCGAACTTGCGCGTTTCGGGGATGGAAAACGGGGCTTTGGAATAATCACAGCGTAGCGAAACCATACCTTGCGGTGGGAGCATTTCGATTTTGATCTCAGACATTTTGCTGCACCCCCTCTTTATCGTAAAACACCGGATCAACGATGGTCGCCTTGATGACCTGTCCGTTTCCGATAGGGAAACTCAGCACCTCGCCCATACGTTTAGCACCGCCCTTGATCAAGGCCATCGCAATTGAATGCCCCAATGTCGGGGAAAAATACGTCGAGGTCACATGCCCGATCATATTTTCCTGCCCGTATTGGTTTTTGCCACCCTCAACCGCATGCGCCCCGTCAGGTAGCACCGTTTGCGGGTCTTGGGTCAGTAATCCAACCAGTTGCTTGCGGTCTTTCCCCAACATGAAACTGCGGGCCTGTCCGCGCTTGCCGATGAACTCGTCTTTCTTTTTCGAAACGGCCCAGCCAAGGCCCAAATCTTGCGGAATAACGGTGCCGTCAGTTTCGTCGCCAACGATGATAAACCCTTTTTCCGCGCGTAATACATGGAGGGCTTCTAGGCCGTATGGTTCAGCATTAAATTCTTTACCAGCCGACATAATTTGATCCCATAATGCTTGTGCATTTTTGGTCGGGACAGCAATTTCATAGGATAGCTCGCCACTAAACGAAATGCGATAAGCGCGGATGGAAATCCCACCCAGATCGCCGTCTTGGAAGGTCATAAATGGCAAGGTTTCGCCAGATACATCCATACCACCAAGCCTTTCCAGCAGTTTTCGGGCATCCGGACCAACCACGGCAATCTGGGCGTATTGCTCAGTGACGTTGGCAGTATAAACTTGCAAATCCCACCATTCGGCTTGCAGCCATTCTTCCATCCAGCCATGCACATTATCTGCGCCGCCTGATGTCGTGTGACACAAGAATTCATCGTCGGATATGCGGGCAACAACGCCGTCATCAAACAGAAACCCATTTTCGTTGCACATTAAACCATATCGGCATTTACCGATTTTAAGGGTGCTCATCATATTGGTATAGATGTAGTCGAGAAACTTTCCGGCGTCCGGCCCTTTGACGATGATTTTGCCAAGCGTTGAGGCATCAAGAACCCCGACCGCCTTGCGCACAGTCAATATTTCGCGGGTCACGGCTTGCGGTAGCGTCTCGTCGTTACGTTTATAGGCATAGGGTCGCCGCCAATCGCCAACAGGTTCGAACACCGCGTTATTGGCGGCGTTCCAAGCGTCAATCGCGGTTTTGCGGGTGGGTTTAAACAAAATCCCGCGTGCATCGCCTGCAATCGCGCCAAGGGATATTGGTGTGTAAGGCGGACGGAAAGTTGTGGTGCCGACCGACGGAATTGGTGAATTCAAGCTATCGGCGAGGATCGCCAAGCCGTTGATATTGGACAATTTCCCCTGATCCGTTGCCATGCCAAGCGTGGTGTAGCGTTTGGTGTGTTCAACACTGGTAAACCCTTCTTGGGCAGCGAGGCGAACATCGGAAACCTTCACGTCATTCTGGAAATCTAGGAAAGCTTTTGAGCGCAGCTTATAGGGGGCATCCAAAGGCATAGACCAGACGGGCAACATTGGGTTTTCATGCGGTGCCTCAACCAAGGCAGCCGCCCCCTCAACGGGGGTAAACCCCGCTTCGCGTGCGGCTTGGTGACCTGCGCTAACGGCATTTTCATAGGCCGGCGTTGCGTGCAGGTCCCCTGACGCGGTGCCAGCGGCGAGGACAAAACCTGTGCCATCGTCGCCCACGGGCGGACGGGCCGGATCGGGGGAGAACATCGCGTTCCCCTCGTCCCAATTCAATTTGCCGCCACAATGGGACCAGAGATGCACAACTGGCGACCAGCCGCCAGACATCGCCACAACATCACAGGAGATGGTTTCAAGCGTGGTCCCATCACCAGATTGTTCGCAAATCTCGACACTTGCCACTTGCTTGCCGCCCTTAACCTTGGCGATGCCTTTTCCGGTTTCTACACGAATGCCCAAAGCGCGGGCTTGGGTTGGTAATTCACCTGTTGCCTCATCCCGCGCGTCAACAATAATCGGTACATCCAGCCCGGCTTGTTTCAACGTAATTGCGGTGCGGTAAGCGTCATCATTATTGGTCACGACAACCGTGCGCGCACCAGCGGACACACCGTAAAGTGTTGCATAATCGCGAACGGCGGAGGCCAGCATGACCCCCGGAATATCATTGCCCGCAAAGGATAAGGGGCGCTCGATAGCGCCGCTCGCGGTCACGATGCGTTTGGCACGGATACGCCATAAGCGATGACGCGGCAGATCGTCGGAAGGTGCATGATCGGTGATCCGTTCATACCCCGTGACATATCCATGATCAAAGACACCAGCGCCCATAAGACGCGTACGAATGGTGACGTTATCCATCGCTTGCAATGCGGTCGTCTGCTCTGCGACCCAATCGGGGCCGGATTGACCGTCGATTTTAGTATCATCGACCAGAATACGGCCACCCAGATGCGCGGTTTGTTCAATCAGCAGAACCTTGGCACCAGACGCCCCCGCAGCGCGTGCAGCCGCCAACCCAGCCATGCCGCCGCCAATAATCAGCACATCAACGAAGGCATAGAAATGTTCATAGCGATCGACGTCCGCTTCAACGGGTGCTCGACCTAAACCTGCGGATTTACGGATGATCGGCTCAAACACATGTTTCCACGCCCAGCGCGGTTTCATAAAGGTTTTATAGTAGAATCCAGCCGGCAAAAGACGTGGAACTTTGCCATTGATCGCGCCGATATCAAAATCGAGGCTCGGCCAATGGTTTTGCGATTTTGCTGTGAGCCCGTCAAAAACTTCGGTGGTTGTGGTGCGTTGATTGGGTTCAAACCGCTGACCAGTCCCCATATTGACCAACGCGTTTGGTTCCTCGGCACCGCTAGCAACAATGCCGCGCGGGCGGTGATATTTGAAGGATCGTCCAACCAAAGTCTGCCCATTGGCCAACAAAGCCGAGGCCAGAGTGTCGCCCGTAAAACCCTGCATTTCCTTACCGTTAAAGGTGAACGAAACCGTCGCAGAACGATCAACTAGCAGGCCACCATCGATACGTTTGCTCATGTCCATCCCTCCCAGTCTGGGCGTTTGGTTTTGATTTTGGCAATCAGGTCGGCGGGTGGTTCGAACACTTGGGCCGGATAGGTTCCGAACACCTCCAATGTCAGGGTGCAGCGCGCCGCGTGGAACCATTTTCCGCAGCCATAGGCATGACGCCAGCGTTCAAAATGCACCCCGCGCGGATTTTTACGCGCAAACAGGTATTCCGAAAATTCATCGGCGCTAGTGCCCGGTTTCAAATGGGCCTGACCACCGTTTTGAAATTCGGTTTCTTCGCCAGCCACGCCGCAATATGGACAAGTTAATATCAGCATTTTTCACCCCTCATCCGTGCAACCATCGCACAAGAATTCCGCCCAAACCCCATTGCAAGGTTCCGATCACTGAATAAACCATTTCATAGCGATAGGTTTCCAAATTCGCTTCGTTTCGTTTGGCTTCCAACATGCTTTCAAAGCTTGCTGATATCCGGTCGGCCAATTGATGTTCGTCTAGTGGATCATCACCCTGCCGCCCGCGTTTGACCATTTGTGTGTAGCGCCAAATCATGCGCATCTGGATTTCTTCTTGGTTGTCCCACAGGCGGCGTTCCTCTTGCGAGGTGTTTCTATGGGTCAGGAATATCGATAGGCCGATGGATAATGCAACAGCGCCAATGGCAGGAAATACCTCCTGCCAGCCGTTTATTAGTGCGAGTATCGACAGAACGATCCAGATAACAATCATCCCGATCAAGATATCTTTACGTAGGAATGCGGGCATCAATGGGCCACTCCGGCGGCCACGGATTCGTCAATCATGCGCCCCTCATCAAAGCGATCCAATCCGAAAGGAGCCGTCAAAACGCCGGGCACGCCATCCGCCAGCATTTCAGCAGTGGCCCAACCAGACCCCGGAATGGCCTTGAAACCACCCGTCCCCCAGCCGCAATTCACAAAAATCCCGTCAACAGGTGTCGGGCCGATTATAGGCGAGCGATCCCCCGTCATATCCACAATCCCACCCCATTGGCGTAATTGTTTAAGGCGAGAAATCACCGGAAACATTTCGATCAGGGCGCGCACGGTTTCCTCGATATGCTGGAACGAGCCGCGCTGAGTGTAATTATTATACCCATCCGCGCCGCCACCAATCACCAATTCACCCTTATCCGACTGGCTAAGATAACCGTGGACGGCATTAGCCATGACCACACAGTCAATCAGCGGTTTGATTGGCTCGGTCACGGTCGCTTGCAAAGTCACCGATTCAATCGGCAACCGGAACCCCGCCATATCCGCCAGAATTCCGGAGCTACCCGCCACCACAAAACACAGTTTTTTGCATTTTATCGGGCCTTTACCGGTTTGCACGCCGGTAACCTTGTCGCCGTCGCGATCAACGCCTGTGACCTCGCATTGCTGAATAATGTCGATGCCCATTGCTGACGCTTTGCGCGCATATCCCCAAGCCACCGCATCATGCCGTGCCGTGCCGCCGCGGGGTTGCCACAGACCGCCGAGAACCGGATAGCGCGGACCATCGAGATTGATAATCGGCACAACTTTTTTCACGCCTTCGGGTGTCAAAATCTCGGTATCAATTCCAGCCAAGCGATTGGCGTGGGCCGTCCGTTTAGCGCCGCGTAATTCATGTTCGGTTTGCGACAACATCAAAACGCCGCGCGGGCTGAACATGATGTTGTAATTCAGATCCTGACTTAGATCCTCATACAGACTGCGCGACAGCTCAAATATCGCCGCAGATTCATCTTGCAGATAGTTCGAGCGGATGACCGTCGTATTCCGCCCAGTATTTCCCCCGCCAAGCCAGCCCTTCTCAAGCACCGCAACATTGGTAATGCCATGATTTTTCGCCAAATAATACGCGGTGGCCAGCCCATGCCCGCCAGCGCCAACGATAACAATATCGTATTCGGCTTTGGGTTCAGGCGAACGCCAAGCACGTTCCCATCCGGTATGATGACGGAAGGCTTCGCGGGCGATTGCAAAGGCAGAATATTTTTTCATTTTGACCTCACCAAACAGGATATATCGGAGTTAGCGCAGGATTCGCGAAAACCAATGCCAAACTCCGGCATATCAATGATAGTTCACGACATATTCATTTCGCAATCCCCCCATTGCACCCCACCCTATGACAAGGGTA
>CAZYMT010000153.1:0-7357 GCA_964649035.1 uncultured Rhodobacterales bacterium
CGCATCCGTTTACCATTGATAAATATCTTGACGACACCGGCACAAAATCGCGGCTGGTGATTGTGCGAATTCTCGGCGGGCAGGCCTATTGGCCCTATGGCCTAGAACAATTCGCCATCCGATTAGGCCAAGCAGGAGTGCCGTTTCTGGCGCTGCCTGGCGATGATAAACCCGAGGAAGTTTTGCGTCGTCTCTCAACCGTTTCCGATGAAGATTACGACGCCCTCTGGTCTTATCTGATCGAGGGCGGGCCGGAGAATTCTGCGAATTTCTTGCGGTACACAAGGGCGATGCTGGACACGTCAGAAAAACCTGCCCCTGCAAAATTGTTGCTACGCGCTGGCGTATATTGGCCAGCTGAGGCGGCGGTATCTGTTGAAACTTTACGCGAAAATCAATGGGTTGAAAGTCAGCCAACCGTTGCCCTCATTTTTTATCGTGCGTTGGTGCAAGGCGCAGGATTGCACCCGATCAACCGCATGATCAAACAGCTTATGCGCCAAGGTTTGAACCCATTGCCGATATTTGTTGCTTCGCTGAAAGACGAAGTTTCGGTGGCCACGCTGGCGCAGATATTCAGCCAAGCCCCGCCAACAATTGTTCTGAATGGCACCGCTTTTGCCGTCTCAAAACCGCAATCAGGGGCCGAGGGCCATCAGCCAACGCCGCTCGATGCGACTGGTACGCCTGTGTTCCAAATCATCTTTGCCGGTGGCACTGAAGAGGCATGGGAAAACGGCCTGAACGGTCTTTCGGCCCGCGATATTGCCATGAATGTCAGCCTGCCGGAAATCGACGGACGGATTACTACCCGCGCGGTCAGTTTTAAGGGCGAGGCCTATTTTGACGAGGCCACTGAGTGTCTGGTTTCCAGCTACCGCGCCCATGGCGGGCGCATCGCTTTTGTTGCCGAACTGACCGCGAATTGGGCACGGTTGGCGGGCACGAAAACCGCAGATCGCAAGGTGGCATTGGTGCTGGCGAATTATCCGAATAAGGACGGCCGTTTGGCCAATGGCGTTGGGCTAGACGCACCTGCGGCAACGATGAATGTGCTGCAAGCGCTGAGCGCTGAGGGCTACACAACCCGCAATCTGCCGGATGATGGTGCGGCACTGATGGAACAGATTTTGGCGGGGCCGACAAATTGGTTAACCGACCGTGCCAGCCGCACAGGCGGTGAGCGTTTGAGCATGGCGGAATACCGAGCCGCATATGACCAACTGCCCGTCGACACCAGACGCAGGATCGAAGAACGCTGGGGCAAACCTGAAACTGATCCGTTCTATGTAGAAGATGACGGATATTTTGCCCTCTCGATCCTGCATTTTGGCAATGTAGTCGTGGGTGTGCAGCCCGCGCGTGGCTATAACATCGACCCCAAAGACACGTATCACTCCCCCGATCTGGTGCCGCCCCATAATTATCTGGCCTTCTATTTCTGGCTGCGAAACCAGTTTGCCACCAACGCCATCGTCCATATGGGGAAACACGGAAATATGGAGTGGTTGCCGGGCAAAGCGCTGGCCCTTTCGGACGAATGTCTGCCCGAAGTCGTGTTCGGCCCAACCCCGCATTTTTACCCGTTTATCGTCAATGATCCGGGCGAGGGATCGCAGGCCAAACGTCGCTCGCAGGCGGTGATTATTGACCATTTAACGCCGCCCCTTACCCGCGCCGAAACTTACGGCCCCCTGCGCGATCTTGAGGCGTTGGTTGACGAATACTATGAGGCCGCCGGCGTTGATCCTCGCCGTTTAGAGTATCTGCGCCGCGAAATTTTGGCGCTTAGCAAGGCGACCCGATTGGACGAGGATGCCGGAATTGACTGGGACGGGGACGAGGCGGCGCAATTATCCGACCTCGATGACTATCTTTGTGAGCTGAAGGAAAGTCAGATCCGCGACGGTTTGCATATTTTTGGCATCTCGCCGACGGGCCGTTTGGAAACCGATCTGGTCGCTGCATTGGTGCGGGTACCAAGGGCGGACGGCAAGGGTGGGGATGCTTCGCTGGTGCGGGCCTTGGCTGATGATATGGAGATGGATTTTGACCCGCTCGACTGTCGTTTGGGGGATGTTTATAATGGTCCGCGCCATAAGGTTTTGGCGGCGGCGTCGGGCGATACATGGCGAAGCTTGGGCGATAGTGTCGAGCGTTTGGAATGGCTGGCCGCGTGTCTGATCGAAGGCTTGGAGCCTGACCCGAAATGGACACGCACAAAGCTGGTTGTCGAAGAAATCCATGCACGGGTTCTACCTGTTACGCGGGCGTGTGGGACGGCCGAGATGCAGGCGCTCCTCAACGGCCTTGCTGGCCGTTTCGTCGCACCCGGCCCTTCGGGCGCGCCAACCCGCGGGCGTCTTGATGTGTTGCCAACGGGGCGAAATTTTTACTCAATCGATAGTCGCACTTTGCCAACCCCTGCTGCTTGGGCGCTTGGTTGGAAATCGGCGTATATGTTGATTGAACGGCATTTGCAGGATGAAGGCGATTGGCCCAGATCACTGGTCCTGACTGCATGGGGTACGTCAAACATGCGCACCGGCGGCGATGATATTGCGCAAGCTCTGGCGCTGATGGGCGTCAAGCCGCAATGGGATAATGCCAGCCGCCGTGTCACCGGTTTCGAGATCATTCCACTGGACGTTCTGGACCGCCCACGCGTCGACGTAACCTTGCGGATTTCCGGTTTCTTCCGCGATGCGTTCCCCGCACAAATTGACCTGCTGGACAGCGCCATTCGCGCGTTAATGAAGCTGGATGAACCCGCCGATATGAACCCGCTGGCTGCACGCTACAAAGCCGAATTCCCGACCTTGGGCGAGGCCGCCGGATACCGGATTTTCGGTGCAAAACCGGGCGCATATGGCGCTGGTCTGCAAGCCTTGATTGACGAGCGCATCTGGAACGACAAGGCCGATCTGGCCGAGGCGTATCTGACATGGGGTGGGTACGCATATGGTGGTAAAGCCGCCGGAGAGGGCGCGCGCGAACAGCTCGAAACTCGCCTAACGAACGTCGAGGCTGTCGTTCATAATCAAGACAACCGCGAACATGATATCCTTGATAGCGACGATTATTACCAGTTCGAGGGCGGGATCGCTGCTACCATTGAAACGCTGCAAGGCGAGGCCCCAAAGATCTATCATAACGATCATTCCCGCCCTGAACGTCCCGTTATTCGTACGCTGGACGAAGAAATGTCCCGCGTCATCCGCTCCCGCGTTGTAAATCCGAAATGGATCGATGGCGTCAAGCGTCACGGCTATAAAGGCGCGTTCGAAATGGCCGCGACAGTTGACTATATGTTTGCCTTTGCCGCGACCACTAAGGCGGTCAAAAACCACCATTTCGATCTGGTCCACGCCGCCTATCTAGAAGATGATGACACGCGCAAATTCATCGAAGACGCCAACCCCGCAGCTTTGCGCGAAATGGCTGAAAAGTTCCAAGAGGCAATAGATCGCGGCCTCTGGCAACCGCGCAGCAATTCAGCGCGGGCGTTACTGGCGGAGTTGTTGAAGTGACCAAAGCCCTGTTCATTTGCGGCAAGGCGCGCATGAGAAGCCCGACTGCCGCAGATGTTTGCGCTCAATGGGATGGTGTTCAGACTGATTTTGCTGGGCTTAGTAATGATGCGGATGAACGTGTTTCTACTGAACATCTCGAATGGGCCGACATAATATTTGTCATGGAACGTCGCCAGAAAACCCGCCTCACGCAGCTTTTTAGTAAGGAGCTGAGGGATAAAAAAGTCATCTGCCTAAATATCCCCGACAAGTTCGACCATATGCAAGCCGAACTCGTTACATTGATAGAAACGAAATTACGAAAGGCACTTCCATGACCACCAACGGTCACTGCCTTCTGGAAAACCCGCTTCGAATTCGACGCGATATGGCGTGGCACGGGCATTACCATTGTGAAAATTTCCAGCGCATTGTTGGCGAAGCGGTTGCGGTGACTGCCGCGCAATAATCACCCCAACCGTTGGTGAATATATCCCAGCACCAATCCGAACAGGCTAAACTGGATAAAACTGGCGATCCCCTCGACCATCATCCAATTGGCGATGGACGGAACCGCATATTTTGACGGTTCAACAATCACGATATAAGTTGCCAGAAACAGACCAAACACAAACGCGACCTTCACACCGTCAAGAAGTACCACGTCGGACCCACGCCACATCTGCAGGGCAATGGAAATCAGCAAGCCTTGGATGACCATCGCCAGCACTCCTAGCGGAATAATCGGGTCAGGGCGCATAATATCAATGCCAGCGAAGTGATCTTTGTTTATAACGAAATGCGACAAGCCCTGAACTGCGAAGGACACGATTATAAAGGCGATAAGCGAAAGAGGATGGATAAGCATACTTGAGTTTCCTTGAGTTGATGTTACTTTTGTTTTGCAAGTAATGCTGTATAGTCAAATTCACTTCCGTTTTGCAAGTGAATTCCCATGGAGGATAATTTGGTCGCGAAAAACACAGAAAACTGGCATGGGTGTCCGATCCGGTATGGTTCGGCCGTATTTGGCGATGTCTGGAGCCTGCTTATCCTGCGCGACATCATTTTGAAGGGGGCCCGCTATTACGCCGATTTCCTGAATGCTGGCGAAGGGATCTCGACAAATATCCTCGCTACGCGACTATCCAAGCTGGAACAGGAAGGCATACTGGCCCGCACCAAAGACCCCGATCATGGGGCCCGCGTGATTTATACAATGACGGAAAAAGGCAAAGACCTCGTGCCGATTATGCTGGAAATCATCGACTGGTCAGAGAAATGGGATGCCCAGACCGAAGTGCCTGCCGAATATATCGCAGAATTACGGGCGGATCGAGCGGCCTTGGTGAAAAAAACGCGGCGTGCATTGGGTTAGGTAGGGCCTGATCACCCGATGTAAGCTATGACCACCAAAGACCACAGCCATTGCGAAAAAACCCGTTTGGAATTGGATATAAATATATCGGATATGCGCTGAAACTGATGTCTTCTTCAGCCAGTGTTGGCACGTAGAGACCAACTTGAGCCAATATGGTCAGATGTCCGCTCTGAGCCTAACCCAACCGAAATTTTGCAACGCAACGGATGGCAAATGCCGTAGACGGGTTGTCTAAATACAGACGCCGCCTCAACTAGTTTTGATCGGGCGCGCTACGGAAGTAACCAACAGCGCGCCCGACAAATAGTTAGACCTTTAGAGGTGTATCTCCACGTTGCCATGCGAGAGGTTGGAAGACCTCATCTACTGGCGTTTGTGCGACGTGATTGACGTAGTTTGACATGGTTTTCTGGGCCAGACCAAGGATGACATCTAGAACGGCCCGATGGCCATACCCGGCGTCAAAGAAAGTTTTTATCTGTGCGTCTGTCACATTGCCGCGCCCACGCACCATTTGAACGGTAAGTGTACGCAATGCATCAAGTTTTTCTGTCGGAAGCGCGGTTTCGTTGCGCAAGGCCTTGGTCAGATCATCCGACACTTTCATCATCTTTGCGATGCCGGTGTGGGCTGGAACGCAGTAATGGCATTCGTTCTCAACATTGATGGCTTGCCAAACGACTGTCAGCTCATCCGCATTGAAATCTGTTTCCGTGAATAGTTTGTGAAGCAGCTGGTACCCCTCATATGCATGCGGGCTTTCGGCCAAAACCTTGTGCAGACCGGGCAACCGACCAAAGGCTTTTTGCGATTTTTCCAGCAGTGGTTTGGACGCGTCCGGGGCTGTGTCGAGATCATGGGAGGGGAAGCTTGTCATGGGATATCCTTTTAATGTTAGATTAATCACCATTTAGGCTTTCTTGAGTGATCGTTCAAGTATATAATTGAGTGATCATTCACGAATAGGTGACCCCATGCCGCGCAAACCTGAATACGACCGCAATGACTTGATTGACCGCGCCCGCGATCTATTCTGGCGACGCGGATGGGCGGGTACGTCACTCAAAAACCTTGAAGCCTCTTTGCAGATGAGGCCCGGTAGTTTTTACGCGGCATTTGGATCAAAGGATGCTTTGTTCGAACTTGCCCTTGATAAATACGCAAAAGACGGCCTTTTGCGCCTAAAGACATTGGCCGATAAACATGGGCCGATCAAAGCCCTGCAGTGCTTTCCTGAGATGGCCATCGACAACGATGACGCGCCCGCAAAGGCCTGTATGCTTGCAAAGACTGTCCTTGAATTACATGCGCGTGACCACCCATTGGCTGACCGAGCCAACGAACATTTGCTTAAGATGGAAGAGAAGTTTGCAGAATTGTTTCAACAGGCCCAATCTGCTGGTGTCATCGATAATTCGCTCGATCCAAAAGCTCTGGCCCGTCGATATCAGTCTGATCTTTTGGGGCTGCGCGTATCCGCAGAGCGCAAAGGTATCGACGCTAAAGCCATAGCAACCGAGATAGCAGACGGTCTGAGCAAGCTTTAAGGTTGCCTGCGGCGAGCAAGTTAGCCAGACGACTTTCTTCGGGTTGGCATAGGAGAGCGTGCAAGTCTGCTAAACAAACTGCGTCAGTCTGATTTGTCTCAGCGAGCGGTCATTTGAACGGAGAGTTAAATGGCAGGGTTTGTCCGTATTGCTGACGCTGGCTTAGCTTGTAATGAACAACCTTTTTCAGCCCAAACCACCAAAATCAAACCCGAAATCAGAACTATCTGGCAATAACGTTAAAACCTGGACTGGAGCCAAACCTATGTGGCATTTTACGTGAATTTGACGGCGAAATGGCTTGGGCAGGGGCATTCCCATTACGACGAGAAACTTCCGTGGATCAATATTGATGATGATCTGGAAAACCGCGAATAACGACCTCCTGATAATACTCGACCAAATTTGTTCAACTTGATCCAGATCAAGGAATGGCCCGCATACCTCCATATATCCATAAGTGTGAATATAAACAAATACGAATATACACGGAGATTCGACATGCTGTTCAAAATGCCAAAACACCTCGGAGAGAAATATTCCCCGCTATATTTCCTCGCCTCGGTTGGTGCCGGTGGTCTGGTGATTACCTTTTTCATGTACCTGATGTTTTGGGTCCCCCATAAAGGTCGCCCCGTTCCGATCTTCGAGGATATTCAAGCCTTTTTCACCACCACAAACACAATAGGGCAGGCAATGGTTGTGCTGGCCATGGCGGGGATTGCGTTCTTTGCCTACCAAAACCTGCGCCTGCTATTTTGGAACCTCAGCGAATTTGCCGCGTTCCGCAAACTTGACGTTTATAAAAGCCATCAAACCTCCAACGCCCAAACCCAAGTCAAAGCCCAAGCCCTAGCGCTAGCCATGACTGTAAACGTGTTGTTCATCGTTGGCCTAGTCTTCGTGCCAAACCTTTG
>CAZYMT010000154.1:0-7356 GCA_964649035.1 uncultured Rhodobacterales bacterium
CATCCGTGCCCCGCCTTCCAGCTTAACCGCACCACAGCCGGTTTTTTTCATAATCTTGGCGGCATTGCGAAACGCAATATTCGGACTTTCCTCGTAGGTGCCAAACGGCATATCGACCACGATCAGCGCCTTTTGCGTCCCGCGGACCACCGCTTTACCGTGCATAATCATCAAATCCAGCGGCACACCAACAGTCGTATCCATTCCGTGCATCACCATGCCCAGACTGTCGCCCACCAGAATGAAATCCGCATATTTGTCGACAATCGCCGCCGTATGCGCGTGATACGAGGTCAGCGATACAATCGGCGTCTCCCCCTTCATATTACGAATTTTCGGGACGGTATTGCGACGGATAGGTTTCTGGGTGCTCATATTTTCTCTCCACTTAGAACGCGTTGATCAATCAATAGCACATTGCCAAAGCGGACCGCCAGTAGCGCCACCACAGGCCGTGTGATTTTCCCGCGAACAGCGGTCAGAGTTTCGGCATCCCGAATATCCACACTCTCGACTTTACCACGCGGTTCCGTGTCCAAGACCGCCCGAATATTTCTGCGCATCTTCGCCGCAGTATCACCGTCAGCACTATCCAGCGCACGGTTCAACACAACCGCCGCCGCCCGATCCGCGGCCGTCAATCGCACATTACGCGAGGACATCGCCAACCCATCGCTCTCCCGCACAATCGGCACCCCGACGATTTCCAACGGCATATCCAGATCACGGACCATGCGGCGGATCACACAAAGCTGCTGATAATCCTTCTCGCCGAAATACGCGTGATCCGGTTGGCAAATATTGAACAGCTTGGTCACCACCGTCGCCACCCCGCGATAATGCCCGGGCCGCAAACGCCCCATCAAAATCCGCGACAGCTTGGTGGTTTCAACAATCGTCTCACTAACTCCCGCATACATTTCATCGACCGAGGGCGCAAAGACCGCATCAACCCCAGCCGCCCGCAGCATCGCCAAATCACGGTCCATATCGCGCGGATAAGACGACAAATCCTCGCCCGCAGCAAACTGCGTAGGATTAACAAATATCGTAACAATCACCCGATCATTGGCCGCCCGAGCAGCCGCCACCAACGCCATATGCCCCGCATGCAAAAACCCCATAGTCGGCACCAAACCGACGCTGTCCTCAGCCTTGCGCCATTCGGCATGTGCCGCCCGCAAAGCAGTTTTCGTGTTATAAACCTGCATCAAGCCGTCCAAGTTAAGCGTTTTGGTCACATTAGATGTAGGTACAAGTTTGTCTACAGTTCAAATTGTCAAAAGTTCTTTACGACCCAAGCTAAGGCGATATCATTACCCGCGCGCTCGACACAATCGCCCCAAGACGCTAGGCTGCATGAAAACCAGAAACTACACTTGGGGCGCGCGGGCAGCATGACTAACACCGGTACGGAAAATGAGATGCCAAAAGGCATGATGGCGCAAGCGCGCTGGGCGGCGGAAAACACACCGGAAAAACGCAATCGCGCTGTAGATTTTTACCGCGCTCTGGCCATCACCTTTGTGATCATGGGGCACTGGTTGCTGGTCGCACCGATTATACGGAACGAAGAATTAACCCTAACCATTCTATTGGCCGAGCAGCGCTGGACCCAATACGCCACGTGGGTGTTTCAGGTAATGCCCGTGTTTTTCTTTGTTGGTGGGTTTTCGAACAGCCTGTCGTGGAATTCTGCACTGAGGGATCCTGCGAAGAAGCGGATATGGGCCTCAACACGGTTGGGCCGGCTATTAAAACCCGCTGTGCCGTTGGTGTTGCTCTGGGCGATCGCGGCCTTTGTCGCCACGCGCATGGGTGTTGATGCCGCGTTGATCAAAGCTACATCACAAGCCGCCCTTGTACCCGTTTGGTTTTTGGCAGTTTACATCATCGTAACGCTGCTCGTCCCGATCACTGTGGCGGTCTGGAACAAGATTGGCATAGCTTCGGTTGCTATTTTAGCCTTGGCTGCGATCGCCGTGGATACAATTGCATTTGGGTATGACCAAGGATGGCTGAGATGGGCCAATTACGGGTTCGTCTGGCTGGCAGTCCATCAGCTTGGCTATTGGTGGCGCGGCACGCAAAGGGCTAATAGCTGGGCGATTGGGTTCGTTCTGCTTGGGCTAGTGTGGCTGTATGTGCTGATCGTGCAACTGGGTTTTCCCGTTTCGATGGTTAGTGTTCCAGGTGAAGCGGTTTCCAACACGCGCCCCCCAACCACTGCAATGCTGGCTGTGGGATCTGTGCAAATTGGAGTGATTATCCTTCTGACCGGCCCTATTTCAAAATGGTTACAGAACGTGCGGCCTTGGGCGTGGGTTATTTTACTAAACCAGATGATCATGTCAATTTACCTATGGCACCTGACGGCAATGGTTATCGTAGTTGGCATAACGTTCGGCCTGCTTGGCGGTGTTGGTCTTCGGTTGGCACCAGGCATCGGGGAATGGTGGTTAATGCGCCCACTTTGGGTGGCGATTTATATTGCCATGCTAATCCCACTGGTGTTGATTTTTCTACGCTTTGAGGCCGGTAGCCGAACCGCTAACAGCGGACAACCCGGTCAAGTTCAGGCCACTTTAAGCGCTCTTTTGACATGTGCCGGATTGATAATGATCGCGATGAACGGAATCGGAGCAGCAACATCTATCGGCGTCAATTGGATCGCCGTGGCTTTGGTGGCGTTGGGGGTGGCGGGCGCTACAAAAAGAATTGGTCGCGCGGGTTAAGGATTTTGCGCCGAAACGAGGCCCGTTAACAACATTTCACGACATCCTCATGGTCCTTGCAGCATTCATGCACCAGATACCCCGTCAACGCGCCCATCGCCTCGAAATTCACACGATAAATAATACTGCGCGATTGCCGCTCGCTACGGATCAACCCAGCCTCTGTCAGGGTCGCAAGGTGAAACGACGCGCGCGAGGCCGCGGCCCCAACAGCCTCGCCAATCTCGCCGGCCGACGCCCCGGATTCCCCTTTTGTCACAAGGAACCGCAATATGCGCAAACGGGTTTCTTGGGCCAATGCAGCAAGGGCGGCGATAATTTTTGCTTCTATCATTTCAATAACTCTTGAATTGTTGTGTTACCTCTGTATATTTCAATAACAGTTGAAATGTAGATTCGCAAAGGAAAACCCATGACCACCCTGTCTGACCTGATCACCGACCTAAAAACCCTAGACCCCGACCTGCCACTGGTGTTTGCAACAGACGCAGGTGAAATCGGCGGTGGCTACCACGTAACCGAACTGAAACGCAGCCAAATCAACAGCATCGACTGCGGCGGCAACCTGTCCAACTGGACTGAAACCAATCTGCAACTGCTCGACGGAACAGGCCGCAGCCACATGAAAGTCGGAAAATTTGTCACCATCGCCGAACGCTCAATCGCCGCAATCCAAGGCTTGTCCAACGGCCCCCTATCTTTTGAGTATAGCCCAAAAAATATCGGCCTCCACCGCTATCAAGCCGCAGAAATCACCGTCCACCAAGACAAGATTCAACTAACCCTGACCGAGGACCGCGCGAGCTGCAAACCCAACCTGAATTTTACTGAAAGGGATGCCCCGACAAGTTCAGGATGCTGTGGCTCCTCAGAAAAACCTGATGCCGTCGCTTGCTGCGGATAATTCCAAAGCCAAAGCGGTAGTCGGCAATTTCACCTGTTCCGAGGACCTAACCGAAACCCTCTCCCAATCCATAACCAATTTCAAAGCCCGCGCCGAAGCTACGGGACCGCTGGTCGGGGATATGGAGGGCTTGATGGACAGAATCGCAGAGGAGCAGTTAGCCATATGCACGCTCTAAATACTAAGTATACCAACAATCGGAAGGCAATGTTCTGTTTGTGCTCCTATTGTTAGCCAACTTCACCGTTGAGCACTTAGTCTATCATCTCCGAACTCGATTTAAAAATATCACGCCACGGCAATGACGATAATGTCATAGTATCTAATGCTCCCATAATAATCGCAAATCCAGCACCAAAGGCTTTCTTTTTACACCTAACTATTGCGAAATTCGAATGGCCTGGTTGGGCGAAAGGTGAGCTATATTTAGGTTTATCATCCGTAGTGGATTCGACCGGGATCACAACGATCCCTTCGCCTAATATCATCAAATCCGGTCTATTTGCGAAAGCCTTAAAATCTGAGTTGAGCAATACATCATAAATCTCGTCGTCAGTCAGATAATCTCCCTTCGCATTCAATTTTACTCGCCTCGCCATCACAACCCCGAAAGGGGGATTTCTGTACGCTGGAAAATGCTCTGGGAGATCAATTTGGAGATTTGATCCTAGGTTTACTGTATCTGAAATCTGCGACCATTCTCGCTGAGGTCTTTCGCCAACCAGTTCTTTAACATCTCCAACTTGTTGCATAGCTTTAAAAATGCTTTGCCCATTTTTTTCGTCATTAATCAAATAAATCGTATGTTTAGCTTCAATGTATGCGTAAATGGCCTCTATCGGCACCTTGTCTTTTCGAAGGAATTGTTGCTCAGCGCGAATACCAAGTGTTGGAAAGTTTTGCGGGGA
Source organism: uncultured Rhodobacterales bacterium (assembly GCA_964649035.1). Lineage (GTDB taxonomy): Bacteria > Pseudomonadota > Alphaproteobacteria > Rhodobacterales > Rhodobacteraceae > NORP23. Next base: position 4,548 of record CAZYMT010000154.1, read on the forward strand.
GTATATAAGAATATCATCACCCTTAAATTTGCCAGCACGGTTCACCGCATATCCTCTTGCGACACCATATTTTTTTGGAAGAGCTCTACCTAATGTTTCGCACAATGCAATCTCAAATTCAGGGCCATAATCGAAATTGTACCCAACCGAAATACCTTCAAGTTCTGAAAGAAACCGACTTTGAAGTGTGTCCAAGTATCCGCCATACATAATATATCCCTTCAAATAAATTTAATATGAAACTAGAAGTGTACCATTCAAAACCTTACTGGAGTAAAAAAACACGGTAGTGGTTATGCGATACACAAAGTACCTCTCCCCAAACGTCGCAATCCCTCCACCAAAAGTCGCCCACCACTTGGCCCCTCCAAAATATTCCGGCATGCTACCCCAAAACAGGGAGTGAATTCATGAAAACCCATGCACGCGCAGTGATCGTTGGCGGCGGAGTCGTCGGGGCCTCCATCGCCTACCACCTTGCCAAGGCCGGATGGGACGACGTGATGTTGCTTGAACGGGACGAACTAACCTCCGGCTCCACATGGCACGCCGCTGGCCTTCTGCCGCTGTTCAACATGGGCTACGCGACCAGCCATATCCACGACTACTCCGTCAAATTCTACAAATCCTTGGAGGCAGAAACCGGCCTAAACGCCGGATTTTCTGTCGTCGGTAACCTGCGCATGGCCCAAACCCAAGACCGTATGGACGAATACATGCTCTACGGCGCCACCGCCGATGCCGTCGGCATTCCCTATGAATGGATGACCCCCGCCCAGATCAAATCCCGCTGGCCGCTGGTGCGCACCGACGACCTGAAAGGCGCATTATTCCACCCCACCGACGGCTACATCAACCCTGCCGACGTCACCCAAGCCATGGCCAAAGGTGCCCGCCAACGCGGCGTCGAGATTGTGCGCAAACTACAGGTAGACAGCTACCAATGGACTGGCGATGAATGGATCGTTTCCGGCCATAAAATGATCGAAAAAGGCGGCAATCTGGTCGCGTCAGAAGAAACCTTCGAAATCCGCGCCGAACATGTCGTAACCGCCACCGGAAACCACGCCCAACGCACCGCGAAAATGCTCGGCCTAAAAATCCCCGCCATCCCGGTCGAGCACCAATTCATCGTCACCGACGAAGACCCCGCCCTTACCGAATACCGCAAAACCAACCCCGAACACCCCGTGCTGCGCGACGCCGACGCCAAATGGTATGTCCGCGAGGAACGCGGCGGCTGGATCCTAGGCCCCTACGAACGCGGCGCGCCCGCACGGTTCAAATACGGCGTCCCTGACAGCTTCCGCGCTGACCTATTCCCGCTCGACCTTGAACGGATCGAAGAAGAATACATGTCCATGCTCCACCGCATCCCGTCCTCCGAAAACTCCGGCCTAAAGGACGATTTCAACGGCCCGATCTGCTACACCCCCGACGGCAACCCACTCGTCGGCCCAGCCCCCGGCCTGAAAAACATGTGGCTCGCCGAGGGCTTCTCCTTCGGCATCACCGCAGCAGGCGGAACCGGCTACTACCTCGCGCAAATGATGACGGCAGGCGAGGCCGAAATTGACATGGCATCGCTCGACCCAAAACGCTACGGCGACTGGATCACCACCGAATACGCCGCCCTCAAGAATGAGGAATGCTACGACCACGTCTACACCCTCCACCACCCCGACGAAGAACGCCCCGCCGCACGACCACTCAGAACCGCACCCTGCTATGACCGTATGAAATCCCACGGCGCACAATTCGGCGTCGTCAATGGCTGGGAACGACCGAACTACTTCGCGCCCATGGGCTTCAACGACCACGACTCCCGCTCGTTCCGCCGCGGCGACTGGTGGCAATACGCCGTAGCCGAAGCCAAAGCCATCCGTGAAAATGTCGGCCTTGTCGACGCCACCGCCTTCACCAAACATATCGTCAAAGGCGACGGCGCAACCGCATTCCTCGACTGGTTCACCACCAATAAACTCCCGAAAATCGGCCGTATCAACCTTACCTACGCGCTCACCGAAACCGGCACCACGCGCACCGAATACACAATCGTGCGCCAGTCCGAAAACCAATACTACCTCGTCTCCGCCGGTGCCCTAACCGACTACGACGCCGACTACCTACGCAAAGCCGCCGCCGATAAAACCGCCGAATTCGGCCATATCGAAATCCAGAACGTCACAACCCAATACGGCGTCTTCGCGCTGGCTGGCCCCAACTCCCGCGCGCTCCTCGCCAAAATCATCAGCGACGCCAACCCCGAAACCGCGCTTTCCAACAAACGCTTCCCATGGCTCTCCTCCAAACAGATCGAACTCGGCATGTGCCCCGTCCACGCCATCCGCGTCGCCTATACCGGCGAACTTGGCTGGGAACTCCACCACCCAATCGAGATGCAAAACTACCTCTTCGACCTGCTCCTGAAAGCGGGCGAAGAATTCAACCTGAAACTCGTCGGCACCCGCGCGCAAAACTGGCTCCGCCAAGAAAAATCCTACCGCGCATTCGGCACCGAACTAGGCCGCGACGCCACACCCGTCGAGGGCGGCCTGCACCGCTTCATCGACACCTCCAAAACCTTCCACGGTAAAGACATGATGGAGGCCACCACCCCCCGCACAACCTGCGTCACCCTCCTAATCGACGGCCCCGCCGACGCCGACCCATGGGGCCGCGAGGCCCTGTTCCTAAACGACAAAAAAATCGGCCGCCTAACCTCGGGCGGCTACTCCGTCCATTTCGGCAAAAGCATCGGCATGGGCTATGTCGAGCCGAACCTGTCAGAGGTCGGCCAAAAGCTACA
>CAZYMT010000155.1:0-7354 GCA_964649035.1 uncultured Rhodobacterales bacterium
GTCCAGATTGCTTATCGCCGGACTCCACATGGAAACCGGTTTCTGGTGGTGGCGAGGTTATGAGCTGGGTGATATTCCAGAAAGAATACCTGCCTGAATATCCGGCACCCTATAATGTTGTGGCTATCAAACTGGATGAAGGTCCTATTATTATTTCGAACCTCACCAAAGACCCGGATGGAAGCAATATCATCGGTCAGCGAGTTCGACTAAACGTAGTAACTATGGACGACGGCGTTGCATTGCCACGTTTCGATCTGGAAGGATGACAATGGTAAAAGCAATTAGGGTTCATGAATATGGTGGGCCAGAAAAACTTGTATACGAAGACATCGAAATCGGTAATCCAGAACCGGGACAGGCTTACGTTCGCCACACGGCAATCGGTCTGAATTTCGCCGATATACATAACCGCGAAGGTCGCTATCCGCTGCCGTCGCTCCCTCATGTTCTGGGCGGCGAAGCGGCAGGTGTCGTCGAGGCCGTGGGTCTTGGGGTCACGGACGTGAAACCGGGGGATCGTGTGGTATACGCTGCCGGCGGGCCAGCCTTCCCACCCGGAGCATATGCCGAAGCCCGGTTGTTTGATGCCTCTCGACTGGTTATTTTACCGGATGAAATTGACGATAAAGTCGCCGCTTCGATGTTCGTTAAAGGGCTAACCGCTCAATACCTGCTAAAGAGCGTTTACCCCGTTGGCGCAGGTGACACGATCCTTGTTCAGGCCGCTGCCGGTGGCGTTGGGTCGATCCTGACACAATGGGCTGCACATCTGGGCGCGCGCGTGATTGGTGTCGTTAGCACCGAGGAAAAGGCGAAAGCGGCCCGCGCGAATGGGTGCATGCATGTGCTTCTATCCGGTCAAGACAACATTCCTGAACGCGTGCGGGCCCTGACAGCGGGTGAAGAAGGGGTGCCTGTCGTATTTGATGGTGTTGGCAAGGCCACCTTCCAAGACTCACTTGCCAGCCTGCGGGTTCGCGGCACAATGGTTGCTTTTGGAACAGCATCAGGCAAAGTTCCGCCGTTTGATCTGTTCATGCTAAACCAAATGGGGTCTCTCACAATAACTTCAGCGGCTTTCGCGTTCTTTGTCCGCTCAAGACACGAGCTGCTGGAACGATCTCGCGATCTATTCGATGTGGTCTTGCGTGGCGCAGTTGACGTGCCAATTAATCAGGAGTTTCAATTATCCAACGCCGCGGAAGCACATCGTGCCCTTGAGGGTCGCAAGACCCATGGCGCATCCGTGTTGATACCGTAGGAGATGGATATGGCAACATCTTCAAATCCACACCCCAGCGTTCGACCTGATTGGCTGGCATTAACCTATGAGGAGGCCCTCGATCCCGAATTGCCAATCATCGATGCACATCATCATCTTTGGGGAACGCCAGGGGACCGCTATTTCGTTGACGAAATGCTTGGGGACATTGCTGGCGGGCACAACATCGTGGCGTCAGTTTTTGTCGAAGGTGAAACCGCACAATATGAAAACGGACCTATAGAATTGCGGCCCGTTGGCGAAACAGAAATGGCTGCAGATCAAGCGGTCATGGCAGTTGAGCGCGGCGAAGCGAAGATTGCGACAGCTATTGTTGCGCGGGCAGATTTGACGCTGGGCGCAGCAGTTGGATCAGTGCTGGATGCTCATATCTCTGCTGGTGCGGGACGGTTCCGAGGCATTCGGCATTCGACGCCTTGGCACGCTGATCCTTCGGCGCACGGCTCCACCCGGTTCACGCCGGCGGGATTGCTTTACGATCCAGTATTTAGACAAGGTCTGGCTGAACTCGCAGATCGAAATCTGGTTTTTGATACGTGGATGTATCATACGCAATTAGGGGACCTTGTTGATTTGGCGCATGCAATGCCCGAGTTGAATATTGTGATGAACCATACAGGTGGGCCACTTGGTATTGGGCCATATGTCGGGCGCAGAGACGAGGTTTTTTCTGATTGGAAACACTGGATGTGCAGGTTAGCGGCTTGCCCTAATGTGACCATGAAATTGGGTGGCCTTGGTATGCGGATGGCTGGGTTTGGTTTTGCCACGATGCAGAAACCACCAACCTCAGAATTTCTAGCCCGGACTTGGCAGCCATATATCGAAACCTGTATCGAACAATTCGGGGCCGAGCGCTGTATGTTTGAAAGTAACTTTCCCGTCGATAAGGGTAGTATGCCCTATACTATACTGTGGAATACGTTTAAGCGCCTTGCGAAACAATGCGACCCGCAAGAACGCCATTCACTATTTTTTTCAACCGCAAACCGTGTATACTTAATGGAAATTGATAACCCGCAGAGATCGGGTGAAAGGGTGCAAAATGGCCCAAACTAAATTTGAAAATGCTGAACATGTGGAGCAAAATGAAGATCGACCAAGGTCCGCTGGTCAGGAATTGATCGCCTATCTAGATGGTCATGATGGATTAATGTCACAATCAGAGTCGCTCGCGCAAGCGCAACGCGTGATCCGCAAAATCGTCGCTGGCGAGCATGACCGACCATCCCTCGTCGCGCAGATAGCCTCGGAAATTGGTGCCGAAATAGTCGAGGCAGTACTGCCGCCAGGCCACGACCTCAACACCGTTGAACTTGCACGCCGTTATAAGACCAGCCGAACACCTGTGCGCGAAGCACTGATCTTGCTGGAGCGTGAAGGCCTCGTTGAAATTCCACCGCGAAGACGGCCGCGCGCGCACGAACATTCCATTCAAGAAGTTCGCGAGCTTTATGTCACCCGCACCGTCATTTTCGAATTAATCGCAACCGAGGTGGCAAGTCTGGCCGAGCCCGAAGATATTGCCTTGCTTGATTCAATTGTTGTTCGCATGGGACAGGCAGTAGAAAAGAATGACATAGCCGCCTTCAGTTGGCTTAGCGTCGAATTCCATGACAAGGACACGCTTATTTCACGCAATAAAACGGCTAAACGTATCCACGATTCATTGCTGTTAAGAACACTGCCAATACGACGTCTGTCATTATCTCAGCCTGGTCGAATGCAGAAATCTCTCGAAGATCACATTCAGCTTGTTAAAGCATATAAATCGCACGATTCTGTTCTGGCTGGCGCCATTATCAGGGCAAATCATATTGCGGCGTTGCAGGCTGTTCAGGATTATTCCGCGCAGGCTGGTGGTCCACTCATTGCCCCAAAATCCTCTTGCGGCGCAGAATGAACCAACTGAATTTCGAACGCGGCGGCCCGAATAACGGCCCGACATTGTTGCTTATTCATCCGATGGGTGCCGATATTCGGTTTTGGGATCAATGTCGAAATATTTGGGAAAATCAGTTCGACTGCTTAGCCATGGACCTTCCCGCAGCAGGTGCATCACCTGCCCGCAGCAGGTGCATCACCTGATCCAGGCGGCATTTTATCTCCGCAGTTTGTCGCCAGCCAGCTGGCGGAACTCGTTGAGGATACTACGCTAGAACAAATCATTCCAATTGGGTGCGCAGTTGGAGCGATGGCGGCGGTAGCACTCGCCGCTCTGATACCCGCCAAAACCGCTGGATTGGTGTTAACTAACCCCGGCCTCAAAACAACCCCATCAGCGAGAGAGGCCTTGGCATCTCGCGTAGCGGCGGTGCGCAAGGATGGGATGAAAGCGATTAGTTCTACGGTAATTGACGCCACATTTGAAGGCCAAAAGAAGGACGCCGCATATTCAGTTTTCTCCAAATGCTTTTCGACACAGAACACCGAAGCTTATGCGCGTCAGATTGAAGGAATGCTGTACGCCGATATTAGTCAAGAATTAGAAAAAGTAACCTGTCCGGCTTTTATTGTTACTGGCGGCCGCGATCGATTGCTGCCCTCCGAAATTGGTCAAAAAATAGCAAGCGTTTTGGAGCACTCTACCTACCGAGAATATTCAAACGCAGCACATTTTATTCCTTGTCAACATACCAGCATATTTGTCCAAGACGTAACGGATTGGATATCGACGCTATAGGGTATAAAAGTGATTTATTTATACGTCGAACCTTAGACAATACAATTACATACTTCTCAGATTTTGCATAACTTTGGCTCTAATTTTTTATTAGCAGAAATTCTTGATCAAAGGACATGCCAGCAATTGATAGAGGATGGCGAACCTGTTGTAACTTTGAGAAAAGTCAGCATTATCTTTGCGGCTCCAAATTCAAGTCTATTCAACAGACCGGCCCAGCAATGGCCCAAAAATGCCGCGTAAGTCAGGAATGGCTGCAATGCGAAAGCTGCAACGCTGCGACCGAATGTGCAGCAGATGTCCGCTTTGGGTTGCGTTATCCTTAGACAGTGATTTGGCGGATCAATCATTGGACCTTGTTGATTTACTGCATGATGGCGCCGTCGGAACCTTCAGGGCAGATCTTGAGGCGTTTGTTTTGGATTGGGCTGGTGTCGGCGATGTTGATCCAGCAAGTCGCGGAATATATGTCTACGCGCAAAAATTGGAATTCCTTGAAGCCGTATACGGTACCGAGCTTATTTCACCGGAGAAGAGTAGTGATCCCGCGACATATTCTGGTCCTGCCATAGAGCTCCAGTTTAATGCCTGATAGATCAACTTGCTGGACGCTTTATCGCGCAAGTTGCAAATTCCGATGCAATTCTAGCGAACACTACACTTGCAGAATATATTACAGATTTTTGCAAGCCTTTGGCACTCGGGCTTGACCGATCTTAACGATGTTTACACGCTTGAAGATGGCCTTATCGCTGGTGATATCGCAAATGTGCTTACTGTATTGAATGATGCAATAACGAACGGCAGTATCTGCGCCAAGTCCATCGCTGACCAAAAAAGCCAGCGGTTCCATTCTTGGAACGGATTATGCGGAAACGTATTTCCACACGTCTGGTGTTGGATCATACTCGATTTCGGATTGGGATAATAACAACTGTGAGGATGTGTTGATTTTCAATGATGTGAACTCGACAGATGTTGCTGTCCAGTGCTTGCTGAGTGATTCAAATGAGGTGGTGATCACACTCGCGAATGGTGACCAGATTACGTTGCTTGATGAACTGGTTTCCAATGACGATTACGGCATTGAGACGATAACGTTTGCCGATGGTGTTTCTTGGAATCGAGATAATCTTGACGTGGTTCCGATTGTGGCGGGCGAGCTTATTTACGATTAAATTGGTTTTCCGCGGCGGATTTGTGTGTGTGGTTATATATCATCAAGAAACACGTATTGATTCGTAGGCTTTTTCGATGCCGTTTTCGATCCGCGTTTGATCATTCTTGGCAATTGCGATAATCGATCTGGACACCTGATCCACTATGTCGGGATATCCCGTAAAATCAGTACTATCTAGGGCTGCTAGCTGCCTATTAAGCCATTTGTCTGCGGAAGCATAAATCGACTTCTTCAAGGTCGGCCGTCACTGCCGACATAAAGAGCCGGAAGTTTCATTTTCTGCTAGAAAGGTCGGCTTGGTGACATTTGCAAGTCTGAGACCATACATTGGGTTTTACAAAAAAGTTCGAAACGCGACCGAAAAGAGTATCACTACCGGATCAATTCGGTAAGCAACCTCCAAGCTAAACACTTGATTGGTCTGGCGGACATAGGCCTCGAAATACTCTATCAATATGAGTGCCGTGCGGTTCAGGGTGCTCATAAAAAACAACGGCCCATTTGAGAAACGCTAAAGCCGCCGATATTCTAAGTGATCTACGTTTGTTTTGGCACACAGGCAGTTCCAATACTCTGTTGACAAACGCACCTGTCGAATTTAGCGTTTTAACAAATTGTTAATACATAATGATAGTTTTTGGCGAACGGTGCGGCGGAAAATATTGATCTGGTCTCAGGGCTAATTGGTCTAGTTTATTTGTGGAAATGGTATGATGGATATCGGGTTGAGTTTTAAAAATTGGGGACCAGAATTGGTTCCTGCAGTCCAGCATATGGATGCACGCCAAAATCGCTTAGCTGTTAAGCGCGGGCTACAGGCGTTAGCAATTTCTTTTCTGACACTCGTTTCAGCTGGTATTGCGTCAGCTCAGTCAGTCACCAGTACAACCGTAAGCCCAACAACGTATACTGCGGCCGGACAGGTTCTGACGTTTACCGTCAATATGAACTCTGGAAATGAGCTCGTCGACAACCCGTCCGTTGCGTCCGGAATTGGAGTCACATATACTTGCTCACCAACCAGTTCTACGACGACAGGTGTAAATATCTCTTGCAGCGGTACTTACACAGTGCAAGCGTCCAATATTAGTACCGGGTCATTCGTGCAGGAAGTGGGAAGTGCCACAAACAATGGCAACGGTTACGCACCGCAAGCCGTAGTACGGGCGAACTTCGTGCCCCCAGCGCAAGATCAGACAATCAATTTCACTGATCCTGCTGATATTGCCATCGCAACGCTGAACCAACCGGTTAACCTCGTTGCTACGGCGACCTCGAGTCTTACCGTTTCCTTTAGTTCCGCAACTGGCGCTGTATGTAGCGTTTCGGGGGCGACCGCCACGGTTCTGACCGCGGGGACCTGTACAATCAACGCTAACCAAGCCGGGAACGGCAGTTTCAATCCCGCCCCACAAGTCAATCAAAGCTTTGCGATTTCTGCTATGGCTGACACGATACCCCCGGTGGTTACTGTTCCTGCGGATATCTCGGTTAATACTGATGCTGGCTTGGCAACGGCGGCTGTACCTTATTCCATAGGCGCAAGTGACAATGTTGCGGTGACCAGTGGGCCGACCCGGACCGCTGGTCTGGCGTCTGGCGCTGCTTTCCCTATTGGAACAACCACAGTAACATACACCGCGGCCGATGCTGCTGGGAATATTGGAACTGCCAGTTTTGATGTGACGGTTTCCGACAATGAAAATCCTGTCGTCACTGTTCCTGCTGATATCGCCGTCAGTACCGATGCTGGCTTGGCAACGGCTGCTGTACCTTATTCAGTAAGCGCAAGTGACAATGTTGCCGTGACCTCGGGGCCAACCCGGACCGCTGGTCTGGCGTCTGGCGCTGCGTTCCCTATCGGAACAACTACTGTAACATATACCGCAACCGATGCTGCTGGGAATATTGGGACCGCCAGTTTTGATGTGACGGTCGCGGATGATGAGGCGCCGGCTTTCACGTCTACCCAATCGAATATCGTCGTTGAGGTTGATTTTGATCAAACTTCTGCAGTTGTAACGTTTCCAACGCCAACCGCTTCAGATAATACTGGAACTGTCTCCGTCGCGCAGACCGAAGGGTTGCCTTCGGGCAGCAATTTCTCAGTTGGTACAACACAAGTGGAGTTCACGGCGACTGACGATGCCGGGCTGACGGCAACGCTTCAATTTAGTGTCACGGTTTCAAATATCCCGGCTGGCAC
>CAZYMT010000156.1:0-7322 GCA_964649035.1 uncultured Rhodobacterales bacterium
TATCTGGCGTGACGTGCAACCAGTGCGCTGCTTGTTGCCGCATTTGATCTTCAAGGCTGTGCTTGGCGTGCTCGATCAGTACGGCATCGGGGACAGGTGTTTCCAAAAGCAACATACGTATATCCTTAATGAACGGGCAGGGCGGCAGGCAAGGCCCAACGATGTAAGGTTTGTCCGGTTTTGCTGTCAAAAGACCATTCATCACGAATACTACCGCACGCTGCCGGGTAATCCATCTTGCCCCGTTTAGGTGAATTTCCAAAAGCATAAAGAAGGGTTATATCATCGCCTTCGGGGGCGATGTTACAGGTCAGCAAAATGTCCTCGGGATCATCTTCGGCAAGGGTTGCATTGATTATTTCTGCCGCGTTTGTCGCGCCCGCAAGCGAGAAACCCAACGTTTTTCCCGACCCGAAGGGGTCGTCGGTATCGATAACCAATTTCCCCATTGTTCTGGCTTTTACCCGGATCACTTTTCTATCTGGCTCACGTTCAGCCAGTAAAAATATCGGGCATAGCCATTCCGCGTCATCATCAACCAGAACCTCTAGCGCACAAGCGTCCATTTCGGCCATTTGCCAGACAGCGTTCATGTCTGGGCGGCCATATCGATCTTGTCGAAACATGTATCCTGGCGCGGTATAACACAGCCCGTACTCGTTGCCCTGCCATGCCAAATCCCATTGCGCGCGTAAAACCGGATGATCGTTGATGGTTTGGGTGCCGCAATCAAACACGGATAAGAACGGTGGGCGGCGATATCCCAAAGCGGCCATATCGCGTGTCAGATTAGCAAGCAGGTCCAATACCCCGTTTCGATAAGTTTGCGCATCGCTTTCTATATCTTCCAGCGTGAATTCGAGGCCAATTGCCAATAGCACCGCGCGTTTGTCTAATCTTTTCGCCGCAGCCCGCAAAGATTTAGCTGCGGTAAGAAGGTTGCCATATGCAGCCCCCCCAGCCAGTGCCGTGATAGAGGCGGAGGTGTCCGTTTCCGTCCGAGTTACGTAAAGTGGCAGCGCTTGATGCGTTTGATGTTGTTGCGTAAGGAATATATCTGCAAGTGCCGCGTCCCGAGTCATTTCCGGCAATATTTGTAGGGCGCTAGTAATCTGCGCAGTATCAACACCTGCATGCCCGACCGCGCCGATCTCGTCGGCAGGGGCGACTATGTGCCACGGGAAATTTATGGGTTCCTTAAATCCGGTCGCCCGACGGGCCCCACCAATACTAAGTATCCCGCGCACCGCCCCAGCTGTATCGGCAATAATACAGGTGTCGCTTTCGATATTATCTGGTTCAACAAGTTTGCGGAATTGACGTATGCCTTGCGCCCCTTCCAAATTGGCATTGAAAATATACCATTCGCCGTTACGCCGAACATCCCAAGCATCAACATTTCCCAAAACCTCGGCATCGATCCATTCAGGCACGTTCGGTTCGTCGGCTGTTGTTTCGGGCCAGCGTCGCTGGATATCCGCGATAACCCGATCAGACAGAACCATAACCAAACCGGTCGAGTCATATCGTATTATATCCCCGTTTTCCGCACGAATAACGGTGCCCGCCGAAAGGTGTTTTTTGTTTTCTTTCTGGTCGGACATATTTTCCACTCACTTCATTCAAGCAATTATCGTTTAGTTCTTCTCAGTTGCGAAGGATACATTAACCACCTATCATTAAAAATGGAATTCACTAGCGCAGAAAAGAAATCGCTGGTTAAGGATATTGAGCTATGGATCAAACAAAAGCAGCGATGGCAGCCGTCACGATGGTTGGTGGTGACCACTTTTTCTTAAAACGGTGGGTGGATTATTACGGAAAACATCTGGGCCGGCAGCATTTATATATTTTAAGCCATGGCGGCGATCCGGAACATAAGAAGATCGCCGAAGGTTGTAACATTATCTATCTACCACAAGACCCGACGCGCTATTGTTTCAATCAGCGTCGTTGGCAGATGATGTCGATGTTTACGTCAGGTTTCACACGGTATTATAACTGGGTCCTGACCGGAGATGTCGATGAAATTGTTGCTGTCGATCCAGCAGTTTCCGATAATCTTGTCGAATATCTTAGCCGTTTTGGCGATAAACGCCCCCGCGTAATTTCTCCCTTGGCGATTGAAATGGTTCATAATCCGGCACTAGAACCGTTGGAGCTGACCGATGATCGAAATATCCTTGAGGCGCGGCGAATTTTCCGATTGAACGCCAATTATAACAAACCCTGCATCACCAGAAACAAGATTGTCATGGCACCCGGCGGTCATTTCGCAAACGAGAGCCGGAAATTTCTGGATCCAGATCTATATCTTTTTCACCTACGGTTTATCGATTACAAAATGACCGAGGAACGGTTGTCACTGCGCCGTTCACAGCGCGACCAACAAAGTGGCAAGCTTGAAGATAGCAAACGTAAGGTCACTGGTTGGGACAATGCTTGGAAAACGTACCTTCAGCTTAGTGTCAAAGAACCCGTTGCCGAAACCGTAGATTTCCCAGAACTTCGCGAAGAACTGAATGCCGGATGGCGTCGTAAGGATGAAAAAAGTCCGTTTTTTACATTTGGTGGCGGGCGTAGTAAGGATGTTTATGCGTTACCTGAACGATTTGCCGAAGTGTTTTAAGATACCATATGTCCGATGATCCCGAAATCCCCGTGATATTACCACCGAGTGTGAAGCTCGATGATATTGCCGACCAAGATCAGTTCTTGCTTGAAGGGGAACATGGGAACCTATGGTTCGAGCGGCGCTCACCGACGTTATTTGTGACCTTCGACAATTTGGCGACGCTCGACGAGCCTTATCCGCGTTTGCCATGGATGCATAAGCGGGTCAAAGATTTGGCGTATTCGCTGCTGGGTGTGCAATCTTTTCGCAAAGATTGGTTTAGGCAACCAACATCCTCGGCCCAATTGCGCTCACTTGAGGAAAACGGATTTTTCGAACAGTTTGACCGCATTATTTTCATGGGAGCTTCCATGGGGGCATTTGGGGCGCTGAATTTCGCGCCTTTGGTGCCCAATTCGTGGGTGCTGGCATTCAGTGCGCAATCCACGATGAACCAAAATATTGCCCCTTTTGAAAAACGCTTTCCCTATGCGGTTAAAAGAAGCAATTGGGAGGGAATGCCCTTTCTAGATGCTGCTGCCGCCATTCCCTATATACGGCGTGTGGCCCTGTTTTACGATCCGCTCGATGCGGAGGATAATTCCCATGCAGAACGATTGCGGGGCCCAAATGTGCAAATGTTGGCATGTGGTAATTCTTCGCATCAGGCGATTCGGCTGGTTGTTAAATGCGATGCGTTACCCGCGATGATGCAGGAATTTGCTGAAACTGGTGAACTTGGCACGCGGTTTTGGAAAAACATGCGCGCCCGAAAACAGCTGCGTTCTTGGCGGCGGGAATTGGTTAAAAATCTGGAAAACCGCAACCATCCACGGCTGTTGGTGCGCGCTTGTGATTTCATGCTGAAAGAGAATGATTATCTTTTTGCCCGTAAAGCGCGTGCAGCAGTTCTAAAAAAGCACCCAGAACTGGAAGATTAGGTTCGAATGGAAAGGCACAATTTGATATATCTCTGCGTTGTTCCGGTTCGTAACGAAGGTCCATTTCTGTTGGAATGGCTGGCGCACTATCTGGGTGCGGGGGTTACGGATTTTCTGTTTTTCTCTAATGATTGCGAAGATGGGACTGATGAAATTCTGAATATTTTGGCAGATCAGGGATTGATTACACATATCCCGATTTCTGCTGTCGGGGATCAGAGCATTCAATGGCAGGCCTTGAAAACCGCATGGAAACATCCGCTTAGGAAAAAGGCGGATTGGATGATGGTGCTTGATGCCGACGAGATGATAAACATCCATACCAAAGGCCATACGCTTGATGATCTGATTGCCGCCGTTCCCGCCGATACAGATGCAATCGCGATGCCGTGGCGGCTTTTCGGGAATAACCAGCGGGTTTTCTTTGAGGATATTCTGGCGACCGAAAGTTTCACGACCTCCATGCCTGCATCCGAAAATCATCCATTTACTGACGTATTTTTTAAAACGCTATTTCGTCCTAGCGGGCCGTTTAATCAGTTGGGCATCCATCGGCCAAAACAGAAAAAGGACCAAACGCCAAATTGGGTAGATGGGTCGGGTGCAAAAATGCATGAGCATGTAAGCACTAATCCCAAACAGTTGACGCTTTTTGGTCAAGAATTACATACCAAAAATCCCGGTCGCGATTTGGTTGAACTTAACCATTATTCGGTCCGATCCGCCGAGAATTTTATGGTTAAACGCGCGCGCGGCCTGCCCAACCGCAGCCATAAAAACATTGATCTCGCTTACTGGTCTGGCCGTAATTTCAATACCGAATTGAATAATAGTATCAATAAAATGGCAGCCAATACCGCCCCGCATTTGGCTACGTTAAAGGCAATTCCAGGTCTTTCCGAGGCCCATGAACACGCGGTCGCATGGCATAAGCAGAAATTTCAATCGTTAATGCGTAACAAAGCCGAATTTCAGCTTTTCAAACAAGTCCTGATTGCAGGTGATAGCACAATTTTACCACGAAAAATCGTAAGGCGGTTGGCCCAGATGTACCAATCTATTGATCGATAGATTTACGCTGGTGCAATTGTTAGTGAAGCTGATACCATAGCCTAAACCGAAATGGAGCCTAATCATGACAGTCAAACGCACCGTTGCATCGCTTTGGATAGGCGAGAGCCTGCATTATATTAATCAACTGTGTTTGAAGTCGCATGTGATCGCCGGACATCCAACGGTTTTATATTGCACCGACAATGTGACCAATGCTCCTGAAGGTGTCGAGGTTCGCCCGGCCTCCGAGATCATGGATATCGATATGAGCATCGTTGAACAGACCAGCGCATCGTTTTTGTCCAATGTTTTCCGCTACAAGATGATCCAGAAAATTGGGGCTATCTGGATTGATTGTGACGCTTTTTGCCATAAACCGTTTCCCGACGAGGATTATATTTTTGGCGGTCATGGTCTGCGCGGCGCGCTGAATTGCGGAGTTGTTGGCTTGCCGAAAGAGTGCACATTGATGGATATGTTGCTAGATTATTACGATGATCTGCCGGATTATCCGCCATGGTGGAATAAAAACCAGCGCCGGAAAATGGACCGTCAATCGGATGATCTTCCGCACGCTGCGAAAATCTACAAGGCGGAACGCACGGCCTTTGGTCCGCAAGCATTCACACATTTTGCGCGTGAGTCCGGTGATTTTGAAAAGGCTATGTCCACCGACGTTCTGTATCCCGTGCCTTTCCAATTGAACGATGTTTTTTTTGATCCTTACGGTCGTGTCGAAGGGCATTTCACCGAAAATACGCTATCTGTGCATCTGTACACAAACGGCACAAAACCTTGGTGGCGCAAACATGTCCCGCTAGAGGGCAGCTATGTGGCGCGGATGTGCGCGCAGCTCGACATTGATCCATCTGCTGCGTTGGGGTGATGGCGCTTAAAAAGCATGTCAGCCCTCATGGAACGGTTACCGCCATTTCGATGATGAAGGACGAGGCACCCTACCTATTGGAGTGGATCGCCCATCATCTGGCGTTGGGCTTTACCGACATCCTTGTCTACACCAACGATTGCAGCGACGGTACCGACGACATGTTGATACGGCTTGAGGAAATGGGGCTAGCGCACCATCGCCGCAATGATATCCCAGAGGGTCGTAAGCCCCAGCCAAGCGCCCTAAAATACGCGCAACAAGATCCCATTGTGCGAAATAGCGACTGGGTTCTGGTTTTTGATGCGGACGAGTTTTTGTGCATCAAATCCGGCGACGGTACGATTGACAATTTGATTTCGGATGCCGGTGATGCAAACGGGATCGTCATTACTTGGCGAATTTACGGGTCAGGTTTTGTTCAAGATTGGAGCCGCGAACCCGTTGTTGAACAGTATTTGCATGCGGCCCCACCAAGTTGGAACAAGGGTTGGGGGGTCAAGACATTGTTCAAATTTGATCCGGATTATTGGAATCTCGGAATTCATCGGCCCAAGATTAAGAACAAACATTTAACGACAGGTTTTCCTGACACCATAAAATGGGTTAACGGTTCGTTGCAACCGATGGAGGACTATTTCAAGTTCCGTGGTTGGCGCTCCATTCGGCGTACGGTTGGCTATAGTTGCGCGCAAATGAACCATTATGCAGTGAAGTCTGTTGATGCGTATGCAATGCGGCGTTTGCGTGGAAACGTGAACATGAAAAAAGACAAGTACAATGCCGACTATTGGGCGCTTCAGGATCGAAACGAGGTTGAAGATCCTTGTGCGACACGGCATGGCGAAAAACGCGCGATTATATTTACCGAACTAATGAATGATCCGGTCCTTGGTGATCTACATCATGCTGCGCTGAAGAAATTTGAGGGGCGGTTAGCTGAAATCAAAGAAACCAAGGAATATGAAACCATGAAGGCTGGCCTGCTGGAGGCCGGAAAAATTAAGATTGGGGATGTGGTGGCCACGCCGCCAACCGTCAGGGATCCGGCACTAATTGCGGCGAAGATGTCCGGCATTGAAAAAGCCATTGTTGAACGCGAGAATTCGGATCGAATGGCGCAAGCGCCGAGCAGGGACTTTTATCTAAAGGAATTGGGCGGGAAGCCGATTAAAAACACAATATCTTTCGTCGAGAACCACGGGGTGAAGCTACCTATTAACCCTCGTATTTTCACGGCAACAGCGATTAGCGCAATCACTGCGGGCAAATTTGATCGCCGGAATGCGCGGTTAATGCGAAACTTTCTCAATGATCGGGATCGATTTATGGAAATCGGAGCGGGCGTTTGCTTTATCCCTATTCTGGCGTGCACGCTATTTAACAATATTATCGTCGTGGCACAGGATTCACGAACCGCGCTTGTTGATGCTGGGCGATTGATTGCAGACGAGAACACCCTATCGGTGCCGCGCCTGAAAATCACGGATGCCCCGATTCACGAAGTCAAAAACGGCAGGCCGGTCGCTAGTGGCTTGAGGGCGCTGATCGACGATTTCCAACCGACCGTGCTGCGCATTTCAGACGAGGCGGTTACACCAACAGATATTGAGATGCTGGATTTCAGTGAAATAAAACGCGTGATAGTTAACACTGAAAAAACGAAAGATGCGTTGTTGGGGAAGGGATTTGCCTTTGATGACGAAGGGTCTACGAAAGACCTTCTGGTGTTTAACAAGCGAAACCCCCGATCTAATTTTGGCATCACTAAGTAACGAAGGGCATGCATAATGAGCGAGGGTATCGTCAAGTTGACGGGTCTTCCTCT
>CAZYMT010000157.1:0-7283 GCA_964649035.1 uncultured Rhodobacterales bacterium
GAAGGTCCCACATCGGTTTATCGTATAGCTCAAGGACGCGTGGTGGAGTTTTTGCGGTTTGCATTAGTCTCTCCCGTAGATGATTGAAACGGCCTTACCGGCAACGTCCGATGTGTAATGGACGCGGCGTGCGTTATCGATTTGGCGATCGCCACATGTCCCACGAATTTGCCGAACACATTCAATTTGATGCGCCCAACCTTGCATATAGGTTTCCGAAAGATGCCCGCCCGAAGTATTGGTCGGCAACTTGCCACCAAGCCCGATACCCTGTTCGGTCATGAATTTACCCGCACCCCCGACGTCACAATACCCATACCCCTCAAGGGCCAGCGGAATGTGAACGGAAAAGCTGTCATAGACTTGGAATACATCGATATCTTTCGGCTCGATTCCTGCGCAACCAAAGACCTGTTCGGCGGCTGCTTGCTGCGCCGGGCGATAAAAATCCGTCAGACGTGGTTCAAGACTGGTAGCGCCTTCATTCAGGTCAAACCGCCCTGTTCCTTCGATCCAAACCGGGTTGTCCGAAAGTTTTTTCGCAACTTCAGCTTCGGCGATAATCAAGGCCACGCCGCCGTCATTGATTTGGCAATAGTCATATAGCCGCAACGGCTCGGTGATATAGCGGGCGTCCATATAATCCTCGAGCGTGATTTCTTTGCGCTGAATTGCATTAGGATTACGTGCGGCACCTTGGCGCTGGGCGACGGCAACATGTCCCAACTCGCGCTCGGTAATGCCGTATTGCTCGGCGTAACGTCGGAATGTCATCGCATATAGCGCGCCTTGTGACGTCATACCCCACGGGGCGTGATAAACATAGGACAGGAACAATTCACCGCCCATGGCTTGGGGGCCGCCATATTGCGTTCCGACCGAGCGTTGGTCGTTGCCATAGACAAGCGCGACAACTTCGGCCACGCCGCTTTCAATTGCTTGGACGGCCTGAACCACCGACAAAACCGCGTCAGCCTGATCACCCCATTTGACGTTCATCTTCAAAACTTCACCCATGCGTTCATACGCAGTGGTTGGCCCGACGATCAGGCCATCAATCTGGTTGCGATCAATTCCCGCGTCGGCAAGCGCGTTTCGAAACGCCCCAGCGGCGTACCCATAACAATCATCTGGGCGCTCACCGGCGCGAACGCGTTTCCAATCACTAACCCAATCGGTGTGACCAATGCCGATAACGGCAGCAGAACGTTTCATTTCAATGCTCCAATCGATTCAAGGCGGTCAATTTCTGCCGCCGGCACTTCCAAAATTTCATCCAAAATCTCCCTATTATGTTCACCCAACAAAGGTGGCCGTTTGAGGTCTATTCGTTCGCCGTCAATTGTGAACGGCAATGACGCGTAAAGGCTGTTTCCCAACTCTGGGTGTTCGACACGCTGGAAATAATTCCGATGCGCTAGTTGTGGATCTGTTTCGATCAGATCACGTGCGTTTGCGACTGCGGCAGCAGGGATGCCGCGTGCCAGCAATAAGGCGGCTGCCTCGGTTGGTTCTTGCTGTGCCGCCCATTCCGAAACAATCGCATCGAGTTGCGTCTGCTCTTTGATCCGACCCATGGTTGTTGCTAATACCGGATCATCAGACAAATCGCTTCGATCCAATATTTTGCAAAGTGCGGACCAGTGAGCGTCTTGGGTCACGGCAATGGCCAGCCAATCATCTGCGCCTTGGCATCGGTAGATCCCATGCGGCGCAAATTCTGCATCGGCGTTGCCGGTAATTTCCGGTTCCTGCCCACTCATGGCCCAATCCGTAACCGCTGTGCCGATAAAGTTCAGCGTTGATTCAACTTGCGAAAGGTCGATTTTCATCCCTTTCCCCGTCCGTTGCCGATAGCGAAGGGCCGCGAGCACCGCGAAAGCGGCGTGATAGGGGTTGGCCGCGTGATCCGGATAATGCGTTCCCGGCCCAACAGGATCACCCTGTTCATAGGCTGTCGCCCACATTAGTCCGGTAACCGCAGATATTGTCATGCCAACGCCCAAAAGCCCCGCGAGCGGCCCGCTCTCGCCATACATTGGCATGGACAGATATATAATATCGGGTTTCAAACCGTGGACGGTATCCCAGTCCAGACCTAGTCGATCCATCGCTCCGGGTCCAAAATTGTTGGACACGACATCGGACTTTCGGATCAGATCGTAAATTAGCTGTCGCCCTTCTTCGGACTTCAAGTTTGCGGTGAAACTTCTCTTTCCCGTATTACGCGATGCAAAATACCCAGATCTATTAACCCCGAATGTGCGGTCTTTGAATGGGCCGCCAACACGAACAGAATCCAGACGTACGGTGCTTTCAACCTTGATGATATCAGCACCGAAATCGGAGAACACCTTGGTGCCAAACGGTCCGGCACCAGCCCAGGTTAGATCTGTGAATCGGACACCTTCTAAAAAGTCAGGTTTCACAATGCGTCCTCCGTTTTTGCTTCGCTTAATGCGGGTGCGGGCGACACCTGCCAGACAGGTTCTGACAATGCATAAGGTGCCCCGGGGAATTGATGACCACCAACCTCGCGAAAGAATTTTCGATGCGAAAGCTGCACGTCATCGACTAGGTCAGGAAAACGCGCCACAGGGGCCATGATGATTTTCCGGCTCATTGCACCATTTTGCAATTCGGCCTTGGTTAAATTGCTGGTGAAGGGGGCTACTATCGCGCGAAATGCATCCTTTGCCTCGCGGGTTTTGCGCCACTCGCGGTCCGACCAGATATCGTCTCGAAGCTTTGAGGCGGACGGGAAACCAAGTTCTTCCATCCAGCCGACAATGCCATTCCACGAGGCTGGCAAAGCTGGTGGTGCGGCAAGAAAAACGTGCCCATCTTTGCAAGGAAACACGTCTTCGGCTGCGTCCCGCGTACCTTCACCGCCACGAACCGAGATACGCTGTTCAAGGTCCCAGACCTGAATTGCGTTTTGTAATGAATGGGCGATGGATTCTTGTGCCGACACGTCAATGATATGACCTTGACCATTTTTTTCAGCATCGCGCAGACACATTGCGGTCGCTGTAGCCGCGTATGTGCCTGCAATCATCGCGGCCTGACCGAATGGCAACCGTAGTGGGGCCGCATCAATTCGACCGGACATCCATGCGATTCCGCCGGCGGCCTGCAACGTCAGGTCCGAGGCAGGTGCCTCGGCCATTGGTCCTGTGCGGCCGAATGGGGATACACAGGTGACGATCAAGGCCGGAAACTTGGCGCGCAACTCTTCAGCGCGATCCCAGAGGGGGCCATCACGTTCCAGTATTACGGCATTCGCATTTGCTGCCAATTTCAGAAAACCCGCAATACCTTCTTCGCCTGTCAAATCCATCGTCACACTGGTTTTTGATGCATTTAGAAAGGCAAAAGTTCCGGCAGATGCTCGTTTGCGATCCGGTAACCCCTCGGGCGGTTCAACCCTAACCACCTCGGCGCCAAGATCGGCGAACAGACGGCCAGCGTAACTGCCGAGCCAATGTGAAAGGTCAAGAATGCGAATGTCGGTATAGGGCTGCATTTACATCGACCTCGGCAAAATCAATGCCATGTCTGGCCACACTAACATCAGTATCAGCATCACCATGCTGGCAAGAAGGAACGGCCATAGGCCACCGAAAATCTGTTCCAGCGTCACCAGATCTCCGGCAGCACCTTTAACGACAAAACAGTTGATACCAACCGGCGGTGTAACCGCCCCGATCTCGGCAAGGATAACCACATAGACACCAAACCAGACTGGGTCATAACCAAGCCCGATCATCACCGGAAATGTGATGGGCAAAGATATCGCTAGCAAAGACGGTGCGTCCATAAGGGTGCCAAGAACCAAATAAACCAATGTTACGATAGTCACGACAACAAAGGGACTTAGACCACCGTCGACCAGCAAATCCTTGATCGCACCGGAAGCACCCGAAAGCGCTAGAAACCGTGCGAATAACAGCCCGCCAATGATGATCGCAAAGATCATTGCGGTAAGTGTTACCGTTTCGATCAAGGTCTTGCTTAGATGCAATCCTCGGATTCCGCGCTGCCGGATTACTGCCATCACGAAGGTAACAAAAGCGCCAACGCCGCCCGCTTCGGACGGGGTAAACACGCCGCCGTAAAGTCCACCCAGCATTACCGCAATCACCACGAATAGTGGCCCAACCATACGAAGGGACCAGAAGCGTTCTTTCCAAGTGTATTTGATGGTTTCGCGCGGTGCTTTGCTTGGGTTCAACACCGCCACAATTAGGATTGTTGAGACAAGCAGGCTTGCGAAAACCGCGCCCGGCAGAATTCCTGCAATCAGCAGTTTTCCGATGCCGGAATCCGTCAAGATGCCATAAACAACCATTAGGGCCGAGGGGGGGATCAGCGCCGCCAAAGTTCCGGCAATCGCGATTGAGGCTGCGGCAAAACCACGGTCGTATCCGCGCTCGATCATTTCAGGTAGCGCCAGACGTGTAAACAGCGTGGCCGTTCCGACCGAAGAACCTGAGGCTGCGCCAAAGGCCGCTGCAGCACCGGTTGACGCAATTGCAAGACCGCCCGGTAGTCGCCCCAGCCATTTTTGGGCGGCGTCAAACAGATCGCTCCCGATCCCGGCTCGCATCGCGAAAAATCCCATCAGCAAGAACATTGGAATAACCGAAAAGTGGAAGCCATTAACCACCGAGAAGAAGATTGTACCAAGTACCGCCGTAGCGGGGACTATGCCTTTCAGCACGATTATGCCAATAAATCCAGTTGCAGTAAGGGCCACCATAATCGGTGCGCCGCCTAGAATAGAGAATAGTAAAAGGGCGATGCCAAGAACGCCAACAAGAAGATCAGGCACTGGTTTCAGCCTCCGATTTAGACACATATTCCGGAGCAACAATGCTCTTCAGTGCCTCAAGTCCAAATTGAATACAGATGAGTAATGTTCCCAAGCTTATGGCCATTTTTGAAGGCCAGAGCGGGAAGCGCAGGGTTGCACCCCAAACCTGTTCGCCCATTCGAAAGGAACGCATGGCATATTGCCAAGTCCCGTATGTGACGAACATAAAGAGGACAAATCCAACCACCATCCAGAAAACATGCAGCCATCGTGTGACGGATGTTGGTAACTGAGATGTTAGGAATTCCGAGCCGACATGCTGGCGCATAACCAGCGCCCAGCCAAATGGCAGCATTATCGCGACCGGCAATAATGATGTTGTTAACTCAAGCCCAGCTGGTAACGGCGCATTAAACAGTTTTCTTGAAAAAGCGTTGATGTCGATCACCCACATCATCAAGAAAGTAGCCCCGCCCGCGACTATTGCCGCCCATTTCAGCAGGCGTATGTTCCATTCGTATAGTGCCAAAATTGTTGTCTTCATGCCGTACCCCATTGTCCATTACCCAAGTTGGATAAAAATACAGGCGCGCCGAGGGGCGCACCTGCTTTTCAAGACTGTCAGTCGTTGATATCTGCAACAACTGCTGCGGCGTCGGCTTCCGGCATCCCGGCAGCAACAGCACGATCTTTCCAGGAATTACGTACGGACTGCACGTTGTCGTTTTCCATGGTAGCGCTCAGGAAAACATCAGCCGGGAATTCAATGATCTCAACGGTTCCCTCGTTGATCCATTTTTCACGAACGTTGGTTTCAGCTTCTGCAAACAACCGCAGAAGTTCATCCAAATGATCACTCTTCATTCCGTCAAGAATTCCTTGCTGGCTTTCGGAAAGACCGGCATAGACGTCTTGATTGATGACAAGGATATGCCCCCAAGAAGCGCCCATCGGAACATCGATGAAATAGTTTGCCACTTCGTCGAGATGGAACGCGTCAACCAAAGCAATGTCGGCAACGGAACAATCAAGAATATTGTTCGACATAGCTTCATAGGCGTCGACATCCGACATGCCCACAGGCACAGCGCCAACCGCTTCAATCATCGCAGGAAGTGCAACACCGTAGGAGCGAATGCGTTTACCCTTGAAATCCTCAAGCGTGCGAATTGGCGACGTACAAATCATGCCATATGGTGGCAATGGACGCACGGACACCATACGCTGATTGAACTTCGTCAATTCATCGGCGAAGGCAGGGTATTCTTCATGCCATTTCAGCATCAGATTACCTAGTTCAGCCTGCGATTTAGGCTGTGGCCAAAAGAAAGGGATTGCGTTGTTGATGACATATTGGTCCGGGAAATATGGTGTTACTACGTTCCCCAAATCAACAATATTTGTCTCAACAGCCGTGGGAACCTCGCCCACTGTTGCAAGCACTCCGCCCCAAGTCACATCAAGTGTCAGGTCACCGTCCGAGCGGCTTTCGACCTCGTCGACCATCCATTTCAACGCTTCCGCATACATGGAGCAACATTCAGGCAAATGTTCGCCCCAAGACAGTTCCGTCGTTTGAGCGGTCGCTGGTAACGACCCTCCAATCGCGAGGGCCGTTATGGTCCCGGTGATCAAATTCTTCATTTATCTTCCTCCCTTAAGTTTTATCCGGATACTCCGGCTCTCTTCACTTCACTTTCCTTCAATCGAGCGCAAAAACCGCCCGTTATCGATCCGCATTTCGCCGTCGACATAGAGTGTTGGCTCCAAAATCACGCCGTCCATGTGGATTTTCGATTTGATAGACCCGCCAACATCAATGTTGGTGCCAAGGCCAAAATGCATCGCGCCGTAAATGTTTTTATCTTCGCGCTGGATGCCGCGGATCAAAGCCTTGGCATTCACGCCAACGGATGCTTCTGCGGGGCACATATAGGCGTTATCATCACCATATTCGTCAAGATAATCCCGTAATACTCGGGCTGATGCGCCGCCTTCAATGCTTTCAACCTTGCCGTTTTTAACGTTCAGTTCGATTGGATCTTGGCATCGGCCGATATGGTGCATGGTCAATTCAATAACCAGCTTACCGTTAGCGGAACCCTCAACCGGAGCAACGTTCAGCTCCCCTGTTGGGAATAGGTAGTAGTAAAGCTTGCCACCCTTACGATTTTCGTCTTTATCAAAATCAACAATTTTGTGTGGATCGAAATTAGGACCAGGCAGTGGTGGTACAAAAATACGGTCTTCTACGGAATAGGTGAAATCCGTGCCGTAGCGCGACACAACCCGACATTCTTTAGCATCCTCGCCAAAAATATCCTTGGCTACATAGTGTTTGCGGACCATGATTTGCGTCATGTCATCGGTCACAGCGCCGGACTGGAACCATTCCAGTGTCATCCCGCCATCCATACAAATCGAGGGGATACGTGCTTCCATTGCGCGGAAGCTGGCGGGCGAGTGC
>CAZYMT010000158.1:0-7263 GCA_964649035.1 uncultured Rhodobacterales bacterium
TTCAGGATCAATTTCAGTTCCGATTGAAATTTCGCCAGTGAAGCTCCAGCCATCCCAATCCGGATACCGCATTGCGAAACTGTCGTTAGGCTGGATGGTTCCTAAAATTTGAGATGACGGGTTTGGTGCTGAATAGACAGGTATGGGATTTCCCTGATAGCCCAAACAACCGCCCTCGTCACCTTCATCAAGTGGTTGAAAATCAAGTTGCAACCGGAGGTCGATATGATCGAGGTTGATCGAACGGCTATTTGTGTCGATGACACATTGACTAAGTTTTTCTTGCGTGGCGATTGCTTCTACTTGTTGTTGGACGTCAGCTAGCAACACAGGCTCGTTCGTTGAACAATCCGCATTGTCAAATATGGTTTGACCAAGATTACTTGAAAAACAATATCCAGCATTGTTCAACATCGCGTTCCGAGAGAACCACAAATCACTGCAAGGGTCGTTCGCTAGGGCACCCAAGGGGATGGATGCCAATAGGCAGCTTAGAAAAACGAGAGCTTGGCGCATTCTTAACTTCCGGTCAGTTTTTGTAATCATAAGCGGATTATTCCGCACATCCGCCCGTTGCCCAGACTTGTAAGTTGCGCTTAAAACTGCCGCCATAAGGGTGGAGTTTATCCATGGAGGGCGCGCCTGTCTCGGTTAGGTAGGTGTTGGCCTGGGTGCAAAGATCCGCGGGTGTCCACGTGTGGCATTCTTTACATTCTTTGTCTTTCCAAAGCACTTCCAGCAAATTCTCGATCGGGGGATGGATAGGGCTGCCGACGACCAGTTCCTCGATGGTTTTACCCAAGATATCGTTCGAGCCGACCGTCAAAGGTTCCGAATAGCTGACGAATTCTGGATAGACCAGATCGGCGGGGTTGGGGTCATTGGCGACCTCAATGGGTTCTTCTTCTATCGCGGGTTCCTCAACCTCTGCGACATCTTCCTCGACAACAGGAGGTTCGATTACTGGCACTTCGATTGTGGGAATTATTGCGGTGATCCCTTCTTCCTCAATATCGGTTTCGTCGGGTATGCCCGCTAGCTCGGCGGAAAGAAATTCGAACAGCATGCGTTTGGCATCATTGGCGAATTCGCCATCAGGATATTGTCCCAAGAAGCTTACCAATAACGAAGTGTCAGCACCGTCTTGTGCTGCCAACCATGCCTTTTCTTCGTCGCTTAATACCGGAGCGGCGACAAAAATTACCGGATCAACCAGTGAGGAGGCCCAAAATAATGTCTGTGCATCACCGTATTCGGCGGCGATGGTATCGCTGATATGCTCAATTACAGATTCGATAGAACGACCCGGCACCGATGCTTGTTCAAGGAACATTTTGACAAAGGTGATTTCTGCATTGGCGTCCCAAGGAATGGTGCCATTGGCCGGTGTCGAATAAGCGATGAAGTTGCCGTCGGAAACGGATGTCGGGAACAAGCCATTGCCGCCCATATCGGGCACACCGGCAAGAGGGTTCTCGCCACAGCAATCAAGGATGATCAAGTTCTGGACGTTGTTTTCCGCATCGCGTTTGAAGGCTAGCGTGTCCACATCGACGGCGACAAAATCAAGATCCTCGGCGGTTTCGACATTAACGTCTGTGGGCAGTAGGAAATTGTCGCCAAACGCATTCACGCCATGTCCGCCAAAATATATCAGACCCGTGGAGCCGTCGGGCGCTTCTTGAATGCGGATGCCATACCGGCCAATGCTGCGTTTCATTTCGACAAGGTTGGCATTTTCGATCAGCGTGACCTCAAAACCCATGATTTCAAGGTTTGCGGCAATCTGGCCCGCGTTGGCGACATGTGTGTCAAAAGATTGAATTGTGTCATAAGTGTCATTGCCAATAACCAGCGCAAAGCGCTCTTGCGCTGTCACTGACGTAGCGATCATTGCCAAAATTAGACTTATTCGAAACATATCGTACCACCCGTTATTTATTTGCCCCATGCAATCGGTGCAACTTGTAGATTATCGTTATCCCAAAAGCTAGACTGTCGAAGGAACGTAAACTTCAACATTAACGTGACTTCTGTGAGTTTTCTAACATATTGGTGAAGCTTGGCGGCTAGTTTACAGATGGAATTTGGAAAAATGCTGTATGGTGCGAATTCAGAATCGGTTGAAATTATGAATGTAGACTTACCCATCAAAGGATTAAAATACGCGGATTGAAGCAAATAAATTACGAAATTGGCGGAATGTGCTGGCGGCAGCATTGCTGACTTTACCCGTCCATGCGTTAGCACAGGACAATGTTTTTGCACCGGGATGGGTGCTGAATTCGCAAAGCTCTATCTTGCGCTTTCAGTCTGTTAAAAATGAAATCAAGGTCGAGTCCAGCACTTTTGCGACTTATACTGGGTCAATTGACGAAACTGGGTTGGCAACCGTGCGTATTGCGCTTGATTCCGTTGATACCAAGGTTGACCTTCGCAATGTGCGGATGCGTTTTCTGTTGTTCGAAACTTTTCAGTTTCCAGAGGCAACGGTGACAATGCAAATCGCGCCAGAAATTCTGGCTGATTTGGCGGAGGTTCGCCGGAAAATTGTCGTCTTGCCATACACTATAAACCTGCACGGCGTGACCAGCGAGCGTGAGGTTGAGGTGGCGATAACCTTGATGGATGACGACACCGTTGTTGTTGCGTCCAGTACGCCGATTTCCTTGCTGACCGAAGAATTCGCCTTAAGCGATGGAGTGTTAAAATTGGAGGATGCCGCAAAAGTGGATATCCTGCCCTCGTCAACCGTATCGTTTGATTTCACGTTTAAGCGGGCATTTTCGGTGTCGGCTTTTGATCTGGCTGTAGCGGATATGGCGACCGATGCGGGGTTTGAGACTGCGGCGTTGGAAGATGACGGAGATTTTTCGCTTGAGGCTTGTACTGGACGGTTCGAAATCATGTCGCGCGCCGACAATATCTATTTCGCAACCAGCAGTTCGCGGCTCGAAGATCGCAGTGCACCGTTCCTTGATACATTGGTCGATGTTGTCACCCGCTGCCCAGATTTGTCCGTGCAAATTGCCGGTCATACCGATTCCGATGGCGGCGCGGGTATTAACCAGTCTTTGTCAGAATCCCGGGCCAATGCGGTTCTGGTTTATCTGATTGACGCTGGCGTTGACGAGCGGCGTATTCGTTCCGTTGGATTTGGGGAAACGCAGCCCGTTGCGCCAAACGATACCGAGGAAAACAAGCAACGCAATCGTCGGATTGAGTTCACAATACTGGGCGAATAATCCTTCGCCCGATTGACCCTGACAACGCGACCGCTTGGTTATCCAACTGTGCGGTCGCTTCGTGTTTTACGGGGTTAATGCGGCATGGCGGCGGGGTCTTCTATTGGAATACAAGGGATATCCCCCATAACTGCATGTGCCCCCTTTAGGCTGAATTCGGCGCTGCGCCCTTCGCTGGGGATAACTGTCAGGTTGTTCCCCAATGTTACTGCCTGCCAAAGTTCGCGATATTTGTCTTTGCAGTCTTCGCAACCAGTGTTGATTTTGCCGAATATGGCCCCTTCGGTGGTCATGGGATATTGCTTTCCGTCGATATCGAAAATCACCTCGGGCCCAGTTGCTATTGCGCCATCTATCTGGACATAGATCCCGCCTTCTTTCCAGTTCCAGCGGCATCCGAAACTGACCCAATTATCCGGGTCGTTATATGTCTCCATCCGGACAAAGCTTTCTATGTAATACAGCTTCCAATCCTCGATTTCGGCTTCCTCTCTGGAAACCCACCTTTCCGCTTCGTCATTAGCCAGATCGCACATTACGTATTCCGTAGTGTAACCATTGCGCGTTATATCGACACCTCGATCCGTCCTTTGGAGGGTCAGTTCTTCGGCTATTTCACCTTTTCTGCTCGTACATATCGCGGAATATTGGGTTGAGTTCGGGGCTGCCAGCGAGCGAGGTTGGGACAAAGTGCAATTGATGAAATACCCTTCGATCTGCTCTTCGGAGATTATCATCGCGCCGGTATGTTCACCAATCGTGTCGGCGCTACATCCGTAATGATCGGCATAAAAAGTGTCGGGGCGATAAAGGGCGTCATACCCACCATCACTCCAGGATTCGGCCAGCGCTGATAGAGGGACCAAAAGGGCTGGAAATATCAGTGCCATTGATTTTATTGATAACCGCAAATTAAATCCTCCGAATAGCTATTTGGCTAGCGTAACCGGATTTTAAGGTTTGTGTAGAAAAAATGGAAATTGGAGGCGAGTACCGGAATCGAACCGGTGTGGACGAATTTGCAATCCGCTGCGTAACCACTCCGCCAACTCGCCTCGGGGTCGTGTGGTTGGGCTTGCTATAGCAACCGTATAAAGAGCGCGCAAGCGGCAAGTGTAGCGTTGCCCGCAGAGAATTATTGTGGCAATAGATGTGATAACAGCGCCAGGAAGAGGTTTCGCAAGATGATTGATTACCAAGCCGCACGTATTGCAATGGTTGACGGACAAATTCGGCCATCCGATGTAACGCTATACCCAATATTGGAAGCCATGCTTTCCGTTCCGCGCGAAATATATGTGCCAACGGAAAAGCGTTCGGTTGCTTATGTCGGCGAACATATCGCGCTTGATAATGGTCGCGTTGTGTTGGCTCCGCGTGTTTTGGCCAAGATGTTGGAGGCTGTTGCTATACAGCCTGACGATCTGGTGCTTTGTGTTGGGGCAGGGTTGGGGTATTCCACCGCCGTCATGGCACGGATGGCCGAGGCGGTTATTGCCGTTGAGGAAGATACAGCACTGGCCAGCGCAGCCGAGACTAACCTGTCGGAACAATCTGCGGATAATGCTGTGGTGCATACTGGCGCCCTGATCGAAGGTGCTGCGGCACATGGTCCTTACGACGTTATCGTAATCGATGGCGGAGTGGAGGCGGTGCCGAATGGTCTGCTTGACCAGTTGAAACTGGGCGGGCGTATCGCGCTGCTCAGCATGGATGGGCCAAGCGGGCAATGTCGTGTTGGCATTCGCAGTGATAACGGGATTAACTGGCGGACCAGCTTTGACGCGACTGCGCCGTTGCTTCCGGGGTTCAGTAAAGAACAAAGTTTCGCTTTTTAACATCAAGGCATCTTGAAGAATCCGATGAAGTAGCTACGTTAGTTTTCTGCTCATTTGAAGGATTCGCTGATGTTGCCTAAACTCAGAAGAACTGCTGCTGTATTGTCGCTTGTTGGGATTGCCTTATCCCCTATTGATGCCTTTGCCACGACTTTGCAGGAAGCGTTGATCGCAGCCTATCAAAACAATCCCTCATTGGAGGCCAATCGCGCTGGCGTCCGTTCGCAGGACGAAGGCGTTGCGCAGGCACGGGCCCTTGGACGCGGGACGTTCGGGTTAAATGTGGAGGCGACGAACTCAATAGCCAATCTTAGCCCGCGGTCGGCGGAAATCAGCAGGTTTGGCGCCACACTCAATGCAAGCTTGACCCTATATGATGGAGGTCGCACTAAAGACGCTATAGCGTCAGCAGAAAATACTGTTTTTGCCGCGCAAGCAAACTTACGAGCTGCAGAACAAGCGATTTTATTGGCGGCTGCGACGGCCTATCTTGATGTACGACGCGACCAACAGTTTTTGGCGCTTGGCTATAATAATGTGAATTTGATCGATCAGCAGGTCAAAGCGACACAAGATCGTTTTGATGTCGGGGCTGTGACCCGTACGGATGTTGCGCTTGCTAATGCGCGTTTGGCGGCTGCTAGAACCAGCCTTGCGGCGAATTCCGGTTCACTGGCGCTGTCAAAAGAGATTTTTCGCGCGGTGGTTGGTTCAGAGCCAACGAATTTGCATGTACCACCGCCTTTGCCTGCAATGCCCGGAACATTGGCTGAGGCCGAATCAATTGGGGTTCGCGAGCATCCGGCTGTAATTGCGGCACGTTACACTGAACGAGCAGCTGAATTTGATTTAGCGCGTGCGCGGGCTGCTCGGTTGCCAACCATCGATTTGGGTGGCCAGCTTGGATACACTCATACTAGAACAAACACACCATCTGGTGATTTTGCCTTCGATCGAGAGGAGACGGGCGCGTCAATTTCCCTGAGCGGCAATTTACCGCTTTATCAAGGTGGTACTTTGTCCAGCCAAATGCGTGCTGCGACGCAAATTTTGGAAAGCCGCAAGGCTACAACACAGGACACAATTCGCGCGGTGCGTCAGGCAACGGCAATTGCATGGGCGAATATGCGGGTCTCGCGTGCGTCTATTAATGCGGCGACTTTGCAAATCGAAGCTAACCAAATTGCCTATGATGGCATCGAGGAAGAGATGCGCCTAGGTGCGCGAACAACCCTTGATCTGTTGGATGCGGAACAAGATTTGCTTGAAGCAAAATCCAATCTGGCATCCGCGCGGCGTGACGAATATGTGGCGGGGTTCAATTTGTTATCCGCAATGGGGCTGCTGAATGTTACCAGCCTCAATCTGGGTATCCCTGCTTATGATCCAAACGTGAACTTTAATCGTGTCCGCAACGCGCCGATTACGTTTTCCGGCAGTTCTGTGCTTGATGCAATCGGCGACCGGTGGAAGTAACTTGGTTTTCACTATATCTTGCGGTATAGTGCTACTTCAACACTAGCTAGCGGTATCGGGGGGCATCGTGGACGGCGCAATGACATCATCAGGTGAGGGCTTAGACGACGTAATGTCGGCTATTCGCCGTATGGTTCACAAAGAAACCGCCGCGCGTTTTGATCAACCTCCCAAGGTTAGCAAACCCAAACCTGTGCACAGGGCCCAACCCAAACCTGCAAAAATTGTACGAAAGAGAACCGGAACAAATCTACCGAGCAAGATTTTTGTCCTTCAGCCGTATATGCGTGTCGATATTCCAAAAGCGGAACCCGAAATTCTGGATGACGATGCGAAGATACCACATGATACGGCCAACCCTCCCTATGAGAGTTTTGCGATTGCGGATCCGGTCATAGACGAAAATATGTTGCGGGAAATGGTGCGCGAAGTTGTTCAAGAGCAGCTGCGCGGCGAGTTGGGTAAACAATTGATGCTATCGGTTAAACGCGACATGCTGCGAGCGCTAACGTAATTTTGGCGGCTTTTCCGGGTCCATCTCGGGCGTAATCGGTTGCGGTGCTTTTGGCAAGATCAATTCCGGTATCTCGAAACCCAGCCCAACATTTTGTAACGTGCTGATATAGGGTTCGGCACCGGTCAAAAATGTTACGTCTAGCTGACCTGCCTCGATCCCGCTAAATTGTAATGCCTCGGCAATAGCT
>CAZYMT010000159.1:0-7168 GCA_964649035.1 uncultured Rhodobacterales bacterium
CATATCACGTTCGATGATTCTGCTGGCGGATATTCGACATTCGAAGATTCGGCTTTTGGTGCGGAAACTCCTAACGGTAATTCCGTTTCGATCGAGGACCAGATGGTTCGTGCCGCCGAGGTGCGTCAGGAACATGATCTGGCGCTGGGGATTTATACAAAATCCATGGACATTTTACGCGCCGGAATGGGCCGTATTCGATAGGGAAATAGTAGTATGAGTAATTTACTGGAGACAATGGCATCAAGCGTCAGTGGCATGGCCGCGCAATCTGCCCGCCTGCGTTTGGTATCCGAAAATATCGCAAATGCCGATACACCCGGCTATCGCCGTAAACTAGTTCCGTTTGAACAGGTTGTGCGTTCCGATGAAGCGGGGGCCGTGCGAACTGGCCGCCTTCAGCTTGATCAAGCTGCGCTTGAACGCGTCTATCAACCCAGTCATCCGATGGCTGACGCCGACGGATATTATGATTCTTCCAACGTTAATTTGATGGTCGAAATCGCTGACGCGCGGGAGGCGCAGCGATCTTATGAGGCCAATTTGCGCATGTTCGACCAGGCACGGCAAATGACCTCCTCACTTCTTGAACTCCTCCGTCGCTAGAAAGGCGCAATTATGGATAAAACGGCACATATAGCCTCACAACTTTACACGAACGCACAGAATATTGCGCGGCCGGAGAAAAACGAACCAAGCGGCAACAGTTTGTTTTCGCAAGTTGCGTCAGATTTCATGCAGACGATGCGCGCAGGTGAAGAAGCCGCAAAGTCGGGTATGATTGGCACGGCTGATGCGCATTCTGTTGTGCAAGCGCTGGCGGCCAGTGAATTGGCTATCGAAACTGCGGTAACCTTGCGCGACAAGGTGGTCGAAGCCTATCAAGAAATTCTCAGGATGCCTGTCTAATGGGTGAGTCCGAGGTTCTTGATGTTTTGCGCGAAGGCCTTTGGGTTGCGCTGATCGTTGCAATGCCGGTACTTGGTATCGCGTTGACTGTTGGTCTCGCTATCGGTTTGTTTCAAGCGCTGACATCAATTCAGGAAATGACGCTGACTTTTGTCCCGAAACTTGGGGCGATCTTAGTCGTTTTCTGGATTTCTATGGGGTATTCCGGCCAGCTTATCGTCAATTTTTACAAAACCGAAGTCATCGAAAGAATCGCGAGCGGGTTTTAGGAAATCTTAACCACCTGTAGCGCATAACGATTCTGTAACGGCAAGAATTGCCAATAATTAAGAGGTTTTCAACATGGATTCATCATATGTCGGCATAAGTCGCCAATCCGGATTGTTGAAGGAGCTTCAGTCAGTTGCCAACAATATCGCCAATATTTCGACTACTGGATTTCGCCGTGAAGGCGTGGTTTTTGCCGAATCTGTGCGTGCGTTGGAGGTCGAAGGCGGCAGCGTCTCAATGGCCACCGCACGCGTGCGTTACACCGATGGAATTTCCGGAAGTATGACCCAAACACGCGGCGCTTTGGATATGGCGATTGATGGACCCGGTTTCTTTATGGTTGAAACTCCGCAAGGGGAGCGTCTGACCCGTGCCGGTAGTTTTTCGACAAACGCCGAAGGGGATTTGGTAACCATGACGGGTTATCGAGTTCTGGATTCCGGTGGCGCGCCAATATTTATCCCGCCTGATGCGGGTGAGATTGGTATCGCGGAAGACGGTACAATTTCTGCCAACGGTAATTTGATATCACAAGTTGGCGTGTTCGAAGTTGCGGATGCGCAAAGTCTCGTTCGCGAAGACGGCGTGATGTTTCGCAACGATGGTGAATCACTGGTCGCAGAAAATTCCCGTGTGAAACAAGGATTTCTTGAAGGATCCAACGTTGATGCCGTCGTTGAAATGGCCCGCTTGATCGAGGTCCAGCGCGCCTATGAAATGGGGCAGGGGCTGCTCGACAAAGAAGATGAACGTATTCGCGCCAGTATCCGCACACTCGGCAAAACCGCATAGTAAGGAGTAAATGAAATGAATGCTTTGAAAATAGCTGCGACGGGTATGGCCGCGCAACAAATGCGGGTTGAGGTGATCGCCAACAATCTCGCCAATATGAATACCACTGCTTACAACGCGCGTCGCGCCGAATTTTCTGACCTGCATTATCAGCAGATCCAACGCGCGGGAACGGTCAGTGCCTCCAATGGCTCTGTTCTACCGGCTGGTGTGCAGCTCGGGATGGGCGTGCGACCTTCGGCGATTTCAATGGATGTGGCGCAAGGCGCTGTGAAACAAACCGGTGGATTACTTGATCTGGCGATTGAGGGCTCTGGGTATATAGAGATTACCCTGCCAAGCGGCGGTGCTGCATATACCCGTGATGGCGCGCTTAAACTGTCCGCTGATGGGCAGGTTGTAACCTCCGACGGGTATCCGGTTGTACCCGATATCACCATTCCAAATGATGCCCGCGATTTGTCGATTAATGCCAACGGCGAGGTTTACGCCTATTTCAATGATCAGCCAGAGGCGCAATTGCTTGGACAATTGACGCTGGCAGGTTTTACAAACCAAAAGGGTTTGGAGGCAATGGGCGGCAATCTTTACCGTGAAACCGCGGCCTCTGGCGCTGCCGCAGTCGGCGAGCCTGGTGTGGATGGTTTGGGCACATTCCGTCAGGGCTATTTGGAGGAAAGCTCCGTTGACGCCGTGCGCGAAATTACCGAATTGATCGAAGCACAGCGCGGATATGAGCTGAATGCCAAGGTTATCACTGCTGCTGACCAAATGCTCGGCGCAACAACGCAAATTCGATGATTAAGCGCGTTTTCATAGCATTGATATGGGTTATTATAGCAACCTCTGCGGCTGCGGAAACAATTGTTGCCGCCCATGCCATCCGCGCGCAAACCGTTATCGGCGAAAGCGATTTGGCTGTCGTCGCAGAGACCATGACAGGCGGGATCTCAGATATTTCCGTAATTGTGGGACAAGAAGCACGGGTGAATTTGTACCCGGGACGGGCGATTCATTTATCGGATATTGGCCGTCCCGCTATTATAGAGCGCAATCAGTTGGTTGTGATGACCTATGTACTCGGCGGTTTGACGATATCCGTTGATGGACGGGTACTTGATCGCGGGGGTGTGGGTGAACGCGTGCGCGTAATGAATATGGATTCGCGTTTGACAGTCATAGGACGGGTCATGGCGGATGGAACAATAGAGGTTGGATCGTGAAATACTCCCTAATTATTTTTATGTTGGCTCTGGCATCTTGTGGGCGGCTGGCAAATGTTGGTCAGGCCCCGAATATGAGCGCGATCAACACTGGCACATCTTCTTATGTCTCCGACGAGCGGGCGGCCATTGCCGTTGCGCCGCCGACAACGCCACGCCGTTTTTACAGTCAGGCATCCTTGTGGAATTCGGGTCCGACATCCTTGTTCGGCGACCGGCGGGCGCAAAATCTTGGAGATATTATGACTGTTGTGATCGAAATTGACGATCAAGCACAGATACAAAACCGTACTGGTCGTGGGCGAACAAGTTCAGAAACAATGAGCATCCGTGCCCTAATGGGCTTACCGGAATCACTGGAAGAAGGGTTTTTCCCCGAAGGGACCAGCCTTGATCCCGCAGCCGATTTCTCATCCTCCTCATCCTCCTCCGGTGATGGGTCGGTTTCGCGAAACGAAAAAATCACGTTGCGAGTGGCGGCAACAGTAGTTGATGTTTTGGACAATGGTCATCTGGTTGTGCGCGGGTTGCAAGAAGTTCGGGTGAACTTCGAATTGCGAGAATTGCAAATCGCGGGGATCGTACGGCCCGAGGATATTTCACGGCGAAACGAGATCACGTATGACAAAATCGCTGGCGCACGAATATCGTACGGCGGTCGCGGCCAGATCACGGATATGCAGCAGCCGCGCTACGGGCAGCAAATATTTGAAATTGTATCGCCATTCTAGGAGAGCGTAATGGGTAAACTTATTCCGATAATTCTGGCCGTGATTGGTCTTGGCGGCGGTGTTGGCGCCGGACTGTTTCTGCGTCCTGCCGCTGAAATGGGTGGCGAAGAACATGCGATGATGGAATGTGTGTCCGAAGATACAGATGGGCACGGCGAACCTGCTGCGGGAGGGCATGGCGAGCCCGCGAGCGATGGGCATGGTGCTCCGGCCACCGACGGACATGGTGCGCCAGTTGCTGATCATGGTGACGAGGCTGATTGTGAACCCGCAATGGAAACAGCGCATGAACCCGTTGCTGCAAGTGGCGGTGGAGGGCATGGTGATGCGCCAACCGGCCTAACTTATGTGAAGCTCAGCAAACAATTTGTTGTTCCTGTGGTTGATGACGGCAAAGTTGCGGCGCTTGTTGTTATGTCACTCTCGCTCGAAATCGACGCAAGTCTAGCTGAAACGGTGTTTATCGTGGAGCCAAAATTGCGTGATGCACTATTACGGGTCATGTTCACGCATGCCAATTCTGGCGGATTTGACGGGCAGTTTACTGGCGGCCAGCCGATGAGCGATTTGCGTGGTTCTTTGACCGAAGCTGCGCAAGATGTGTTAGGCCGTTCCAACGTATCAAGTGTGCTAGTCACGGATATTCTTCGCCAAGACGTTTAAATTAGTCGAGATCATCCAAGCGCAGGAAGTCGCGATCTTGATGTAGCTCCAACGCGCGTTCAAGTATTTCGAACCCATCTTCCAAAAACTGGCCGTAGGACTCAATCCAGAAGGCGGCGGGTTTAAACGCATCATGTTCAAGACGACACCATTTTTCGCGACCAGATTTATGCTGCGTGATTAAACCGGATTTTGCCAATATCTGAATGTGTTTCGATATGGCGGCCAGCGACATGTTAAACGGTTCGGCGATTGTCTTGACCGGTTGATCGCCTTCCAGCAATGCCAGTAATATCGCCCGCCTTGTCCGGTCGGAAAGGGCGGCGAATATTGCGTCCATGCGGTTTTCAGGATCATCAACCATCTGATTGATTATAAGGATTGCCTGAAAAACCGTCAACCGAACGGTTGATTTTAATTAATGCAAGTCGAACTGGTTCATGTGTGTGTCATCGCGCCGCATCATAAAAATATACAATAAAATCAATGCATTGCGGCGATACAGGTGTCGTGAATACTTGCTTGACACACTGGCATACCACCCATATGTTCCGCTCAAACGCACCCAACGGGGAATCTGCGTGGTTTGAGCGAGAAAAGGGAGCTTATTGGATGTCCGATACCCCCGATCCCGAAGAACTCAAGGCACTGGATGTGCGGATCAAGGCAGCGCAGCGCCGCCCGGTCCGCAAACCGAAAGTTGAGGGTAAGTATGCTAGGCTAAACGTCGCTTGGCGCATGGTTGTAGAGCTTGTGGTCGGTATGGTCATGGGTATGGGGATTGGATTTGGGCTGGATCGCCTTTTCGGGACGCTCCCGATTTTTCTGATCCTGTTTTCTTTGTTGGGCTTCGCCGCCGGTATCCGCGTCATGATGCGCACCGCCGAGGAAATCCAGCAACAAAAGACTGAAACGCCCGACAGGGCCGAAGATTAAGGAATGAAACGTGGCTGAAACCGGACATGAGGAAAGCCCCTTCAACATCCATCCAATGGATCAGTTCGAAGTCAAATCGCTTTTTGGTGGCGATATCGCATGGTACACTCCAACAAACGTAACACTTTGGATGGGCCTTGCGGTTCTTGCGACTGTTTTGTTGCTGGTTGTTGGTACACGTGGTCGCGCGCTGGTTCCCACCAGAACCCAGTCGGTTGCCGAAATGATCTATGGTTTTGTTCGTAATATGATCGAAGACATTGCTGGTAAAGACGGCTTGAAATATTTTCCGTATATCATGACGCTATTCATGTTCATCCTCTTTACCAATGTGCTAGGCCTATTGCCGTACAGTTTCGCCGTGACCTCCCATATCGCCGTAACCGGTGTGTTGGCGATGGCCGTGTTCTTGACCGTGACCCTTGTTGGCCTGTTCAAAAACGGTGTGAAATTCCTTAGCATCTTCTGGATTTCGGACGCGCCCTTGGCGTTGCGCCCAATTCTAGCACTTATCGAAATTATCTCGTATTTCGTGCGTCCCGTCAGCCATTCTATCCGTCTTGCGGGTAACATGATGGCCGGTCACGCCGTTATCAAAGTGTTCGCAGGCTTTGCCGGTGCGCTAGGGATCGGGGCTGTTGCACCGATCGTAGCGATCATGGCGGTCTACGGGCTCGAATCTCTTGTGGTCGTAATTCAGGCCTATGTTTTCACCATTCTGACCTGTGTGTATCTTAAAGATGCGCTGCATCCTGGGCACTAAGTCAGAAAATAATTCCAGCCATTCATAAGGAGAAATCAAATGGCAGTAGAAGGCGATCTAGTACAAATGGGCGCACTAATCGGTGCGGGTCTTGCATGCACAGGTATGGGTGGCGCAGCCATCGGTGTGGGTCACGTTGTTGGTAACTATCTTGCCGGCGCTTTGCGTAACCCGAATGCGGCTGCTGGTCAGACAGCAACTATGTTCATCGGTATCGCGTTTGCGGAAGCTTTGGGGATCTTCTCGTTCCTCGTTGCGCTTCTGTTGATGTACGCTCAATAAGCTGAACTCGAATTTGTTCGGGCGACCCGGAATGGGTCGCCGAAAGTTCTTAAGCTGACGGAGGGTTGCAATGGCAACTGGTGCAGAAGTCGAGCATACCAGCGGTATGCCGCAGCTAAATTTTGAAACCTTCCCCAACCAGATTTTCTGGTTGGTGGTTTCGCTTGTCGTTCTATACTTCATTATCAGCCGTGTGGCCTTGCCGCGTATCGGTTCGGTTCTTGAGGATAGACATAACGCCGTCGCCAATGATCTGGAACAGGCCAACGATTTCAAACGCAAAGCGGAGGAGGCTGAGGCCGCCTATAACACCGCATTGACCGAGGCACGCGCCGCGGCCAATAAAATTGCCGATGAAGCAAAAGCTGACATTAAGAAAGACCTTGATGCCGCGATTGCCAAAGCTGACGCTGAGATCGCTGCCAAGGCGGTTGAATCCGAAGGCCGGATCGCTGGAATTCGCGATTCCGCGCTGAAAAGCATCGAAGAAGTCGCTGGCATTGCTGCCGTTGACGTTGTTAAGGCGATTATGCCATCCGCGTCTGACGCGAAGTCACTTAAAGCGGCGATTGCTGCTCGGTTGAAAGGGTAAACGAGAT
>CAZYMT010000160.1:0-7165 GCA_964649035.1 uncultured Rhodobacterales bacterium
CATGGCCTCGTCGCGGGTGATATTGCCCATATCGGGTTTACCAAGCGTGAAGGCGTGGGCCGCTGAACTAGTGCCAATGGCCTGCGCGCCAAGCGCTGCCAGAACCTTGGCCGAACCAGAATCCCACGCGTTTGCAAGAATAAATGGATTGCTTGCTTGATGAAGTGCGCGAAATGCTTCGCCTACATCATGTGCCATATTTGGTCTCCTGTTTTTTCGATTCCACCATATACGGTGATCTGCCATTCACCAGTTTGTCACAAAACTTGATCGAAATCACAACTTAAGCTAGAATCCGCCTACTAAACATAAAACGGGGGATATGAAATGAGTGATTCTAGTGGTTCGAGTCTTACCACCAAAGTTCTAATTGGTATGGCTCTTGGCATTGTCGTCGGGTTGATTGTTAACCTGACGGGGATGAATGCAGAAGGCACCATTGTTGGTGACTATCTGGTAAACGGTCTGTTTTTGGTCGTCGGCAAAATGTTTGTTGCTGCGCTGAAAATGCTAGTTGTTCCATTAGTGATTTTCTCACTGATCTGTGGTGTGTGCGGGATTGGCGATATTAAGCTGCTGGGGCGCGTAGGATCAAAATCCTTTGGTCTTTATATGCTGACCACCGCCATTGCTATTGCGACTGCGATTCTAATCGCTGGCGTTACTGGTATAGGCAGCGGTTTAGCTGGGCAATCCGAAGCGGTATTCACCGGTCGTGATGCGCCGCCATTGACGCAAGTTCTGATCGACATTATCCCGAGCAATCCAATTCGGGCGATGGCAGATGGCGATATGCTGCCTATCATCTTCTTCTCGGTTCTGCTGGGGATAAGCATGTTGATGGTTGGTTCGCGTGCCAAATCCTTTATCGAGGGTGCGGAAATCGGCAACGAGATCATGATGAAAATGGTTGGTATCGTGATGTCTGTAGCGCCATATGCGGTGTTTGCTTTGATCGCCAAGGCCATTTCTGACCTTGGGTTGGAGCTGCTGCAATCGCTAGCCGGATATGTGCTGGTACTAGTCGGGGCGTTGATGTTCCACTTGTTTGTTACCATGATGATTGTGCTGAAAGTATTCTCGGGTCTTAGCCCAAGGATGTTCATTCGCAAAATCCGTAACGCGCAAGTGTTTGCGTTTTCGACGGCCAGTTCTAACGCCACTATCCCAGTGACCATGCGCACGGTTACGCAGCGCTTTGGGGTTAATAACTCCGTTGCGTCGTTTACCGTGCCGTTTGGCGCAACGATCAACATGGATGGTACGGCCATTATGCAGGGTGTTGCCACCGTGTTTATTGCCAATGTTTACGGCGTTGAACTTGGCATTGGTGGCTATCTGACTGTTATCTTGATGTCGGTTCTGGCGTCTATTGGTACGGCTGGTGTGCCGGGCGTTGGCCTGATCATGCTGTCGATGGTGTTTACTCAAGTGGGGCTACCTGTAGAAGGTATTGGCCTTATCCTTGGTGTCGATCGCCTAATGGATATGATCCGCACAGCTGTGAATGTTTCTGGCGATGCTGCAGTTTCAAGTATCGTTGCCAAAAGCGAAGGGAAGCTGGATCTCGCTATCTATAATGACCCTGACGCGGGCATGGTGGATACACATGACGCAACCCATATTCCGCAACCTGCGGAGTAATATGTGAAAATATCGAAAAGCCCGTTCAACCGAGCGGGCTTTTCGTGTTACTAAAAAGTTAGCGCCCTTGCTTCAAAGGCGCGAAGTTCCGGATAGGCCATACATTGTTCTGAACCTAGGTTCGACAGTTCCGGAAACAGCATTAAAACCTCATCACGTTGTGCATTCTCAAGGGTATTCAGCGCAACAGGGCCGGGGTAAAAACTCTCGGATAAGGTGCCGTTTGCCAAAACAATTTCATGGGACTTAAAGAGAATATGGAAGTATTCCACCGTTTCAACTGAATGATCCAAAAACACTGTATCGCCATTCACCAAACTCTTGGCTGCGGCCAGCATTTTAGGTTCACCAAACATTAACTCGGCCATATATCCGCTAACCAAGATACGGTGTTGTTGTGAGATTAGCAGATCATCGGTTGCGCCAAAAGTTCCAGACTTAATACGTACCGGCACCGAACTACCTGTCGCGCGAACATGTCGGGAACCTATCCACTGCAAAGGTTGAAATCCATGATTTTCGGTCCAAATTAAATCCCCCAGTTTGAGGTCTTCAATCAGGCACTTCCCATCGATAGTTTCAATTTCCGTACCTTTTGTAAAACAAACATAGATGTCTTCGAATTCAATGTCGGGGGTCGTATCATCATTGCTGGTATTTAGAGTGTATGTGACACCTTCAACAGGATTGAATGTGAACCCGTAGCCGATGAAATCGCCACCATCGTCAGTTCTGAGCGTGAAGATATCACCGATGCCTCCGTCGAAGCTATAAGACTCCTCTGGGTTAATTGTGGAATTTACATAATTAGTCCCATCTATATTTCCACTAAAGGTCTGGTTCGGCGTTGCCCACCCGACACCACCATCAACGGCTGGGTTTCCGTCATTGAAAATGGTTTCGTTTGCGCCGGTATCTGTGTCCGTTACCGTAACGATTGTCGGGGTTGCACCAACATTTAGGGTTACGGAAAAATTCCCTCCGCCCAAACTTACGATCGTAAGGTCGGAAGACGAATAGATCGCTACCTGATAAGTTGCCATGTTTTGTTACCATTTATGTTTCATACAAAGCTAATATATGTGATTTGTTAGGCAGAACAATGGCAAATTTCTGCTAATGTAATGTTAATGCAACTTGATTTGATATTGATGAACTGCCATACCCCCCGCATGAGAAACGTAATTTGCATATCTGAAATTTGCATTATCTGCTGACATAAAGTCTGCGGCGCGTTCTTGTATTTCCAAATAAGTATCAAAATGCTAGGCCCGCTTCAGGCGATTTGCGTATGGAATGGGCTATGACGATAAAACTATATAATACCAAGACAAAATCGAAGGACGTGTTTGAGCCGATCGATGCTGAAAACGTGCGGATGTATGTCTGTGGTCCAACGGTTTATGATCGCGCGCATCTGGGCAACGCCCGCCCTGTGGTGGTGTTCGACACGCTGTTCCGGCTGCTGCGCCATACCTACGGCGCGGATCATGTGACCTATGTTCGGAATTTCACGGATGTGGATGACAAGATAAACGCCAAGGCTGCCGAGACGGGGCGATCCATTGCCGACATCACCGATGAAACTATCGGCTGGTATCACGACGATATGGATGCGTTGGGGGCGCTGCGTCCGACGCAAGAACCCCGCGCGACGGCGTTTATTCCGCAAATGGTGTCGATGATCGAAACGCTAATTGAGCGTGGCCATGCCTATCCTGACGGCGCGGGACACGTGTTGTTTGCTGTGCGATCGTATGATGAATACGGCGCATTGGCGCGGCGATCCCTCGACGATATGCGGGCAGGGGCGCGGGTTGAGATAGCGGATAATAAACGCGACCCAATGGATTTTGTGCTGTGGAAACCCTCGACCAACGATCAACCCGGTTGGGACAGCCCATGGGGCAAAGGTCGCCCGGGCTGGCATATTGAGTGTTCCGCGATGGCCTATGAATTATTGGGCGAGAG
The DNA here is from genome assembly GCA_964649035.1 of uncultured Rhodobacterales bacterium. Lineage (GTDB taxonomy): Bacteria > Pseudomonadota > Alphaproteobacteria > Rhodobacterales > Rhodobacteraceae > NORP23. The sequence goes on from CAZYMT010000160.1 coordinate 3,616, forward strand.
CTTTGACATTCACGGCGGCGGCATTGATCTGGCCTTTCCACATCATGAGAACGAATTGGCGCAAAGTAAGTGTTCGCATCCCGAAGGCGATTTTGCACGGTTCTGGCTGCATAACGAGATGTTGCAGGTTGAAGGTAAAAAGATGTCCAAGTCGTTGGGTAACTTTTTCACGGTGCGGGATTTGTTGGAGCAGGGCGTGCCGGGCGAAGTGATCCGGTTTGTTTTATTGTCTACGCATTATTCTAAGCCGATGGATTGGACTAATGATAAGGCGGTGCAAGCACAGGAAATGCTTCAGAATCTTTGGACATTGGTCTCGAATTCCACACCAAGTTTGCCTGACAAGAGGGTGGTAGATGCGCTGTCAGACGATCTTAATACACCTCTCGCACTTACTAACATATACAAAATACGGAACGAAGTCGCTCATGGAGTAACTGATGCAAGCGTTTTGTACGCAAGTTTGCAGTTGTTAGGGCAGTTTAATTTCCAACCGAATGTCGGATACGTGGGATGGGGAGCTATTTCAGAAGAATTGCGTTCTGCTGCTTTAGGCTCTGCTCGTATGTGGATGAAATTTCGAGAAAACGGGGACTATGAAAAAGCTGATCGCTTTAAGGAAAAAGTAGTTGAGTTGGGAATTGAACTTAGAGCTACAAGAAATGGCAATGAGCGAAGCGGTACGGCTATACTTTCTAAGCCGTTTGATATGAAACAACTGAATTCAGTGATGGAACAATTCAAATGACCAAAGAACGCCTTTACCTCTTCGATACCACGCTTCGGGACGGTCAACAAACCCACGGTGTTGATTTTTCAACGGCTGATAAAATCCGTGTTGCCGAGGCGCTCGATGCGCTTGGCGTGGATTATGTCGAGGGCGGTTGGCCCGGTTCCAATCCCACCGACACCGAGTTTTTCAACAATCCGCCGAAGCTAAAAAATGCCATTTTCACGGCTTTCGGGATGACCAAACGGGCAGGGCGCTCGGCCGAGAATGATGATGTTTTGGCGGCCGTCTCCAACGCCAACACTCCTGCCGTCTGCCTAGTCGGCAAAACCCATGATTTCCATGTGACCGAGGCTTTGGGGTTTACCCTAGAAGAAAACGTCGAAAACATCCGCGAGTCTATCGCCATGCTGGTCAGCAAAGGCCAAGAGGCGCTTTTTGACGCTGAACATTTCTTTGACGGCTTTAAGGCCAACCCTGAATATGCGCTGGAATGTATCAAGGCGGCTTACGACGCCGGGGCCCGCTGGATTGTCTTGTGCGACACAAATGGCGGCGCGTTGCCCCATAACATCCGCATGGGCGTCAGAGCGGTGATCGAATTCGGCATCCCCGGCACCCATCTGGCCATCCACACCCATAACGACACCGAAAACGCCGTCGCCAATTCGCTGGTGGCTGTCGCCGCTGGTGTGCGCCAAATCCAAGGTACGTTGAATGGTCTGGGGGAGCGGTGTGGAAACGCCAACCTAACCAGCCTGATCCCGACCTTGATGCTAAAAGAGCCCTATGCCAGCCAGTTCGAAATCGGCGTTAGCGAGGATGGTTTGGCGGGCTTGCTGCGGACCTCGCGTCTGCTCGACGACATTCTGAACCGCGTGCCAAATTCGCATGCGGCGTATGTCGGGTCTTCGGCTTTTGTTCATAAATCAGGGCTGCATGCCAGCGCGATCCTGAAAAACCCGACAACCTATGAACATATTCCACCCAAAACCGTCGGCAATGTTCGCCAAATACCAATGTCAAATCAGGCCGGACAATCCAATCTGCGCAGCCGCTTGGCCGATGCAGGGTTGGAGGTTGCCAAGGGTGATCCAGCCCTTGCCTTGATCTTAGAGCGCGTGAAAGAACGTGAAGATAAGGGCTATGCCTATGACAGCGCGCAGGCGAGTTTTGAACTGCTGGCCCGCGAAGTTCTTGGTCAGTTACCGAAATTCTTCGACATTGAACGCTACCGTGTGACGGTTGAGCGTCGCATAAACGCGCTGCATCAAACCGTGACCGTTTCCGAGGCTGTCGTAGTTGCCAATATTGCGGGAAAACGGGTGATGTCAGTGTCCGAAAGCCACTCGCCCGAAGATAATCGTGATCAGGGTCCGGTGAACGCCTTGTCGCGCGCGCTTGGCAAGGATCTCGGGCCGTATCAGCATTATATCGACGATCTGCGATTGGTGGATTTTAAGGTGCGCATAACCAATGGCGGGACCGAGGCGGTGACCCGCGTTCTGATCGACAGCGAAGACGATGACGGTCATCGCTGGTCCACGGTCGGGGTATCGGCAAACATAGTCGATGCGTCTTTTCAGGCGTTGCTCGATGCGATCAACTGGAAACTTATCCGCGACGGGGCCAAAGCCGTATGAGCATTGACGCATGCGTTGAAATGGTGCGTTCGGGTGACCCTGACCGGTTCATGTCGGTCATGGCCTCTCCACCGGACGTGCGGGCGCGGCTGTTTGTGCTTTATGCGTTTAACCTCGAAATTGCCCGCGCACCTTGGGTGACTAAGGAAGAAATGATCGCTGAAATGCGCCTTCAATGGTGGGCGGATGCAATTGACGAGATATATCAGGGCAAGCTGGCGCGGCACCACGAAGTGGTGGAGCAGTTGGCGCTAGTCATCCATAATCACGACCTGCCGCGCGACTTGTTCGATGGGATAATCGCGGCGCGGCGGTTTGATATTTATGCTGAGCCACACCAGAACCGCGCCGATCTGGATATGTATATTCGTGCAACTTCGGGTAATCTGATGCGGTTAGCCGGTTTGTCTTTGGGTGCCGAAGAACCGACGCTTGATATCATTCGAACGTTTTCTTACGGGGTTGGTGTTGGAAACCTTTTCCGTGCTTTGCCAGCGCTTTACGCAAATAAAAAAGACCCAATTCCAGTTAATGGCTCCCTTGATCGCAACGCTATTGCTGAAGGTCAGGCGCCTGAAAATTTACGCCATATCATCTTCGAAATCGCCGAGGATGCCGCCGCCGACCTCCAAGCCGCGCGTGCGCAACGCCATCTTGTTCCGAAACATACACGCGCGGCTTTCTTGCCTGGTTGGCAGGCTATGGTTCCTGTCTGGATTGCCTATAAGACGCCAGAACTGATCCTCAGCAAACCGCTGGAAACCTCGGAATTCCAAAAGAAATCGAGTTTGATGTGGGCGGCGCTTTCAGGGCGTTGGTAGCTGTAATTCTTTGCGCAAATTTGCGATTTCTACGCTCCAACCCTCAAGCTGTTTGAAAGCGCGCTTCAGCTTTTTTCGCAAGTTTCCATCCAGATATTCGGATGCTTCGGATACAGGAATGTCCCGTAATGTCAAAAATAGTGCCAACGCGAACATTCGGCTTTCATTTGATAAATAGCCCGACCAACCTGTTTGTCGGGCTCCCATTGCCTGAATTATCCCAAACCCCATAATTATGGGCAACAGGTCTGTCTGAAGCTCGTGTTCACCCGTCGAATGATCAATTTCCGGAATGTTTAAAATGTCATGTGCCAGTTCATGCGACAAGGTTGCTATGAACCCCATTCCGTTTTGCA
>CAZYMT010000161.1:0-7064 GCA_964649035.1 uncultured Rhodobacterales bacterium
CATTCTTGGTCGCCCGGCCAAGAAAAAAATCATCTCGCGTTGGCGTGGCTATCACGGTTCTGGTTTGATGACCGGTTCACTTACTGGGCCCGAACTGTTCCACAACAAATTTGATCTGCCATTGTCGCAGGTCGTACATACCGAGGCACCCTACTATCTTCGGGGTGCCATTCCGGGCATGTCCGAAGAGGAGTTTTCCGCCGATTGCGCGGCCAAACTGGAAACACTTATTCTGGCGGAAGGGCCGGATACCGTTGCCGCATTTATTGGAGAGCCAGTGCTGGGAACCGGGGGCATCGTGCCGCCACCTGCAGGTTATTGGGCGGCTATTCAGGCGGTGCTTAAGAAATATGACATCCTGCTGATTGCTGACGAAGTTGTCACCGGTTTTGGGCGGCTTGGTTCTATGTTTGGCTCTGATCATTACGGGATCGAGGCAGATATCATCACAATCGCCAAGGGGCTGACGTCAGCTTATGCGCCGCTATCAGGTTCCATCGTGTCCGACAAAATGTGGAAGGTTTTGGAGCAGGGTACAGATGAAAACGGGCCTATTGGCCATGGCTGGACATATTCGGCGCATCCCATCGGGGCCGCTGCTGGCGTGGCCAATCTGAAACTGGTTGACGAGATGGGTCTGGTGGAAAATTCTGCTTCAACAGGGGCCTATTTGCTAGAACAACTGACCGCAGCATTTGGCGATCATCCCAATGTGGCGCAGGTGCGTGGCGAAGGGTTGATGTGTGCCGTTGAATTTGCAGAGACCAAGTCTCCTTTGGGCTTTTTCGATCCCGCACAAAAGATTGGATATGCAATTTCGGCAGCAATGGCGACGCGTGACGTAATTGCCCGTGCCATGCCCCAAGGTGACATTATCGGTTTTGCTCCACCGCTTTGCATTACACCAGCAGAGGTAGATCATGTGGTATCTGTTGCTAAAGAAGCTGTAACCGAAGTTCTCGGTTAGTGCGAATTGCAAGGCTATTGCAGCCTTGCAACCGATGCTTATTGGTGTCCATTCGCGGGGGCGGATGTCCGTTCATTTCTGCTGATCGCCGGCTTGAATGCCCCCATCACCATTTCAAGGATAAGCGGGATCACGTTGGACATGCCGATCAGCTTTTCGCGCCCTTCCAGATCATGGAAAGCTTGACTTAGCTCGCCCATAGGTACCGACGCTTGTGCCAGTTCCAGAAGTTCCGGCATCATCGGGACAAGGAACACGAACGCGTTGATTGTCAGAAATGCCGTGCAGGCCAGTTTCACGCGCATCCACCATGCCCGCTCGCAGTAGACAAACCACAGGATAAAATCGGTCAGGATTTTTATGCCCAAACCGGACAGGATCAGGATGTAAGCACTTTGCAGTTTGTAGGTATAGACGGTGACCACAACGTCGGGATCGCTATCGGCGAACAATATTCCAATCACGATATGTGAAAAAATACCGCCGACATACATGATGGCGCCGATTTCGTGGAAAAATTTGATAAGATTGCGCATGTGATTACCTAAATTCGAAAGCTTCGGTGTGGATTTTGGCGCGGCTTACACCCGCCTTGCCAAGATCGGTGGAAAGAGCGTCGATCATCGGCTTGGGGCCGCACATGAAATATTCATAACTGTCCAGCGGATCAGGCAGCTTTTGCTTCATCATATCGACGCGGGCAAAATTACCTTCATCCGAGAATAATGGCACAATGGTAACATTACCCAGTTCAGCCGCGCGCTCCTTTAGTTCATCCAGATAGATCGCTTCGCCAATCTCGCGGGTTGCATAAACAAGATGGATTTGACGATCATCACCTTTCTCCATGGCCCGCAATTTCGACAAAAATGGTGTTAGCCCAATCCCGCCCGCCAGCCAGATCTGCTTTTTGCCAGCATTGGCCAAGTCAAAGCGCCCATAGGGGCCACGCACCATGACCTTGCCACCGGTTTGCAATTCTTCACGGACTTTGCGCGTCCAATCACCCAGGACTTTTACGGTAAATCGCAAGCGATCCTCGCCGGGGGCGCTAGAAATTGTAAAGGGGTGCGGTTCAGACCATTCCTTGCCCTGAATTTCCACAAAAGCAAACTGACCCGGTTTGAAGTCGAGCATCTTGCCAACAGGTTTCAGCACGATTTCTGTGGCCCGTTCAAGCGCATTGACGGCTTCGATTGTAAACGGCAATGCGGTGCGTTTGTTCATGCCAAACACCGAATAGAACAGTGACAAAACCCCGATGACAGCCGCGACCATGATCAGATAACCCGAGGCGCTGAATTTCTCGAAAAAGATCGTCGGGGCAGACATAAAATGCGCCACAATCAGCAGATAAACGAGGCCCATAACCTTATGTGTCGGACGCCAGCGCGAATAGCGGATTTTGCGGTTAAGCGCGACGAATAAACCAACCACCAGAAAGATAAGACCCAACATTCCGAACGGACCAGAGGGGGTAATTGAATGTAATAACGGGTCGGCATTCGCAGGCAATTCCTTTGGAACGCCAAAGAAATGTACCAGCGCAAACAGCGCCGCAAACACCCCGGCAACGCGGTGAACCTGATACATCCGATCAAGCCCACCAAACAGCGTTTCAAATATATCCAACCGTGTGGATAGCAAGATTGAAGTCGTCATAAGCAAAAACGCAGTGCCACCAAGCATGGTTGTTGCCGTGGTGCGAATGTCGTGCTGTTCGGGCGCAAACGCCAAATGTAAGACGACAAATAGTCCGATGACCGCGAAAATGGCATATAGCCCTTGTTTACGTAACATAGCTGATCCCCCTCATAGGTTGGATTATTCGGCTGGAACAGGACTAATGGCGGCGCGCAAGGCAACCATTACCGAGAAGCCGGTTACGAACTCTTCCTCCGTCAGGGTCGCATCATGGTTGCCATCTGCGCGGCGAAAATCGACATCAAGCGACAAGCGGTGCTCGGTTTTAGAAATCTGGCTGTCGCCATTGCGATCCCAAAAGGCAAAAACTACACGCAGCGCGGTTTCATACGCTGCTTCGCGACCAACCTCTTCGGCCAGCGGGCGCATACCGTAATCCCAGCTTAGAAATTCCGCCAAAGACAGTTTGCCGTTATCATTTGCATCCATGGATATAAACACGTCATCGCCAAAGTTGGAATATTCACCTTGGTCAATATATCCACGATCCGACAAGTCTATTGCGCTAAACGCAAGCGCAGCCAAACGGCGACCCTCGCTGCCTTGTGCGAACAAAGTTGTCGGAAGGGAAAGGGCTGCGATTAGCGCTAGATTGGTCAGTGAAAGTTTCATTGGATGCTCCTCGGGTTGGGGTTGGTGAATCGGGGTACTTGACTTGCATATGCAATACTTGCAAATGTAAGTGTTGTAAAGGCAAATTAGCAAACGCAACACTTGCACCTTGCAAGCTTCGGAGTTATCACTATGTTCAAAGGGCAATATCTGATGACTCAAGTTTCAAAAAAACTGTCGGTACGCGAGGGAAGTTTCGGGTATTTACTACAAGTCTTGGCGCGCAGACTGGACACGCGCATGAAGGATGAGCTGCGCGGCGCAGAGATAGAAGTCAAAATTTTTGCGGCCTTAATGTTGCTGGCTGAAGAAGATGGCATTAATCAGCGCGAAGTTGGTAAAAGGCTCAATTTTCCTGAATATTTTACCAGTCGAAACATTGATGTGCTGGTTGAAGCCGGGTTTGCCGAACGCCGCCCAGACCCTGAAAGTCGCCGCTCCATCTTGATTTATCTGACGGATAAGGGCCGCGCCAAAGCCACCGAGCTGCCGCCAATTGTCCAGCGGGTAAATGAAGACGCTTTGGCGGAACTTTCTAGTTCCGAAAGAAAGCAGGTCATTGGCCTGTTGCAGAAGATTGCTGGAATTATCTGAACTGATAGGGCGCCCAATTCAAACCAAAAGCTGACGATTCTGATTGTCGAAATACCCCTCGAGGAATGGTGCAGCGGATGATGTTTTGTCTGGCGACGAGGGAGACTGATGGTTATCTGGGCGACGCCGGTGATGATACGTTGGTTAAGCCGCCATCCATCGCGGCGCTTAATGCGGCGCGCTCGTCTTCTTGCCACTCGGATGATGGGCCAATTTGATACCCCGAGACTTTTTTGTTTATGAAATCAGATTTTAGGTGCGGGTTGGGCTGAAAAAGAGGGGTGTCGAAGAACGACGAAATGCTTTCCCAGAATGCATTTGGGTCGCCTTTCAGGGTTTCGAAATCTATCAACTTTACTCGATCGGGAAAGGCGTCTTTACAATGCGCCAATCGAACATTGGTTTCCCGCCAGAGCCAGATATTTCGACGGATCGCCGACCATGTTTTCCAGGCAATAAAATCGGCATCGCCGCGGGATGGACGAACGCGTCCCATACCGATAAATTTTTCACGATCCGAGAGAGGTTTATCCAGAGCAGGCCAACCAACCGGCAACAGGTCTTCGCCCTCGATGCAGGTACATGAGCGGACAAAGGGTTCACAGTCCCGAACAATCCCGATCATCCGCACGCTCTTATTTTCGTGCAAAATTCCGTAAGTAAGCGTGGCGTTGTAATAGGCAACATCGATGAGGGTATTTGATCCGGCAGGCACCTCGGCCATGTTGATAATATCGGGGCTACGTTTGGCCTGTGCCACCGATATTGACGCGTCCAGAGATGCAAAGGCTGATCTATTTTCAAGATTGATTAGGGGGATGACCGGATCGGTTGATTTATCCGCTCCGAGATAGCCTTCATGCGTAGCTGCAACGCCGTCTTGGCTGTTGAGGCTGGCGGCAATGAATGTGGTTGCTGTGCGCCCTGTGCTTGCGATTATGTTGAACTGCATTAATTAGCTTTCCCGCCCAAGTGAGGCCGATTTGGTCTCAAAATTCATTATAGGGCGATTCAACCAACCCCGGCTGCACAAAGTAGAGAAGAATTATGGCCAAGACCACCAACGCACCAATGTATATCCATTCTCTATTCATCATAAACCCGCATAGTTGGCTACATAAGACAACCCTATTACGGCCGTCCAAAGAAAGACCCGTTTGACAAATCGGTAATTGCCTTTGTCTGAAACAGGCCAAAAAGCCAGCAATACCCCATGGCACAGTCCCCAAATGGCATATCCAAGTGACGTATTATGCCAAAGCCCCATGAATAAAAACGCCGAGATTGTTGCAGCTCGGTTTGGAACGGATTTCAGGGTCAGTGGGAGGTAAATATATTGCATGACGAATTGCGCCATAGACCGGTGCCAGCGCGCCCAGAAGTCGCGGATGTTGGTCGCGAGCCATGGTTTATCGAAGTTCTGAGGTAGGCTAAACCCAAAGAAACGGGCGCTTTCTTCGGCGATAAGCGATTGACCCCAAAACGTGGCAAAAAGGTTAAGGAATCGTAGCACCATAATAACGGGCATGAGCAAAGGCCCGGTTACATCAATAATTTCGAACAGTAGAACGATTGCTGGACTGACCAGCAATGCAAGAATAAGCCCTTGGAGCAGTAGTCGGTGGTTACGTAAACTGACCTCGGCCACTTCACCTTTGCGCATGCTGTCGCGGATGGCTGTTCCCGAGAATACCGGCCCAATAATCAGGGCGGGCAGAAAAAAGCCCGCAACAAAAATCCAAGGATAGTCCTGTGGCTTGATCGCTGTACGGCTGGTCAACATCGACTTTGCGGTCATAAACACGCGAATAGTCGAAAAGCTGATTGCCAGTGTTTGAATGTTGAAACCCAATATGGCAAAATGGAAATCAACAAATAGGAAGTTGGGCAGCAGGATGTAGGGCAAATACTTACGCCACGGGTCGGAACGCGCCCTGCCTTTCAATAGGAAAACGAGCAGTGCCGCCTCGATGCAAAGTAACCCAATGAACATAGACGCGATGGGTGAAAGTATGAAAACGAACACCATTCCAGCTGCCGTGAGTAACCCAGCATTCCATCGGTGCCGTGTCAGCGCCGCAATCACAAAGGTGATCAGAATAACAACAAAATGGCCAATTGGATCTATCATTTGACTATATCTTCTAATATTTCGGCCCAAAATCTTGAGACATAGGTCCCACCGATAATATTCATGTGTTTGCTGTCACGAAACGCCAACCTTTGCTGTGCATCGGTTAATTCGGAAAACGCTGGATAGCTGTCGATAAATGGCACGTCCGGGAAAACCTCGGTTAGGCCTGCCAGTGTATCGGGAAACACTTCATTACGGCCATATGTTGGGATGATGGTGAAATACACGCGGGACCCCTCGGCTAGGAATATGTCCACTACATCACGAATTTCAGCAGTTTCAAACCGGCGAATTGGGTCGCGGGGATCGAACGCCAAATGTGTGCCTGAAGCGTTCTCGGCCAACTCCACATCTTCAGGTGGCATCAAGACAAGCTTTGGATTTGAAAAAGGATCGGTTGTATCAGTCACGGTATTGTGGTGCCAAATTTTTGGGCTGGCAAAACTTTCTGCATTTTTTGAACGACAGCGCGTTCGCTCGCCCACGGCAACGTCTACCGGGTCCTTAAAGCCGGTTAGGATATAATTGGTTGCTCTAAACAACCATCTTTCAGGTGTGGAGCTCCATTCCCGTTGTGACAAGCGAATCCAGTGCGGCTTGGGATCATTTTTGAGAAAGCGCGCTTGCACATCTGAAAGCACGTTCAAATCGGCCATCAACGCGGTGCTTGGACTAAAGAGCGGTGTACCCTGAAAAATGCCTTTGGATTTGATGGCGTAACTCGGCAACATGATCACAATATCCGGGGCACCCCGTGTGGTAACATATTCATGGGCCACAGCGGAATATTGGGTCGGCCAAGAGGTCGGTATCGCCAGCCGCTCAATAGTGAAATCCGGATCATCCAGATAAGCAGCCATTTTGCCCTGAAGGTACCCTGCATCAACTGAGGAACCCAATCGGGAACTTCCAATAAACAGGATATTAGGCGCGGGTTCATCACTTCGAACTTTGTCCATTAGACAAAGAAAGGGCCCGCGCACGTTGAAGCTTTGGCGCAAGTAGCCGTGGGTTCCGAAAATGCCAAGAACAATAATCCAGATAAAAATACCG
>CAZYMT010000162.1:0-7052 GCA_964649035.1 uncultured Rhodobacterales bacterium
TGTCATGACGCATGTTTATAAATCAGAGGAAGACCCGTCAACTTGACGATACCGCCGGCATGATAGTTAGATGTTGTAGGCAGCGATTGGCCGCCGCATTCATGTTGAGTGACAAAATTTGTTAGTTGAAACGAAGCGTATCTGTGGCAATTCGCACAGCTATCTATCCAGCGATAATTTATCGAGGAATGATGTTTTCAATCATTCTTTCTTGCAACGAAATCGTACTTTTGCACGCGTTCCAATTATTCGAATTGCGTATCACTGGATGTGTCTTTCAGTTCCCTTTAAAAAATTACCCCGCAATCAGTCCTAAATTCGAAAATCCACCGCCGCAATCTGGCAAAAATACTAGGTTGATTTAATGAAATTCATTGATTTTTGGCCCGTTTTGAGGGATAACCCCGAGGTTTTGAGTATTAGGAATAAATTATGGCGTCGCTGATTGACAATTTTTTGAATGATTTGAGTACGGTGCGGGATGAATCTGCTATTTGGCAACTCACAGCAAATTTAGCTGGAAATATGGGGTTCTCGGAGTGTCAGCTTACTATGGCGCACAGTCAGGGAAACGAATTGCAGCTCTCCAAAATTGTATCAAGCGTTTCTTCGGGGTCCATTGATATTTACAAAGCACAAAATTTGGTAAAATTCGATCCATTCATTAATATGGGCTGCCGAAGCTTAACCGCTATGCGATTGCCGACGGATGTATCGGGCAATGACGATCTTGGTTTTGATGATGATGTGACCGGTTATTTTCAAGACAACGTAGCCGCCCAAGGCGTTACAGGTGGCGTTGGCGTGCCTGTAAGGGCGTTTGGAGGCAATGAAGTTGGCGGATGGGTTTTCCTGAGTTTGGAAAAAAACCGTGTTTTTGAAATGCTGCATCAGGAATATGCGGCGCAGCTCCAATTGGCGGCGGTTCTGGCGTATGAGCATATGGACAAGCTCGTGTCACCAATTGCCGCAGATGGCGTCATATTAACCCAGCGCGAGCGCGAGTGCATGCAATGGCTTTGCGTTGGGCTGCGTGTGTCCATGATTGCGCATAAAATGTCGGTGGGTGTGTCTGTTGTGAACATGCACATCGCCAATGCCAAACACAAACTTGGCGCGCAGACCCGTGATCAAGCGATTGCTTTGGCTATTACATCGGGACAAGTTACGCTATAATTTCCGAAGACGGTTTAGGGTTTCTTCGAGTACCAACGCCCCGTATTTGGCATTTTTATGGGTGGCGTCCGCTATTTCGAGATAGTTTTCAACTGCATATATAGGCTTAGTTTGGCAACCATGCACAACCGTGGTTTCATCCTGCGGGAGCAACATCACACCATCTTCACGCATCAGGTCTTCTACAATGCGCCAAATCCGTGTCCGATTTGCCTTAGTGGCCTTTTTAGCGGCGGAATATTTCGCTGGTATGGTGGACTCGAACCCATCTGTATTGAATGAGATTGGAGCGAATATTGGTACGGCATTACCTTGCTTTGCGAAATTGCAGGCAAATTGATAGGGCGGGAAATTCCGAAGAAAATCCGCAATAATTTGACGCTCCACCCCCGATGAAATCCATTCGCTTGGGGTTCTATAGCGATGCAACAATTCTGGAAACAACTTGTACAGGGCTAGCCGGCACCCCGAAAACAAGATCATGTCGAAATCTTCTGAACTTAACACGGTTCGATTTTTTTCATTAAATTTCGAAAACCTATGGGCGGTATATGTGTCCAGCGGTTCAATTCGATCATTGCGCCACGTCAAAAATCGAAAACGGCGCCCAACATTACCCCAAAACTCGATATCGATACCCGATGTATCGACCAGGTTTTCGTTAATGGCAGCCTTGATGGCGGCCATATGGCTGTCGCCGAAGACGCATAATCTAGGATTTGGAGAAGGCATCGAGCATCTCTTCTTCACAACGGACGTCTTCGGCAACAAATGGTGTCGCGTCCTTTCCCCAGTATTCGGGTTCTTCTTCATCTGCCCCAACGGTTACTTGTTTTTCCACACCGAATGGACCGCGGATCGTATATTTTTTTGAAAATGCCCTCTCTTGATCGGTGAAAAAATGGTTCATCACAAATTCTACGCCGTTTGGGTCAACTGATCTTTGATTGGGGGCATAGAACATGCCGCGAAAAGTTGGGTGTGTGATGATTTCATAAGATGGGAAATAGTCCACTTGTTTAAAACGATTCACCATGTCTCCGGCTACAGCTCGTAACACGGATTTAGAATAACTGGTGGCGTTTAGCACATGTTCCTCGCTTGCGGTGGCAGTCAACGGTACGGGCGAGACCGTAAGTAAAATCTGCATACGTGGATTAATTTTGTATATCATGCGGATAACATTGCGTAACAATTTCGAATTGCTCGGATAATCATGATTAACAAAAACATGCTTTTCTAGATCGAATTTTCCAGCGACGGTTCCAGGGCATGCGGCGTATTCGATGCCATTTTCTTTGTTTTGCCAAGCCTCGGTCAGGCCAAGAGTGAAGATAAATACGTCGCCCGTTTCGATGGCTTCTCGCACAGCAGCAATTGTTATTCCTCGTGATTTCAGTGCTTCGGCCTTGGATGCGAAGCCACCGGGTTCAACTGCAGGGCGGAAGGGATCATAAAATCGGCCGTCCTTTTCCCACAAATCATCAGGTGGTGATGTGTTGCCGGTTGCCCAGCTTATCCACTGTGCCAACATTGAAACGGTATAAATATTGCCAGTTCTGAAACTGAATGTGCCATAGTGAAAGTCCTGTTTTGCTTTCGCGCTCATATTTTCTGGACCCGGTTCGGCATCTATCCACGTATATCCGCGTGCGACCAATGCCTGGCTGATATGTTGTGCAAAGCATGATCCGGCAGTTACCAATTTTGAACGCGGCTTTATTCGAAATTTAGGGGACCATAACCCTTCGATTTGAAAAGGGGATCGCTCACCCACAGCCGTTCGCCAAAAGCGTGAGGTCGGCAAATTTTCATAAGGGTGCGTCATCTGGTTCCCAAATCTTGATCAAACTCAACTTATTATCCGATTATCAACTGAGCAAGAGCATAAGTGTCGATCGTTTACGTTGATTTCTTACCACTGGGTTTAGCGAAACCCAATTGACTTGCGTGTTCGACGATTCCGTTTAATTTTTTCCCCGAAATATACGGAAACCCTGTCGCCAATGCTTCCACAGCCTCATCAGTGATCGTATCTTGCGACAATTGTGGAGTATTGCGCAATATCCGTTCTACGGACCGCCGACCCACAGAAGTTGGTGACGGGATATTATCATATCCAAGCGTGTTGTTCACAGAATGTAGCGTGCAGATGTAAGCGATGAAGCTTGGGTCAACGAAACTAGGGCGCTTCTGAAAGGCCCTTCGATGTTGCATCAAAAACGGATTTCGGTAATCTCCGGGGCCGTTTACAGTTGCCAATCCAATCGCGATATATGTTCTGAATTGTGCTGAGCATCTAGCAACCTCTCCATCCAGAAAGCTGGTTACGCCGCGGGGGTATGAAATTAACGTCTTTTCCGGCAAAAATTCCCCGTCTTTGCGCAAATGTTCGATAACTTCGACACCAAGGGCGTCGTCATCATCTATACGGAATTGCACCGTTCTTTTTGTGCCCTCATCGCTGTCTTCGAAGATGGTTTTTCGTAGGACTTTGTGTAGGTCCTGATTTTCAATTTTAAGTATTCGTATCTGCGGAACGTCACGAACAATACGTGCAAGTCGCGTGTGATAATTGCGCGGCATCTCTTTTGAGGTAATCACATACACGATGAAATCTTGATCGGTTTGTGCCTTGAGGCTGGGGATTAGCAGATTCTTGAACAAGTGAAATCGACAAGCCATCCTGTTTTTTGTCCATAGAAGCGTTTGTGCGTCTTCTTCGGTGGCAATGCGTCGACCTGTGTCTGTGATGCCGAAATACGAGAACCGACAATAACCTATTACTTTCATCTTTTACCTACCCTTATTCTGGAAAAACAATTGAAGACAGAATTTCACTTTCTTCTTTAACACCAGCGATCATAATAAATGATAAACCGAGGTTAATCTCGACGCCACTCCTCATAGATTTAATCTGCGGACGCTTGGGCCAACTGCTTAGATCAAGGATATATTCGCTTCGCCATTTGCGAATATGGGTTATGCCGCCATATTCGACAATGAACCGAACATTCCCGTCACCAGTCGAAATGTCATTTTGGCCTGAACCAATATGGATGACATCATCCCCGCTACGGGAAACCACTTTGTTTCGACCGGGGCCAGTATGAATTTCTGACCCATCAGGGCCGTCAAAAATCCGGTCATTCCCGTGGCCGCCTATTAAAACATTGCTGTTACTATTCCCTTGGATCAGATCGTCGCCATGCCCCCCATCGAGCCGATCCTTCCCGCGCCCGCCAATCAAGGTGTCATTGCCAGCGCCCCCGTAGAACACGTTGCGCGCTTTGTTGACTGACAATGCCTTAAGCGTGTCATTCCCGGGGCCACCGCGAAAGGTCGAGGCCCCGTATTTCGATCCGATCATAATATCATCCCCGCGCGACCCGCGGACGTCGACCGAAACTCTTTCCGATGTTTCGAAATGCATCGGGCTTTCTGGATGGCCAACAATGTGGATTCTACGGCCGCCCATATCTTCACGTTTGGTGCCCATTTCCGTTTCTGGTCTGGCAACAACCGTTCCGATCCGGATTTTTTCTACATTTGCGGGCGCGTGCAAAACATAATCATTTGGGCCGCCCATATACCAAAGCGTATCGGTGCCGCCGTCTTTGTCCTCTTTGATCCGCTCGGCATCTTTTCCGTAGGCCCAATAGTCATTGTCACCCGCGCCACCCTCTAGCATCACGGTGCCGTCGACGGCCATCATGGCATTCACGCCGTCCGCTGGATTTTTGAAACCGCGCAGATCCAGTCCTAATTCTAGTGCACCATCGACCAGCTCGGTCCGCAATTCTTCGAGTGGTGCAGTTTCGACGATATTCTTGGTTTCGCCGGGATCAGCTACAAGATCGTAAATATGTTCTTCGCCGTTTGGATAACGAAAATAACGGTACTGGCTTAGTTTTTTGTTTGATGGTCGAACGGATAGAGTGCCGAATACTGACGTAACCGGGGATTTGGTCCGGTCGTATTTTCCGAACCCTTTGTTGATTAGTGGCAACAAACTTTGGCCAGAGGTCCAGTGATGCCTTGGCTCTAGCCCCGCCAAATCAAAAATAGTCTTGGGTATGTTGTGGAGCGAGACGGGAATATCGACAACTTGACCTTTGCCTTCCATCCGTGCGCTCCAAATTCCCAACGGAATGTGGGCGGCACTGTCCCATTGGCTCATCTTATGGAAACTATCGTGATTGCCGAGGTTAAACCCGTTGTCGGACATCAGTACGACCGTTGTTTTCTGGCCAATTGGCGATGCCTGCAACGCTTGCATGAAGCGCCCAACTTCGTGATCCATATGGCTGATAGCAGCAAAATAGGCCCGCACGACCTGCCGCCAACCTTCATCACCAGCTTTTTCCGGTGTCCAACTGCCATTGGCAATATAGGCCGCTTCGTAGACCGCAAAACCGGTTTGCGGGCCGTAATAATCTTCCTCGGCGGCGATTGTGGGCCAACGGATCGCGGCGGGGTCGTATAGCTGGTAGAACCTGTCCGGGGCCTCCAAATTATAGTGCGGATGCTTGAAACCCAATTGTAACAAATGGCGTTTATCGGGGTCTGCATTTGCAACATGATCAATGGCGTTTTGGGCAACGTCATAGTCGTAGAATTTGTTGTCCTGACTTCCGTCATCATCGGGATGATTAACCCCACGAATACCCGGACCGCGATCTAGATAATCTTTGGTATTTTTGCGGTTTCCCTTGTCACCGCAAGGCAGTTCTTCATGAAAGAGCAGACGTTTGAATGCATCCGGCATCAGCTTGTAATTGCCATCTACCTTGCCGGTTTGGAACGTTTTAAACCCAGCGCGGCGCAAATCGAATTGCCAGCCAGCCGTCGGCGGCAAGGCGTCGCGCCAGATACGGTTTAAATCAACCAGACCAGTGCGGAACGGTGAAATACCCGTCGCTAGCTCGGCGCGGCAAGGCGCGCACAGGGGGATCGTGGCATAGGCATTCGAAAACCTGACGCCGCCCTCAAAAAACCTGTCTATATTTGGCGTCTGTATCCGGATTCCGAACGTATCGCGCCAAGTGTAGATATCAATTAGATCGTCGATCCAGATCACGCAAATATTGTCGTCTTTGATGGTTTTCCTAGTAAAAGCCATGTTTACGATTCCCAGATCGAATATGCGTTCAGCGCTTCTAACATGCTAGCGCTACCCTCGGACAGAATGTTCTGGTTTGGCCAGAAGAACACATCCTGTAGCGTGAAACTGCCAAGCGTATTGTACAGACCTTTTCGATTACTTCGACATCCAATGAAAAGATCAGATGGGCCGTCCATTGTTGTTGAGGTTGAGGCCATCATTGTGTCCTTTCCTACCTCGGGCACGCCTAAATAATACGCGCCCTTAGAATATCCAACAATGGCTAAACAAGATGTGCCGGTTTCTGCTAAAAACGGGATTGTAATTTCGAGGGTGGATTTCTGGTCTTTCAGGACGATACTTCCGTCAAGTTGGCGCAAGAAAAGGTAATTATCTGTATCTCGTGGATTTAGCGTCAAAAGGGTACGCGCTTTTTTAGCCGAGGTGACAAATCGGATTGCATAAGAATAATCATCCCCAACACCTTCAGAGCAAGGAAGCGTAAACCCGCAATTAATACCATCCCCAAATGCCAACCCCTGTTCGGCGAACTTGCTGTTACCTGCGTTCGGGGCCGCAACTGCCGCCAGAATTTCACTACTGCCGGAGCGTAGTGCCGCAACAGTGTTGCCTTCTGGCGAATAATCGACGGTATCTGGCGTGACATGCAGCCAGTGCGCTGCTTGTTGCCGCATTTGATCTTCAAGGCTGTGCTTGGCGTGATCTATCAGTACGGCATCGGGGACAGGTGTTTTCAAAAGCAACATACGTA
>CAZYMT010000163.1:0-6955 GCA_964649035.1 uncultured Rhodobacterales bacterium
GAGACCTCTGCTTCAACAACTTTCAGGTTTGGTCTTTTTTTGAACTCGGCCTGCATTTCAGTTCGGTATATCGCCCGGTCGGCTTGCGCCCTTGGTCCTTGTACGGCTGGGCCTTTGCGACGATTTAGTAGACGGAACTGAATTCCCGCTTTGTCTGCAACACGTCCCATAACACCATCAAGTGCATCGATTTCGCGAACCAGATGCCCTTTACCCAAACCACCAATAGCAGGATTACAAGACATTTCACCAATTTTGTCGAACCTATGCGTGATCAGACAGGTCCGTGCACCCATCCTTGCAGCGGCTTGCGCCGCTTCAGATCCGGCATGACCACCGCCAATTACTATGACATCAAACATATGTTTCACGTGAAACAATCCTATTTTCCAAGACAGAAGTTGGAGAAAATTACGTCCAGCACGTTTTCTACATCAACACGACCGACCAACGAATCCATTGCTCGTAGAGATTGACGCATTTCTTCGGCAGCCAATTCAGACCACTCAGACCCGTTCTTTACATGAATTTCCGCATTATCCAAAGCCAAAATTCCCATCGACAAAGCAATCCGATGCCGTTCACGAACAGCGGAGGATCCACCAGCAGCGCGTTTATCCAATTCGCGGCCCAGTAGTTCTAATAATTGCTCAACCCCCTCACCGGTCTTTCCTGACACGGCCAATCCAGAACATTGATCCAAATCAGCCTTACCATAGGCAAATATATCACCTTCCCTAGTCTCAACATCTAGATCTTGTGGTTTATCGTCCTTATCCAGCAAGAATACCCGCAAGTCCGCCATCTCGGCCCGTTCAATTGCGCGCGCAACACCGATGGATTCAACCACATCATCCGACGCCCGTATTCCAGCCGTGTCTAACAAGGTAACAGGTAGCCCGTTTAGGTCCATCCGCACCTCGATAACATCGCGAGTTGTCCCGGCTACTTCCGAAGTAATTGCTGCCTCTCGGCCAGCTAACATGTTCAAAAGCGTCGATTTTCCGACGTTAGGGCGACCAATAATTGCAACCTCAAACCCATCCCGTATCCGCTCTGAAACCACACCACCAGCGAGTTCAGCTGCCATATCGGAGCGAGCCGTATCAATTAACGACAGAACCTCCGGCCCTACATCAACGGGAACATCTTCATCAGCAAAATCGATTGTAACTTCCAGTAACGCAACCGCGCGCAACAAACCTGCTCGCCATGCTTCACATTTGGCGCTCAGCGAACCGCGCATTACCTTTAAAGCTTGGCGACGCTGAGCCTCGGTTTCGGCGTCAATCAGGTCAGCCAAACCTTCAACTTGCGCCAAATCGAGACACCCGTTTTCAAGTGCCCGACGTGTAAATTCCCCTGGTTCCGCCAAACGTAACCCAACATCAGACAGCACTCGTAAAACCGCGGCAATCACCGCAACCGAGCCATGCAGATGCAATTCAATAACCTGTTCACCAGTAAAACTAGCACCCTCACCAAACGCCAAAACCAGTGCTTCATCAAGCGCCATACCATCAACATCGCGCACAACCCGCAAGCCACGCGACACCGGTAGATTATCCATGAGTTTAGACACCGACTTTCGCGCCTGCGGCCCTGAAATCCGAATGATAGCTACACCAGCCCGACCGCGAGCCGTTGCTAATGCAAAAATCGTATCCATAGTTTAATCCATTGCTATCTAACGAAAATACCCGAACCAATAGCCCGGGTATCACGTCAATTAATGAATGCCCGTTTAGGTGTTCATAGAGTCGAAGAAATCCGAATTAGTTTTGGTTTGCTTCATCTTCCCAAGCAGGAATTCAACAGCGTCAGTTGTTCCCATCGGGTTCAGAATCCGGCGCAGAACAAACATTTTTGTTAGCTCAGATTTTTCGACCAACAGCTCTTCTTTACGTGTGCCAGATTTCAGAATATCAATCGCCGGATATACCCGTTTATCGGCAATTTTGCGATCCAGAACGATTTCCGAGTTACCGGTACCTTTGAATTCCTCAAAGATCACTTCGTCCATACGCGAACCGGTATCGATCAGGGCAGTTGCGATAATTGTCAACGAACCACCTTCTTCGATGTTACGTGCGGCACCAAAGAAACGTTTTGGACGTTGCAACGCGTTGGCATCCACACCACCGGTCAAAACCTTGCCGGATGATGGCACAACCGTATTGAACGCACGGCCCAATCGGGTGATGGAATCCAGCAGAATTACCACATCACGCTTATGTTCGACCAAACGTTTGGCCTTTTCTATGACCATTTCCGCAACAGCAACGTGACGCGATGCAGGTTCATCAAAAGTCGAGGCAACAACCTCGCCTTTAACGCTGCGCTGCATGTCAGTTACTTCTTCGGGGCGCTCATCAACCAGTAGAACGATCAAAAAACACTCGGGATGATTTCGCTCAATGGAATGTGCAATATTCTGCAAAATCATAGTCTTACCAGTTCTTGGTGGCGCAACAATCAACGAACGTTGCCCTTTACCAATCGGTGCAACCAGATCAATCACCCGTGCTGTTTTGTCTTTGATCGTCGGATCTTCGATCTCCAACGTGAACCGCTCATCCGGGTATAAAGGCGTTAGATTGTCGAAGTTAATCTTGTGTTTCGCCTTCTCCGGATCCTCAAAATTGATAGTCGCAATGCTGACCAAACCAAAATACCGCTCGCCCTCTTCAGGGGCTTTGATAACGCCGTCAACCGTATCACCGGTACGCAGCGAATATTGGCGGATTTGGTCAGGGGTTACATAGATATCTTCGGGCCCAGCCAGATAATTGGCAGCTGGCGAACGCAGGAACCCGAAACCGTCTTTCAGAACTTCAACAACACCGTCGCCGGAAATTTCAACGCCGTCTTCGGACATTTCCTTAAGAATAGCGAACATCATGTCGCCTTTGCGCATGGTTGACGCGTTCTCAATTTCCAATTCTTCAGCCATCGACAGCAAATCGGCTGGTTTCTTGGCTTTCAGTTCAGCCAAAGACAGTTTTTCAATATCCATTATACACCATAGTTGCGCGAGACGCTGTTCGCGTCATGCTTTTTAATATTTGGAATCACACATTTGGGCGAGGACCGCCCGTGCTCGCCGCTCAATATCGGGATTTTGCGGTAAATGTCAATTACGGTTTCAAAACAACCATCAAAACGATGACAACCATCAAAACCGTCGGGATTTCATTGGCAAACCTATATGCGCGGCCAGAACGTGTATTTTCATCACGCGCAAAGTCTTTGCGCCGTGCCGATAGCCAGCCATGAAAACCAGACATTGTCAGAACCATCGCGGCTTTAACCCAAGGCCAAATGCTGGACCAGTCAACGATACCGGGGGTGAAAACCAGGCACAGCCCGAAAACCCATGTTGCGATCATTGCCGGATTAATGATCATCCGCAGCAGTTTATATTCCATTTCCTTGTAAATCTCGGACATCTCGCTGCCTTTCGGCGCGCGTTCGGCGTGATAAACGAACAGCCGCGGCAGATAGAACATACCTGCCATCCACGCGATCACCGACATGATATGAAAGGACAGAACCCAAGGATATGCTGTGGAAAGGAAATCGGAAATCATCTTAGCCTCTGATAACATTCAACATTTTTTCAACATTGTCCGGATTACCATCTGGGGTGATCCCGTGTCCAAGGTTGAAAATATAGGGTCTATCACCGAGGATTTCCAGCATGCGACGGGTTTCGCGTTCCAGTGCTGGGCCGCCTGTCACCAATAACAATGGATCTAGATTTCCCTGAACGGTTACCTTTGGCTGCAACACGTCACGGGCCCATTCCACGGGTACGGACGTATCAATTGCCAACCCGTCAAAAACGCCAGCATCGGCAAATTGCACGTATCCCCCACCGACGCCGCGCGGGAAACCAATGAATTTTAGCTCTGGAAACCTAGATTTCAGCTCGGTAGCGATCCGAATAGCTGGTTTTAACGAATAATCTTCAAAGCAGGAGCCGCCAAGTGCCCCAGCCCAGCTGTCGAACAATTTTATCACCTCGGCCCCAGCTTCAACTTGCCGTGCCAGATATTCAATTGTTGCGTCTGTGACCAAATCAATGATCTTTGCAAAGCCTTCAGGATCAGAATACATCAATTTACGCGCCGGACCCTGATCCACCGACCCACGACCTGCAATCATATAGGTTGCAACGGTCCAAGGAGCGCCCGCAAAGCCGATCAAGGTGGTTTCCTTAGGCAGCTCCTCTGATAGACGTGCAACGGTCTCATAGATCGGCGAGAGGACGTCATGAATGTCATCTTTACTTTTCAACGCATCAACTGACGTAATCGGGTTAAGACGTGGTCCTTCGCCTTCTGCAAACCATAAATCCATGCCGAGCGCCTGTGGTAGCAACAAAATATCTGCAAACAGGATTGCTGCATCAAAGCCAAAGCGCTTGATCGGCTGCAATGTTACTTCGACGGCAAATTCTGGGTTATAACAAAGGTCCAGAAATCCACCGGCACCAGCGCGAGTTGCACGGTATTCCGGTAAATATCGCCCTGCTTGGCGCATCATCCAGACTGGTGGTATATCCTGTTTTTCCCCAGCAAGTGCGCGAAGCAGGATTTTTTCAGGTTTGCTCATTTTTGTTCCCTCTTAATAATATATATATTTAAGAAAGTTGTGGTTGTTTGTAGGTACCGTGAATTATGGGGATTACCGTGATTGACAAGTTTTGCACAGGCTTTTCCACAGGCAAACCTATATATTTTCCAAATGATTGCGAAATCTATCCACAATCTCCCGAAAATTCCGCTCACAGGGATAGAATCCGAATGGAATCTGAATAATAAGCATAAAAACCAACATCCCGATTTGCCCTGTGAGTATCCACCTGTTACCACAGTGTTTACCCACCATTTTATCCACAGGCTGTGAACGACTTTGTCCAAAACCTACCGCATAGTTCTGCTTTCTGACGCAACTGGCGGCACGGTTTCGGCGGCGGCTGATGCGGTCTCCAGCCAGTTTCCTGATGCAGATTTCGAGACTGAGATGCATGCGTTTATTCGTAACACGGAACGGGTCAAAACGCTGCTGCCGAATATCGAGGCGGCAGATATTGTTTTTCATACGTTGTTAAATCCAGATTCTGTTGATCTGATTGCCACCGCCTGCGAAAGTCTGGGAATTCCGGTCATTCCCGTGCTGACTCCGGCGCTTGAGGCGTTCAAAAACTTGACTGGAACGACACCAACATTGCAGCCCGGACGACAATATCAGGTTGATAAAACCTATCTGGAAAGGGTTTTGGCGATTGATTACGCGATTTCCCATGACGATGGGCTAAGTGCGGAATATTTGCGGCAAGCCGATGTTATACTGGTCGGGGTTAGCCGGACCTCAAAAACCCCGACCTGTATTTATCTGGCCTATCAGGGCATTCGGGCGGCGAATGTGCCGCTGGTTCCCGATCAGGTTTTGCCTGATAGTTTCTATGATGCTTTGAATAATGGTGTGCTGGCAATTGGGTTGATCGCCAGCCCGACGCGACTGGGTCAGGTGCGTCAACATCGCCTAAAAGCGTTGGGAAATCCCGAGTTGGAGACCTACGCAGGGCGCGAAGACATTCAAAAAGAACTTATCGCGGCGCGGCTGTTCTTTGAGAAGAATAATCTGCCGGTGATTGACGTCACACGCCGTTCAATCGAGGAAACGGCAGCAGCGATACGGGGAATATTGGCGGAGAAAAAGACATGAAGCTGATTTTAGCATCAGGATCGACCATTCGCGCGGAAATGTTGCGAAACGCAGGGGTCGAGGTGGAAACGCAAGTTGCACGGGTTGATGAGGCGACAATCAAAGGCTCGATGTTGGCCCAAAATGCTCGACCCCGTGATATTGCCGATACATTGGCGGAAATGAAGGCGCGGCGAGTGGCGATGAAATATCCGGAGGCGCTGGTTCTTGGCGCGGATCAGGTGTTGGTTTGTGACGGGAAGCTTTTCGATAAACCGGAAACGGTGGAAGAAGCCCGTTCCCAGCTAAAAACCCTACGTGGCAGGGCGCATGAACTGCTTTCGGCGGCAGTTATCTTTGAAAACGGTCAACCCGTTTGGCGTCATACCGGCCGTGCGCAGCTGATAATACGGGAGTTTTCCGATGAATTTCTGGATGCGTATATTGCAGAGCAAGGCGATGATTTACTGACCACCGTCGGGGCCTACAAACTGGAAGGCGCAGGGGCGCAGTTGTTTAGCCGTGTGCAGGGGGATTACTTTTCGGTTCTGGGTCTGCCACTATTAGAAGTCCTCGAATTTTTACGCAGCAGAGGGGTTTGTATAAAATGAGCATTTTAAAAGCAGGCGTTATTGGGTGGCCTATTAAGCACAGTAAATCCCCTATTTTGCATGGGCATTGGCTGAAACGCTATGAGATTAAGGGCAGTTATAAGGCGATTGCGCTGTCGCCGGAAGATTTTGAAGCTGGCTTGCGCAAGCTACAAAAACAAGGGTTTCGCGGGGCGAATGTGACGCTCCCGCATAAAGAAACGGCTTTGGCGTTGGCGGATCACGTAACCGATCGCGCGGCAATGATCGGAGCGGCGAATACGCTGCATTTCCATGCAGACGGGACAATTGGCGCGGATAATACCGACGGGTATGGGTTTGTGCAGAATTTACGTCAGAACGCACCGGATTGGGATCCGAAGGCGGGTCCGGCATTGGTTTTGGGCGCGGGCGGCGCGGCGCGGGCGGTGATTTCGTCGTTGCTCGATGCAGGAGTGCCGAGTTTACGCTTGACCAACCGCACCAAAATCCGCGCTGAAAATCTGGCGGACCATTTTGGGGCACGGGTTGAGGTGGTTGAATGGCATTTGGCTGACGAAGCGGTGGATGGCGCGACGACGATTGTAAACACGACCTCACTCGGGATGGAGGGGCAGCCGGAATTGCGGTTAAATCTGGATGCAGCACCTGCG
>CAZYMT010000164.1:0-6863 GCA_964649035.1 uncultured Rhodobacterales bacterium
GCCAACCTCCATCCGTCCAGATTTCAGTCCCAACAGCTTTGCGGGATTAAGCGAGATCGCTCTGAACAGTGTCGGTAAATCCATATGCCCTGCGTGTACCAGTTGCATCGCGGCAGGTAGCAACGTTTGCAAAGCAACGGCCCCGCTGGCGGCTTCCTCAAACGGCAGGCGTTTGCTTTCCTCATCCTGGGGGGTATGCATGGAGCTGATAATGTCAATCAATCCGTCGGCGACCGCCTGAACAACGGCTAGGCGATCATCCTCGGCACGGAGCGGTGGTTTGACCTTAAAGAAGGTCCGATAACCCTCAATGTCCATTTCGTTCAGCGTCAGATGATGGATGGAAACACCCGCTGTGACCCGTAAACCCGCGGCCTTGGCGCGTTCCAGAACGGGCAGGGCAGCGGCGCAGGTGATCTGGTCCGCGTGGAAGCGGGCACCCGACATTTCAACCAGCGCTAGATCACGTTCCAACTGAATGCGTTCGGCCATTGGCGACACCCCGGGCAAGCCAAGTTTCGTGGCCATCGGGCCCGACGTAACGGCCGCCCCTTTCGACATAACCGGTTCCTGCACATGCCCCATAACCAGCGCATCCATCGCACCGGCATAGGTCAACACGCGCAGCAGGGTTTTGGCATTTTCAACAGGACGATCCGCGTCGCTGAACGCCACCGCACCCGCGTCGAGCAGAAACCCGATCTCGGTCATTTCACGCCCTTCGCGCCCTTTGGTCAGGGCCGCCATGGGCAGAACGTTAACGGGACAAATATCTTCGGCGCGCCGACGGAAGAAATCGAGAATTTCCGGTGTATCAATCGCAGGCGTTGTGTCGGGCCGCGTGACCATGGTGGTAACACCGCCCGCAGCTGCCGCCAAACCAGCCGTCCGAAAACTCTCCTTATGCCGCTCGCCGGGCTCACCGATTTTGACACCAATGTCGATAATTCCGGGCGCGAGATATTTGCCGCCGCAATCGATGCCATCGGTCTCAAGCTGAAGGATTTCAGCGATCACACCATTTTCGATGCGAACAGCGCCGAGAGTTTCGGTTCCCGCTTCTGGGTCGATGATGCGGGTGTTGGTGAGGGTGAACGTCATTGTTGGTTAACCCAATTGTTACAATTTTCGCATCTGTAGTTAGCTGAATATTCCGCTTCCGCTGGCGTATATCTCAGTCTGTAGAGCTTGTCGTCTCTTACAAAACATAAATTGCAGTATGGCTTTCCGAATCTGACTCCTTTTTTATCAACTTCATAAAGGAGCCCGTCTTCGTCCTCAAACTTACCCTTTTTATTCAGTTTATCGCCCATTTCCTCGATTTTATGCAGAAGTTCACGTTCTCTTTCCTTTGCATTTTGAAGGGCCTCCTTCGCCTCAAGAAGCCCGTCTATCACGTCAGCCAAACGTAGTTTCCATTCCGCCTCATCTATTTTTTTATCGACCGCTCGCAACTTTTTGGAAATTTTGAGTGTTTCTGAAATAGCAGAAAGTCCAGTCATAATATCGATCAAGACAACGTCTCCTTCTTTTTCGTCCGCAAATTCCGCGCCAGCAAATCCATCACCGCCATGCGTACGGCAACCCCCATTTCGACCTGTTCCTGAATGACCGAACGATTAATGTCGTCGGCCAGTGTTCCGTCGATCTCCACCCCGCGATTCATCGGGCCGGGATGCATGACGATGGCGTCGGGTTTGGCGTTGGAGAGTTTTGCGGGATCCAGACCCCAGCGGTGGTAATATTCACGCTCGGACGGGATAAAACCGCCATCCATGCGTTCTTTTTGCAGGCGCAGCATCATCACGACGTCAACGTCTTTTAGGCCCTCTTCCATGTTATCGGTGACCTCGACGCCAAATTTGTCGACACCCGATGGCATCAAGGTTTTGGGGCCGATCAGGCGAATGCGGTTCTCCATCTTGCCCAGCAAGAATATGTTGGAACGGGCGACGCGCGAATGGGCGATGTCACCGCAGATCGCGATAGTCAGCCGGTGCAGGCGATCCTTGGAACGGCGGATGGTTAGGGCGTCTAGAAGGGCTTGTGTCGGGTGCTCGTGAAACCCGTCACCAGCATTCAAAACTGCACAATTTACCTTTTCAGACAGTAGCTTAACGGCACCGGAATGCGGGTGCCGTACCACCAAAAGGTCAGGGTGCATCGCGTTCAGGGTTAGGGCTGTGTCAATCAGGGTCTCGCCCTTTTTAATCGAACTGGCCTCCATCGCCATGTTCATGACGTCGGCCCCTAAGCGTTTTCCGGCGATCTCGAAACTCGCCTGTGTACGGGTCGAGTTTTCAAAAAACATATTGATTTGTGTTAGGCCCGCCAGCACATCCAGATGCTTGTTTTGTTTGAGGTTATGCTTGGCATAGGCGTCCGCCAGATCAAGGATCGTGGTGATATCGGCAGGGCTAAGGGATTCGATCCCGAGAAGATGGCGCTGTGTGAACAATTGGGCGGCTCCTTTCCGGTGATTTTGGTGGTTATAGCAGGGAAATTCGCTGGAACAAGGGCGCAGGGTTGGCTAGGATGAAAATATGATGGATGCCACCGAATATCACGAGGCCTTAGCCCAGCTTGCATGGCAGGTAGAATTGGGTGTGGACGAGTGTATCGGCGAGGCACCGTCCAATCGGTATGATGAAACCGCCAAGCCTAAAGTGAAGGTCGAAAAAGTTGCTGCGCCGGAGGTTGTGGTTGAACAAACCCATCCGGCTGAGGCATGTAATGATCTGGAATCATTGCGTTTAGCGATAGAAAGCTTTGATGGTTGTGCGCTGAAAAACGGCGCACGCAACACGGTATTTTGCGATGGAAACCCAGCGGCGCGGGTGATGATTATTGGCGAAGCCCCGGGGCGGGACGAGGACCAGCTTGGTAAACCATTTGTTGGGCGTTCGGGGCAATTGCTGGACAAAATGTTTGCCGCGATTGGGCTTAGTCGAATGACCGAAGAAGCCCATGAAGCGATCTATATTACCAATCTTTTACCATGGCGGCCACCGCAAAATCGCGATCCCTCGGCAGAAGAAATCGTGATGATGAAACCTTTCTTGATCAAGCATATCTCTTTGATAAAACCGGATTATTTGGTTTTGGTCGGGGGTTCTTCGACCAAGACATTATTGGATACTACGGTTGGTATTACGCGGATGCGCGGGAATTGGGCTGAGGTAAACGGAATTCCGGCCATGCCGATTTTCCATCCGGCAGCGTTGTTGCGGGATTCGTTGAAGAAACGCCCTACTTGGGCGGATTTACTGGCATTAAAGGCGAGGTTGAATGATGGTTGACGAACGTGAATTTGTCCCCGTGCGGATTGCGGTGTTGACGGTTTCGGACACGAGAGAACTGGCGGATGACCGGTCTGGTGATACGCTTGTAAAACGGGTTGAGGCGGCTGGTCATGTGCTGGCTGACCGCGCTATTGTTCGCGATGAACGTATTGATATTGCTAAGAAATTGCGTGAATGGGTGGCGGATGAAAATGTTGATGTGGTGATATCCACGGGCGGTACTGGTTTGACGGGGCGCGATATAACTGTTGAGGCGCACCGCGATGTTTATGAAAAAGAGATCGACGCGTTTTCAACTCTGTTTACTATGATTTCCGTCAAAAAAATCGGTACGTCGGCGGTGCAATCGCGGGCCTGCGCTGGGGTTGCTGGCGGGACGTATTTATTTGCGTTGCCGGGCTCGCCGGGGGCATGCAAAGATGGTTGGGACGAGATTTTGGAGCCGCAACTGGACTACCGCCATATGCCCTGTAACTTTGTCGAAATCATGCCGCGACTTGAAGAACATAAACGGCGTGGTGGGCGTTAACCTTTTCGGGAAAACGGCGAAAAGCACTATGCACAATGTATGCACAACCTATGCACAATCCATATGCATAAAAAGTACTAACGGATTTGCCTCAAGCGGCTGGGCAGCCAAAAAACTCGACGATTTTGTGGTCTTGAATGATGCTAATTTGTAGCTTGCTACGATCTAGCGCCAACATGCCGTCACCGTAATATTCGAGCTGCGTGACGCCAGTCATATTGCGACCATCAACCGTGGTTTCAGCAACCTTAATCCAGATGTCAGGCGATTTATATTCGATGATCAATTGCTGCGGGCCGCGGGGCGTTCTGGCGAAACGCAAATTCGCCTGAATGTCAAAACCGGTGGCGTTGGGGGTCAGAGTGCAGGTGGCTTTTTGCATGCCTGCCTGTGAGGCGGTCAGCGGGACATCGGCGATGGCGGCGCGAATTTCGGCAATCCGCTCGCCCGAGGTGTTGGCGTCAACGGTTTGACGTAAATTCACGTCGGCGGGAATGCAAATGTCGGAACAGACACCGAATTCCAGATCAACATTGATGTTAACGGGGCGGTTGGGATCGGCGGGCGTGATCGTAACCGGGACCATCAGCGGGCCAGAATACCCGATGGACATTAAGCCATTGGTGTTGAAGACTTTTGGGGTCGGCCATGTCCATGAAATGTTACCGATATTACTGGATTTGGTCCAGTTAAAGGACGGGGGAATGCCCGCTGGACCAGCAACGCGCCAATAAGTTTTCCACCCATCCTCCAAATCAATCGCGATGGCGGTTTGATAACTGCCATCAGCGTTTTGCCAACCATGTAATATATCGACTCGGCCATAATTATCCTGTGCAAACAAAGCACTAGGTAAAAGGGCGATAAGGAGAAGTAAGTGTTTCATGGCCGCGAATATACAGGTGTCGAACGAAAGAGAAAGTCACGTTTTAGCGAGAGTTTCCTTGTAAATGTGATCGCTAAAGCGCATCTTGGTTTTATGGGAAAAACTGCCGCAGAAGAACTGCCGTTTCTGGACGGAAAATTTTTGGTCGCAATGCCGGGGATGGGAGATCCACGGTTTGAGCGCGCTGTGATTTTTATGTGTACGCATTCGCCTGAAGGGGCGATGGGGCTGATGATAAATCGCGCGGCGCTGGAACTGGATTTCAAGGGTTTGATGAAGCAATTGGGGATTGTCGGGGCCGGCGCTATGAGCGGCCCCGAAGTGCTGTTCGGCGGGCCGGTAGAACATGGGCGCGGATTTGTGCTGCACACCACCGATTACGAGGCTGACGATGGCACAATGGTCATCAATGACGACTTTCATATGACCGCTACAATGGATGTTTTGCGTGACATGGTTGAAGGGCGCGGACCGGATAAGACATTGTTATGTCTGGGATATGCTGGCTGGGGCCCGGGGCAGCTGGAAAGTGAAATTCAGGCGAATGGTTGGCTGATTTGCGACGCTGATCCGGTGATTGTTTTTGACACAAAACTTGACGATAAATGGAAGGCTGCGATGAAAAGCCTCGGCTTTGATCCGGCGATGCTGTCGGCGGAAGGCGGGCGGGCGTGAATGTTGAATTCTGGATGATTTTCGCGGGTACGGTTTTCGCTGTATCGATGATCCCCGGGCCAAGCACACTGATTGCGTTTAGCCACGGTGCCCAGTTTGGTTGGGTGCGGGTGTTGGTGACGGCTTTTGGAAATGCGGCGGCCTCGATTTTACAGGCGGTTGTGGCGGGGTTAGGGTTGGGAATTGTGATCGCGCAATCGGCGGTGCTGTTTCTGGCCATCAAGTATATCGGGGCGGCGTATCTGGTTTATCTGGGCGTTAGTATGTGGCGGAATGCGGCGAATTCTGGCGTTAAACTTTCGGGAGGGGCGGTGCCGGATCAAGGTTTTAGACTGTTTCGCAGTGGTTTTTTGGTAGCAGCGAGCAATCCGAAAGCCATAATATTCTTCACCGCTTTGTTTCCACAATTTCTTGGGGCAGGCGAAGCTGGGCAACTGGTCGGAATGGTGATGATCGTCGGGATCGTGGCGTTTTCGGTCGCGATGATCTATGGCGTCTTGGGCGCACAGATGCGTGCCCTAAATATCACGCAATCGGTTATGGAAAAAATCCACAAAACTACTGGCGGGCTGTTCATTTGCAGCGGTGTCGGCTTGATGGCTACCAAAAGTTAAGCGCTCCCGAGCGTAGCGAGGCCCGGCCCAACGGGAGGTGTTGGATTTTAATCCAGCTTCGACGGGCGGGAGGGCTCCTCTTTTATGTGTTGTGCGGTGCCGCTGCGCGTTCCAAGCGATCATTGATGGCTAGGCCGAGACCGCGCATCGGGATCGGGGCGACGGCGATTGGTAGTTCTTTGTCCGTCGCTATCTGGTCAAGTTTTCGAAGATAGGCGAACAGGTTGGCGGCGGCTTCACGCAGGTTTCCGCTTGGCGAAAGGTTCAGGTTGGGGGCTTCGTGATCGTCCGCGCCAAAACCTAGCCACGCCTCATTTTCAGGTTTTTCGGCATTTAAGCGCAGCTTTGCATTTGGCGCGTAGTGCGACTTTAATTGGCCGGGGGCGGTGATGTTCTCGCCGTCCGGAAGGGCGAGTTTTTGTCCCAAGGCTTCCTCGACGGATTCGATTGGAATGCCACCAGAGCGGAGCAGGGTCGGGGCGGGCGCGAAGCCAATGATCGTGGATTCCAGACCGATTGTGCAAGGCCCGCCGTCAACAATTGCAGCGATGCGGCCGGACAGGCCTTCATATACATGGTCGGCTGTTGTTGGGCTGATTTTGCCTGACGGGTTGGCCGACGGGGCGGCGATGGGGCCGTTAAAGCTCGCCAATAATGCGCGCGCGATAGGGTGTTCGGGTATACGGATGGCGACGGTTTCCAAGCCGGCCGAGACCAGATCCGATAACCCGCTATCGGCGCGACGCGGTAGGACCAGTGTTAGTGGGCCGGGCCACAATGCGGTTAGCGGGCGGGCGGCGTCGGGGATTTCGGCGATGGCTTCTACGGCGGCGATATCGTGGACATGGACTATTAAC
>CAZYMT010000165.1:0-6762 GCA_964649035.1 uncultured Rhodobacterales bacterium
GGAACCAAAACGGCGATGGCGGGGGATGACCCACAGTATCACGAATTTGTTGCGGGTTTGCATGCGCTGAAACGAATGGCGGAGCCGCGTGAAATCGCGCAGGCGGCGTTGTTCCTTGTCTCGGATCAGTCGAGTTTTGTGACTGGCAGTGCTTTGATCGCGGATGGTGGGAATTCGATTAACAAAACGTGATTTGATGCTAAATGCTACGCCCGTCGACGTGCTTGTAGAATGTGTAAAAGCAGGCCGCAGGCGTAGCAAAACCCTAAGAAAACGAGTAGGCCGTTAAAGCCAAACCCTGCTAAAACCACCAGTGCGATCGGGGTGCCAAGGGTGTTTCCTAAATTGCCCATTTGCGCCATCGCGCCGTTAGCGTGTGCTTGGTCGGTGGCGTTTGGGTTTAACTGGGGAATTGAGGCGAAGCTTGCGCCTTGGACCAGTCCCAATGTTGCGACAAGTGCAACGAGCAGCCATGGCGAGCTTGGCAGGATTGCGATTAGCAGGACGGTCGCGAGGGCGCAGGCAAAACCGATCATCACGACGTTGATTGCGGCAAAATATCTAAGAAGCAGCATGCCAAGGGTGATGGACATGATTAAGCCCGATAGGGGTAAAATTCCACTGATTAAGGTGCGGTCTTCCTCGCTCACAAAATCGGGTAGGACGGTTAGCAGCGATACAAATGTCAAGGTGTAGAAAAGCCATCCTAGCGCTGGTGCAGCTTGTTGGGGCGAGCTATAAATTTTCAGATGTAAGGCTAGTATGTTGTTAAATCCCAGTGCCAGTTTTGTGGGTGATGCAGGAGTTTTTGGAAGCGTAAATGCCAGCAATACGGCGATCATGGCCATATAAATACTATGGGCCGTAAACAGGCTCGATGGGCCGTATTTTTCTGCCAGTGGAATGCCAAGCCATGCGGTGATGGCAAAGGCGACGCCGAAAAAAGTGCTCCAGATTATCATGCAAGAATTTCGATGTTGCGGGGCGCTTAGTTGCGCGATCAAAGTTGGTGCGGCAACGACTATGATTAGATGCGATATGCCCTCGATAAGGCGGCTGAATAGCATTAATGGCAGGCTGGGGATCAGGGATTGAAGGGCGGAAATGACTGCGCCTAACAACAAGGCCGATAGTAGGATTTTGCGAAAGCTGACATTGGCCAATATTAGCCCAGCGAATAATCCGAATCCGATACCTAGGAAACTGATCAGGGAAACCAGAAAGCCAAGGCTGGCGCCCGAATTAGGATAGATTTCCTGAAGCGATGGGAAAATAACGGATATTTTGGCGAATTGACCCGCGGCACCTAAACCTGCCCCCCAAAGAAGGAAAATTAGGAGGAAAGGGGTTTTGGTTGCTTGGGTCATATCGCTTTGTGCAAGATAGCTAAGGGTAGGGCAAGTCGCGAATTTTGCCCCGACATGAATTGGACTATTCCAGCGTGCGTGCTTTATTTGCCATAATCAGTCCGACAGTTCCCAAGATCAAGAATAGCGTGACGAAGACCACTACGCCCATGCTGGTCTCGGGTTTTGCAAGCTCGCCGAACAGGTCGCCTAGGTCGCGGGCAATGCCTGCTAGAAAGGCGATCACGTAGGCGGCGGGGCTTTTTAGAAATACGGCTGCCCCCGCCGCAAGGCCGAGGCCGATACTGCGCCCTCCCAACGGAATGCCCATTGCGGGATCGCCAAACGCCATTACTCCGGCTGCTATATTGGTTAGCAATACGACCAGAGCAAAGATTGTCACCCACATCGGGATTCCGTTGGTTTTAAACATTTTGGTTCCTTTCGGGAGGCGTTAGCCCATCGACATGACTTGGGCGACTTCCAAATGGCCCATTTCCAAGAAGGGGCAGGCTTTGGCCATTTCTAGGGCGGCTTCCATGCTGTCTGCCTCGACCATGCTGAAACCTGTTAGGGCGTCGTCAGGATTGGTGTCGGACGTGCCGTCATTGGTGACGGTTTGGGAACCGGTTAGCGGGGTGCCGGGGTTGACGACAGCGTCGCCTAGCTCTTTGATCCATTCCTGCCATTTGCCCATTTGGGCCTGACCTGCCTCGGGAGATTCGGGTTTTTTGCTGCCGCGATATGCGATGATATATTGAGCCATTGGTATTTCCTTTCAGGGAGTAATAATTTTTTCGAGACGATCCAGCGCTGCGTTCCAGCCTTTGGTGCGCATGTCTTCGATATGATCTGGGTTGAGGCCGGTTTGGGTTAATAATAGATGCGTGCCGCCTGTGTCGATGGGGCTGACGTCAAAACGGATGGTGGATGTAGGGCCGTGGCTGCCATCGGGCATTTCGAAGGCCAATGTTAGCTCGACGGATTTTGGCGGGTTCACGTGGACGACCTCGCCGACCACTTTATGGGGATCACCCGCTGGGCTAACCATGACGGCATACCACGGGCCGGCATCTGCGAAGCTTAGGTTGTGATCGTCAATTGTGGTGCCTTCGGGCCCCCACCAGTTCAGCAGGTTTTCCGTCCTCGTGATGAAGGCGAATACGCGTTCCGGTGTTGTGGGAAAAGTGCGTTCCATTGTTAAGGTGGCCATTTATTCCTCCGAATTCATAAGGGCGGCGGCTAAGCGGTCGAAACTGTTGTCCCAAAACTCGACATAACCGATGGCCCAAGAATTGATCTCGCGCACGGCTTCGGGTCGAACGGAATACATGCGGCGTTGTTTGTCAATGCGTTGTTCAATGATGCCAGCGTTTCGAAGCACTTTGAAGTGGCGCGATATGGCGGGGGCCGAAATGTCGGCGACGTCTTGCAGCTCACCCGCCGATAGCTCGCCTTCTTTCAACAATCGCTCGACAATGGCAAAACGGGTGGTGTCGCCTAAGGCTGCGAAGGTGACTGGTAGGGCGCGCATTTTATCCTCATTTATCTTATTTGTTAATTAACCTAAATGATAAATGATTGGATGGCAAGTGGTTTGGGTCAAAGGACGCGGTAAGACATCCCAAGAGTTACAGGCGCGGTTTCACCAAACCCGAATTTCTCATAGAGTTTATTGGCGGGAACGTCGGCGAAAAGGTTTATCCATGCGGATTTTGGGATCTGGGTTTTCACATGCGCCATCAGCTCGGTCACGATGCGCGTTCCAAGGCCGCGGCCTTGGTGGTCAGGGTCAACGACGATATCAACGATTGTGAAGAAACATCCACCATCCCCGATCAATCGCCCCATGCCGATGGTTTGGTTGTCGCGTTGGACTGTTATAGCAAAGAGGGTTCCCTTTAGGCCAATCGTCGCTGCTTCACGTGTGAAAGTGCTTAATCCGCCAACGCGACGCAGCCGGATGAAATCGTCTATGTCCGGTGTGCGGTGCAGGATTTGGTAATCGGTGGTCATGGGGGTTCCTTAGGTTTTCGGGAAAAAGCTGTCGCGTGACGATAGGATGAGTTTGGCGATTAGATCAACCGTTCTTCGCACATGGGGTTGGGTGCGGTCCTCGCCGTGGACGACCAGCCATTGGTCGTGGGACAGGTCGAGGATGATCGGGCCGCTGCGGATTAGGGTGGGTTCTTGGTCACCGACAAAACACGGCAATACGGTTTGGCCCGCGCCTTGACGGGCTAGATCGAGCAGGGTTCGTGGGGACGAAGTTTCGATCTTGATCTGGTCTTTCTTGTGGGTCCGGACCCAATTGGCGGACGGGGTTTGCGTGGTGCTGGCGATCCAGTTATCACGGTTCGCCTTGGGCGTTGCGTAAGGTGCAAAGGCGATGCGGGCGGTTTTTCGGGCGGCTAGGCCTTCCTCTAATGGTCGGGAATTGCGTAGGCCGATGGTGGCCTCGCGCCGTCCGATATGCTGCTGGGCTTCAGTGGCGCGAAAAACGAGGCGGGTGCCATCGGATGCAAGGTCGTTGATATGGGCGGTCAGGAAACGGGTCATCCATGTGCCGGCGGAAATATGGATGGGAAGCTGGGCGTTTTGAGCGCGGCGGTTGGTGATGGAAAGGATTTGATCCTCAACGGCTTGGGCCTCGATCAATAACTCTTGGCCGGCTTCGGTAAGTTCGTAGCCGCGCGGTAAACGGTTGAACAATACTTCGCCGATGGCACGTTCCAGATCGACCATATGACGGCCAAGTGTGGGGGCGCTTAGACCGGATATTTCGACGCCTTTGGCAAGGCCACCGCCACGGGCGACGGCGAGGAACAGGTTAAGGTCGGACCAATCAAGCCTCGTTTCATTCATGAAATGATCCGTTCATATTCTGAGGGTTTCTAAATTTTCTGTATTATTCATGATGATTTGTAGCACATAAATGAAAGGAACGAAATTATGAGCAATATTAGAACTGCGCCGCGCATTGGTATGGGCTGTTGGGCGATTGGCGGGATGTTTTGGAAAGGTGATCTGCCCGTTGGGTATTCGGGCACGAATGATAAGGATTCAATTGCTGCTGTTCATGCGGCTTGGGCGGCGGGCGTGCGGGTGTTTGACACCTCGGCCGTTTACGGGGCCGGGCATTCGGAAACGCTGCTGGGCGAGGCGCTAAATGGGCGCGAGGATGCGATTATCGTGTCGAAATTCGGGCATTCATTTGATGCGAAAACCAAACAGATGACGGGTTCGAAATTCGACGCGGAATACATCCGTAATTCGGTTGCGCAAAGCCGCAAGCGGCTTAAACGGGACCAGATTGATGTGATGCTTTTGCACCTGAATGCCTTGCCGATTGATGATGCGATGTCAGCGTTTGATACGCTGGAAGAACTGCGCGCGGACGGTCAGATCAAGGCATTTGGTTGGAGCACTGATTTCCCCGAAAACGTCAGCGCGATGGCGGGGCGCGAAGGGTTTGCCGCAGTGCAGCACGTGATGAACCTGTTCTTTGATGCGCCGTCACTAAGTACCGCTGCTGAGGAGCATGATCTGGTGCAATTGATACGCTCGCCTTTGGCAATGGGGATATTGACGGGGAATTATTCTGATGGGCAAAAGGTGCCCGATAAGGATGTGCGGCGTATTCAAGACGGGGACGGGGACTTTTTCAATGGTTCAAGCGCCTCGGAAACCTATGTGAAACAGTTGGAGGCCGTGCGCGATTTGATCACGGTTGGTGGGCGGTCATTGACGCAAGGGGCGCTTTGTTGGCTGTTGGCGAAATCGCCGAATACGTTGCCAATTCCGGGGGCGAAGAACGCCGCGCAGGCTGAGGAAAATGCCGGGGCACTTGTGTATGGGCCGCTTCCGGCGGATATTATGGCGGAGATTGAGGGAGTTCTGAAGCGCCCGCCTGAGGGCGCACCCCGCGAGAGATAAGAGATAAGAATATCAAATGCCATCGCTATGCAGGATCGTTATTTACACTAAAAAGATGCAGGCGATGGTGGACTTTTACGAGATGTATTTTGGGTATACGCCGAAATATCAGGAGGAAGACCGTATTGTTGAATTATGCCCCCCGTCGAACGGATTGACGTTGCTGCTGCATCCTGCGGGGAAGGGCCAGCGAGAGGGGCAGGCGTTGATCAAGCTGGTATTTGACGTCGAAGATGTGCTCGCGTTTCGTCAGATATGCAGCGACAAAGGGTTGGAATTCGGGGCATTGCATCAGGGTGACGGCTATCAATTTGCGAATGCCAAAGACCCGTCCGGTAATTCAGTGTCGATTTCCAGTCGTGGGTTTGTGGTTGGACGAGATATTACTTAAGCTCTTTCAACATAACATTTCGCCGGCTACCCGCAGTTTTTACAAACGTAAAATCAGCTTTCTCGAAGGTCGGTTTGAAGCCCATGAATCGGTAACTGGGTGAATCTTTAGCCACTGGGTAGCCTTCGATAAATTTCGCTCCGTGGTTCCGTGCGTATTCTGTGGCTTCGGCAAGGAATAACTTGGATAAGCCCTGCCCCCTTAGGTTTCTCTTGATGAAGAAACAAACGACTGACCAAACTTGATCTTTTGTTTCGTCGCCCCCTAAAGGCCGATATGTTTCGCGCGGCGCAACGGCGCACCAGCCGATTGGTTTGTTGTTTGAATATGCGAGCAGGCCAACAGGAGTTCCGTTCTCGATACGCTTCTTCATAGCGGCTTTCTTTTCTGGCTTTGCCGCCTTCTTCGGAATATCCAGCCAAGCAGTACACCAACAATTATGCGGCGCGCCTCGGCTTTCCATTAGGGTTTCGTAGTCCGACCAGTTCTCGGTGCTAATGGGATGAAATTCGAAAGTCATATGTGGCCTAGCTTACGTTACAAAATTGAACGAGAATTGCCAAAATGCATAGCTTAGTTTTCGAAGAATGGCCAATTCTTCGGGCATTATTGGTGAATTAGGTTAGTTGATTTGGTTTCCATCTTGATCAAGGCATATCATGCGGATTGGTTGCTCTGGATCTAGAGACATGCCACCGCCAGTTACATGGCAGATAGAATTTAGGATGGCAGCATTTTCGCCAAACACGCCGCCCATTCCCTGAAAGTTTACAGGCAGGCTTGGTTCAATGTTGATCCCGTTACCTTTGAATTCAGCGCCCGCAATTGCGAATGTGGCTAAGTTGGCGATAAAGAAAACACCCAAGATGATTGTAGAATTGATTTTCATAAGTTGAACCTCCGATTGGAACTGACAGAATAGTAACTGTAAGTCGTGCCAGCCTTGGAATAGGTTCAAATTAAAATCTGTGGGGGAAGTCACGTAGCCGCTGTGTCTAATCACTATCCGTTAAATTGTGCGTATTCGTCGCGAAATCGTGTGGCCCAATCGTGGCTTTCGTCATTGCCGAGTTTTGAACTTTTTGGTGT
>CAZYMT010000166.1:0-6760 GCA_964649035.1 uncultured Rhodobacterales bacterium
CGTCTCGTTTCCCGTCAGCTACAAACCCGCCTTCCCGTCCCAACAAAGGCGGCTCCGCATCCTGCGCATTTTCCAGCAATTCCACCAAGACATCGTGCCCCTGCATATCCGACAACGCTCCCTTAAGGAGCAGGGGCAATGCAACTTTTCCAAGTGCGCTCGCCAGTGCCCCCGCTTGGGTCAAACCTTCCCGAAGCGCAGTCATGTCGCGGGGACCACCACGTTCCAAAGCTAGGCGGGACAAGGCGCGTTCCATGTCCGGGGCCTTGC
Source organism: uncultured Rhodobacterales bacterium (assembly GCA_964649035.1). GTDB lineage: Bacteria > Pseudomonadota > Alphaproteobacteria > Rhodobacterales > Rhodobacteraceae > NORP23. Next base: position 271 of record CAZYMT010000166.1, read on the forward strand.
GCAATGCCTCGCGAATGTCACTGGCCGCGCCGCGTTCATCGACAAAAAACTGCACGGCGTCATGGCGGGCAGCGATGATATCCAGATCGGTTGACGGGCTGGTTAAACGCACGCCTAACAACCGCGCACCGCCACCTGTCACTGTCCGGTCAATTGTCGAAAGCAGCGATCCGTTGCGGGAACCGGATAGGGTTCGTGTCAGTTCCAGATTACGGCGCGTGGCTGCGTCAATCTGGATAGAGCCACCTTGATTTTCTTTACTCGGTGGGCGCAACAGCGGCAGTTTCCCGCGTTGGGTAATGTCCAGATAATCAACAATCGCCCCCATCGCGGCTGTTTCTACGCGGCTGAAATTCCCGAATGCGTCCAGTGATTTCACTTTGAACAGCCCGTTCAAGCGCCCCTCGGCCGCTTTGCTGTCAAAACTGGCTGGAGCGAGCGGGGTTAAGGTTGCGCCGGCTTCCTCAACGGTTTCACGCATGTCCTCAGCGATCGAATCCGATGCCAGAACTTCGCGTGGGGCCAGACGTGCCAATGTCGGGGCCAAAGCCACCCGCGCAATTGGTGTCACATGGAAATCGCCGGTCGAGACATCGACCCACGCAATCGCCATTTCATCGCGAACCGTCGCCACCGCTGCCAGATAGTTATGTTGGCGGGCGTCTAATAGGGAATCCTCGGTCAAAGTTCCGGGGGTCACCAGCCGCACAACGTCGCGTTTCACGATGGCCTTATATCCACGCTTCTTCGCCTCGGCGGGGTTTTCCATTTGCTCGGCAATCGCGACGCGGAAACCTTTGCGGATCAGGGTCAAAAGATACCCTTCGGCGGCATGATGCGGGACGCCGCACATGTCGATATCTTTGCCCAGATGCTTGCCGCGTTTGGTTAGCGCGATGTCCAAAGCCGCGGCTGCGGCGATGGCATCCTCAAAGAACATCTCGTAAAAATCGCCCATGCGATAGAATAGCAATGCATCCGGATATCGACCTTTGATCTCCAGAAACTGCACCATCATAGGTGTCACGCTATTGCTGTCTTTCGCTGCCATAATTCCCCGCTATTTAAGGAGGATTTCTAGCATATCCGATCAACCAGTGAAACCATTCAATCTAGCGTCGAAACCATTTGGTAATCATATTTCCGACGATCCCGTCGTCGCCGCGCAATGGCTCAAATTCAAGGGTTGCCGCCGAGCAAGTATATAGCCCAGCAGCACCACCAAACGGTGCCATTTCATCAGTCACGGGGATTTCCATAACTATTGGATCACCAATCCCCGTATCAATGGTTGCTTTGGCGGTATATGCAAACGGTCCCATGCCGACAAAAAAGGCTTCGTCTTCTGTCGTTATTGAAAATTCACCTGCACCGTTCAGCAGAACGCTCATCGGTGGAGTGTCCGCGATTACAACGTCCAAATTCATATTATCGACCAAATATGTTCCTATATCGGCACCGGATATGGTCATCGTCATATTACCGGTGATCTGCACGCTTTGCGCGTTCATCACATCCATATATTGTTCACCGTAAGTTAGGTAATCCGGTTCCCAATTCCCGACCAAACATGGATCAATCGCCAATGCAGGGCTGCCAAACATCGCGATGACTGCGACCATAGATAATTTTTTCATATTTCAAATTCCCAAAAGTTTGCGCCCTATGCTGCGCAATATATCCTAAACCCGCCCTTTGGGATACAGGGCGGGTCAAAATAGGCGAGTTTAGGCCGCTGTATTGGCCCGACCGGCAATTTCGCCGTCCAGATATAACAAGCGCCAGCGATCATCGCCCGCAGCCGAAACCCGTTCAAGAAGATCCCGCATGGATTCGTCTTCTTCGATTTGTTCATCAAGGAACCAGTGCATCAACGCCTGCGTTGCCGGGTCGTTTTCTTTGGTCGCAAGTGTGTGAATATCGTGAATTTGTGCGGTGACGGCTTGTTCCATCTTCAGCGCAGTTGAGACGACATCTTCAGCGGATTGAAAAGACTGATTGTTGGCCGAAATATCCGCGAATGTAACATCTGCATCACGGCGCAATATGTAGTCATGGATTTTCATACCATGCACGGTTTCCTCGGCTGATTGTGCCCTAAACCATGATGCGAAACCCGGCAGTGATTGGGTTTCAAAATAAGCAGACATAGCTAGATAATGATAGGACGCAGTCAATTCGGCATTAACTTGCGCATTTAGCGCTTTCGCGACGGACATAGGCAATTTCATGGTTGGCTCCATAGTTTAGAATTATTCTAATGTAGGCATTTTCGGGAATTGTTTCAAGTATAAACCGACGGTTGCCGTTTGGTAAGTTCGATGCAAGTATGCCCGTCTTTGCCTGACAATACGAGGGGGTTCCATGGCTGGAAACAAAGTAACCGATAAAGAGGCGTTGACCTATCATCTGGAACCAACCCCAGGAAAATTGGAGGTCGTGCCGTCAACCGCCATGGCTACGCAGCGTGATTTGTCGCTGGCCTATTCGCCCGGCGTTGCGGTCCCTGTTCAGGCTATCGCGGACGATCCGGCCAAGGCCTATGACTATACCACCAAGGGTAATTTGGTTGCGGTTATCACCAACGGGTCCGCCATTTTGGGTATGGGAAATCTGGGCGCATTGGCATCGAAACCCGTGATGGAAGGCAAGGCGGTTCTGTTCAAACGTTTTGCTGACGTGAATGCGATTGATATCGAACTGGATACCCAAGACCCCGAAGAAATCATCAACGCTGTCCGTATCATGGGGCCGACTTTTGGCGGAATTAACCTCGAAGACATCAAGGCGCCGGAATGTTTTATCATCGAGCAGCGCTTAAAAGAAGAAATGGATATCCCCGTTTTCCATGATGATCAGCACGGGACAGCGGTGATTTGTGCCGCAGGGATGATCAACGCATTGCATATCTCCGGCAAGAAAATGGAGGATTGCCGCATCGTGGTTAACGGTGCAGGTGCCGCCGGTATTGCCTGTATTGAACTGCTGAAATCCATGGGTGCTAGGCATGATAATTGTATCCTTTGCGATACAAAAGGCGTGATTTATCAAGGTCGCAAGGAGGGGATGAACCAATGGAAATCTGCTCATGCCGCCAACACCAGCGCGCGCACATTGGATGACGCAATGAAGAATGCGGATGTGTTTTTGGGCGTTTCCGCCAAGGGTGCTGTGACTCAGGATATGGTCAAAAGCATGGCCCCCAATCCGGTAATATTCGCCATGGCCAACCCCGACCCAGAGATCACACCCGAGGAGGCACACGCCGTTCGCGAAGACGCAATCGTCGCCACTGGTCGTTCCGATTATCCCAATCAAGTCAACAATGTACTGGGTTTTCCCTATCTTTTCCGTGGCGCGCTGGATATCCACGCCCGCGCCATTAACGACGAAATGAAAATCGCCTGTGCCGAGGCTTTGGCGGCATTGGCCCGCGAGGACGTCCCTGACGAAGTTACCCTCGCTTACGGCACCAGCCTATCGTTCGGTCGCGACTATATTATACCGACTCCGTTCGATCCGCGCCTGATCTACGTGATCCCGCCAGCGGTAGCGCAAGCAGGTATGGATACCGGCGTCGCGCGTCGTCCGATCGAAGATATGGCAGCGTATGAACATACATTGAAAGAACGCCTCGACCCGACCGCCTCGATCCTACGCTCGCTATATGCCCGCGCCAAAAACGAACAAGCGCGGATGCTATTCGCCGAAGGGGACGACTCGCGCGTTGTCCGTGCTGCCGTGGCCTATAAGCGTACGGGTTTGGGGGAAGCCGTGGTTGTTGGTCGCCCTGAACAGGTGCAAGAATTCCTCGAGGATGCTGGCATGCCCGAAGCGATTGACGAGATTGAAATCGTTAACGCGGCGACCATTGACAACCTCGATGAATACAAGGATTTCTTGTATAATCGTCTGCAACGTAAGGGTTTTGATCAACGCGATTGCCATATCCTTGCCAGTCGTGATCGGCATGTGTTTGCGTCTCTGATGCTGGCCCATGACCATGTTGACGGCGTGGTGACAGGGGCGACGCGCAAGGCTGCACATGTCATGGCCTCCATTAACCATGTTTTTGACGCGGGTCCGGGGGATGGCGCCGTCGGCATTTCTGCTGTTTTACATCGCGGTCGTATGGTTCTGATCGCCGATACATTGGTTCAAGAATGGCCCGAGGCCGAAGATCTAGCCGACATCGCAGAACGCGCCGCCGAGGTTGCGCGCAGCCTGGGTTTGGTTCCACGTGTTGCCCTGGCCAGTTTTTCCAACTTTGGCTATCCGGTTTCCGAGCGGGCCGAAAAAATGTCAAATGCGGTTACGGTTCTTGACGGACGGAATGTTGATTTTGAATATGACGGCGAGATGTCCGTTGACGTTGCCCTAAATCCCGACGTTATGGCGCAATATCCGTTCTGTCGTTTGACGGGTCCAGCGAATATTCTGGTGGTCCCTGCGCGACATTCTGCGTCAATTTCGGTTAAGCTAATGCAGGAAATGGCTGGTGCTACCGTGATCGGACCAATCCTGACAGGTATCGACAAACAGATTAAGGTTTGTTCCGCCACAGCGACCGTTAGCGACATTCTGAACATGGCGGTAATGGCTGCCTGTAAGGTCGGCTGATGGCAATCTATAACCTCGGCTCCGTCAATATTGACCACGTATATCGCGTGCCACATTTGCCGCTGCCGGGGGAGACGCTGGCCTCCACCGATTTCAATAGCGGACTGGGTGGTAAAGGGGCTAATCAGTCCATTGCTATTGGACGGGCAGGCGGTACGGTTAACCATATCGGCGCGATCGGTCCGGAGGGGGGCTGGACACGGGAAATACTGCGTGTTTCTGGCGTGAATGTTGAACATTTACAAACGGTTGAAGTGCCGACGGGCCACGCGATCATCAATGTTGATGACGCTGGCGAAAACGCGATCGTGTTGTTTGCGGGTGCAAATGTTGCACTTACGGAAACACATATTGATCAAGCGTTGTCCGGGACTGCATCGGGCGATTGGTTGTTGTTGCAAAACGAAACCAGCCTTGGTCAGTATGCGGCAAGAATTGCGCACGAAAAAGGCATGTCAGTCGCGTATTCTGCTGCACCTTTTGACGCCGATTCTGCCGCAAAAATGTTGCCTTTTACCGACCTTTTGGCGGTTAACGAAATAGAGGCTTCGCAACTGGCGCAAGCTGGGTTATCCGCCAAGAAAACGCTGATTACCAAGGGTGCGGATGGCGCAACTTTTGGGGATGTTTCTGTGGATGCCTTCAAGGTTGATCCGGTCGATACAACCGGCGCTGGCGATACGTTTTTGGGGTACTTTATGGCTGCCTTGGATCAAGGGGTTTCGGCGCAGGATGCGTTGACGCGGGCGGCGGCGGCTTCGGCTTTGCAGGTAACGCGGCATGGTGCGGCGGATGCAATTCCAACTATGGCCGAAGTATCTGAATTTATTGAGGAAAACACATGACCGTTCCGATGATTATTGACACCGATCCCGGCATAGATGATGCGATGGCCATCTATTATGCCGCTGCTGACCCTGACATTGAAATCATGGGCCTGACCACGGTTTTTGGCAATGTTTATGTTGAACAGGCGACGCGTAACGCGTTGTATTTATTAGAACAATGTGGCGTTGATGCGCCCGTGGCTGAAGGGGCCGCCAAGCCCTTGGGAATGCCGCTATCCCCGCCCTCGAAACAAGTTCATGGGGAGGAGGGGTTTGGGGGCGCTCCTGCGCCGCAACCCATTGGAAAAGCAGAGAAAATTAGTGCAGCGGAGTTTCTGGTTAAGTGCTGCGCGGCCAATCCCGGCGAGATTGTCATCTGTGCCATCGGGCCGTTAACCAATTTGGCGCTGGCGTTAAGACTTGATCCCCATATCGCGCATACGGTTAAACAGGTGGTGATCATGGGCGGCTCGGTTGTGGCGGGTGGGAATATAACTGACCATGCCGAGGCGAATATCTATCACGACCCCCACGCCGCCGCCGAGGTTTTTGCGGCGGATTGGGAGGTGGTGATGGTCGGCCTGGACGTGACCCATGATATCATATGCACACCCAAAGATTTTGATCGAATAAAGGGTAAAGCCCCGAAATTGGGTGGTTTTATCAAGGCGATCAGTGAATTTTATCTAGGTTTCTATGCCAGCGTTGGGTTGGAAAATGGGTGTCATCTGCACGATCCGGCGGCGATCATTGCGGCGGCACATCCACAGTATTTCAACATGGTCCCGACGCCAATTAGCGTTGTTTTGGACGGCGAAGCGCAAGGGCGGACAGTGGCCGACGCGAATGCCGGAACACCGCCTGTTCAGGTATGTATGGAGGTTGACGCGGACGGTGTAAAAGCCCGATTCATTAACTTTTACGGTCAACTTTCTTAACCTTTGCCGCGTTAACCATTTGGCGGTAGCGGACAGTATTTTGTATGCACAACGGTATCGTCAAGTTATTGAGCATAGTTTGATTTTTTCCAAATAGGCGAATTT
>CAZYMT010000167.1:0-6732 GCA_964649035.1 uncultured Rhodobacterales bacterium
TGCCCGCATCTTCCAATGCAGCACTTAGATCGATCATCATGAATGCCGGCATATGGTCGCCCATACCCACAACCCGAGGGCCATTATCGCGACGTCCGCGCCGATTATTCTGCGCTGGCCGATCTTCACGCTGACGCGGTTCTTGCTTAGGCTTTTCGGCCCTGCGCTGGCGCTGTTCTTGCTGCGGCTGCTCGTCAGGTTGGCGACGCGGCTCTTGTTTACGACGTGGTTCAACGGGTTTTTCTTCGGCTTTTGGAACATCCGCCTGTGGTTTCGCGGCTGCACCGGGCGCATCAACGCGCGGGATTTCCTTTTTTACCAAACCCTCAATAGCGGCCAGATATTTTTCCTCGAACGGCATACAAAGCGTAAAGGCTTTGCCTGAGCGACCGGCTCGACCAGTACGACCAATCCGGTGAACATAGTCTTCGGAATGAATTGGGACGTCGAAATTGAACACATGGCTAACATTTGGAATGTCGAGACCGCGGGCAGCAACGTCAGATGCTACCAATAGGCGCAATTCGCCATCACGGAAACTGTTTAGGATTTTCATCCGCAAGGATTGGTCCAGATCACCGTGCAGGGGGGCCGCGTCAAGATTGTATTTTTTCAACGACTTTGCGACGATATCCACATCGCGCTTTCGGTTGCAAAAAATGATCGCGTTGGTCAGGCTGTCGCCCTCAGACTCGATAAAGGCCCGCAACAAATCCCGTTTTTCCTTTGGCCCACGATCCTTGCGCGAAGGTTTCAGCATGCACACAGCCTGTGTGATGGTTTCCGACGTTGTCGCTTGGCGCGCCACCTCAACCCGTATTGGATTGCTTAGGAATTCATTGGTGATACGGGTAATCTCGGGCGCCATTGTCGCCGAGAAAAACAGGGTTTGACGGGTGAATGGGGTCATTTTGAAGATGCGCTCGATATCAGGAATGAATCCCATGTCGAGCATCCGGTCGGCCTCGTCGACAACCATTATTTGTACGCCAGTCAGCATCAATTTGCCACGCTCGAAATGGTCGAGAAGGCGGCCAGGGGTTGCGATCAACACATCAACGCCGCGATCAATCAGGCGATCCTGATCCTTGAAACTAACGCCGCCGATAAGCAACGCCATCGACAGTTTTGTGTGCTTTGCATATGCCTCAAAATTTTCGGCAACCTGCGCGGCAAGTTCGCGCGTAGGGCAAAGAACCAAGGAACGCGGCATGCGTGCCCGTGCGCGTCCTTTGGATAACATCGTTATCATCGGTAGCACAAAGGATGCGGTTTTTCCGGTGCCCGTTTGGGCGATCCCTAGAACATCACGCCCTTGCAGCGCATGTGGGATGGCCTCGGCTTGAATGGGTGTGGGGGTTTCGTATCCGGCTTCGGACACGGCTTGTAGGACCTTGGGGTCCAAACCTAAATCTGTAAACTTGGTCATGTTTTTCCGTCTGTTGCGGCAATAAAATCAGCCGCAAATTTCAGCGCGGCGCGGGTCGCCGTATTGCGTCCCTTTCATATAGCTGGCTCAATAACCCCGAATTTGACAAAGGTCAACGCGGGCTTGTGGTTTTAGGGGTTTAAATGCCAATGTGGCGGCGTTATATTCCCTATATAATACCGAAAACAGATGTAATACTAAGGATTGTACATGTCAGATGAACTCCCCAAAGCCTATCGCGGTTTGGAATCGTTAAAAGTGCTCACGGTCAAACACTGGACCGATCGAACATTTTCGTTCACCTGCGAGCGTCCGCAATCCTTGCGTTTCCGTTCCGGCGAATTCGCCATGATTGGCTTGGAAAACGGGGATCGTCCCTTGTTGCGCGCCTATTCCATTGCCTCGCCGAACTGGGCCGAGGCGTTGGAGTTCTATTCCATCAAGGTCCAAGATGGCCCGCTGACCTCGCGTTTGCAACATCTGAAAGTCGGTGAAGAGATTCTGATCCGCCCGAAGCCCGTTGGTACATTGGTGCATGATGCGCTGATTGCTGGCAAACGTCTGCTATTGTTTTCGACGGGTACGGGCATTGCACCTTTCGCCAGCACTATTCGGGATCCAGAAACCTATGACAAGTTTGACGAGGTTATTCTGACGCAAACCTGTCGTGACGTGAACGAGTTGGATTACGGCAAAGGCCTGATTGCCGAGATCAAAAGTGATGAACTTCTATCAGAAGTTGTCGGTGATAAGCTGAAATTCATTGCCACAACAACCCGCGAGCAAAGCGACACGATGGGGCGCATGACCGATTGGTTGCGTGACGGACGTTTTGCCGAAGCAACGGGTGCGGCGCTGAACGCTGAAACTGATCGCGTGATGATTTGTGGTTCCATGGCAATGCTTAAAGAACACAAAGAAATCTGCGAAGAAGCAGGCATGGACGAGGGGTCCAATTCGGGCCCCGGCCAATTCGTTATCGAAAAAGCGTTTGTAGACTAACGCGGACGCAACTGCGTTATCCCGACTGCCCCACCACGGGCGCGGTCGGGATCTAATGACATCGGGATATACTCGCCGCGCCGCCACAGCACCGACAGATCGTCGTAATGGCGTGACAGGAAATGCCCCGACTGGCCGGTCGAAATTATCATGACCGAACTATCAAGATCTGCAAAATCATAAACGGCCCTGAACCCGCTGCCATGCACATTTGTAAACGGCGCATCACCGGTTCCACGGGTCTGGCCGCGCAGTAACGTGTTGTCGCCGCCCGGCGTTTCTTGACGAATATTTGCGAACCATTTAACGACCGGAATGCGGCCCAACAGATTAGCCGCATGAAATGCCTGATGGGCTGATCCCCAGCGCCAGCGTGCAGGGTTTTCGCCATATTTTTCTTCGAGCATCAGCAGCGCCTCATCAAGGGCTAGTTGGGACATTTCCAAACAGGTCTCGGTGGCGCTAGTTTGTTGAATGTCACACCATGCCGCTGCACCTTCTGTATTACGAAAAGCGCGTTCTAGAAAATCCGGATTAAGCACCGATAGTTCGTTTGACAGGTTCCCCAATTCATCGACGATAATGCGTCGCTGCAACGCCTGCACCCAAGCCGCATAGATTAATGGTTCGGGATCATGTTCACCCATCTCGCCATTCCAATTCGCCAGCAACTCCAACACTTCTTGCTTGCGACGCTCACGCGTATTGCTTGCGGCGGCTTCACCTGTCCACCAAATGTCACGGGCTATCAGTGGCAACAATCGGCGTGCGGTTATGGAAATCGTATCCGTCTGAATTTCAATAAAGCTTGTTAGGGTATGAAACTGTCGCGCGTTCAATAAATTGGTTGCGCGTAAAATGCGCTGGGTGTCACCCCAATCGTAACTGAAATGCAGCGGGAAATCCTGATCGACAAGTCGGTTATTGGTATTAACAACAATGCCGCTGGTTGGATTTACCTCTAAGGGGTTGAAATCATACGAATAAAACCCCTCCCATTGGCTATCACCTACCCAGCCGGGGGATGGCATCATTCCGCGTGTCGGATGGTTAATGTTGCGCGCAGGCATCCGGCCACCAGCAACTAGCGCCACATTTTCACGATCCGCTAACGTAAAGTTATTTGATGGGGCAACAAAATTTCCAATGGTGGTCAGCGCTTGATCGATGGAATGCGCGCGCATCAAATTGATCGTCGCATCGATTGAACGATCGTCCTCCTCTAGCGCGGTCCACGATAGGGTTGCGACATGCCCGGGCGGCGTTATCGCCGCCAGATTATAGCGGTGTGACGGGATTACCGGACCATGACGGCTCCAACGTAATTGACGGCTGACGGCAATCTCGTCTTTTATCTCGATTAGAACATCTCTCGTTTCGAACGCGGCGAACCCGTTTTCGGTTTTGTATTCCAGTGGATTTTGCGGGTTTAGTTGTTCGACAACGATATCTTGATCATCAAGATAGCTGCTTGTTAAGCCCCAACCCAAATCAGCGTTGCGTCCGATCAAAATTCCTGGAATTCCGGGGATTGTTCCGCCAATGGCCCCGCCATCTGAAAATTCCAACCGCGCTAGCATCCAATATCCGGGGGCGATCAGCGGTAGGTGCGGATCAGTTGCCAATAATGTCCCGCCCGAGGCCGCACGATCCTTTAATGCGGCCCAAGCATTAGATGCGCCAGCCATCCCAACTGCGCGAATTGGATCAAGCGGGTGCGGCACGCTAGATGCAAATTCTGTTGGCATATCTGGGAAAAGAGACGCAAAATCAGGAACTGCCATTTCCGGATCTCCTTGTTGGAACAAATCCTTAAGGCGATCAGCTGGTAGGATCAGCGATAATCGCGCGCGCAACACTTCGCGGCTTGCATGATCAGATAATTGCAGCGCCATTAATTTAATTAGAACAATGGAATCAGCTGGCAGCCACGGGGCAATTTTTTTGGATGACAAGAAAAATTCGGGGGCACCACGGCCCAAGGCTTCGGAACCGACAACCTCGATCCAAGCATTTACGCCGGCGGAATATGCCTCCAACATCACAATCGTTTCAGCGGTTTGATGGGATACGGCGCGTTGCGAAATTGTGTATATGTCGAGCGCACGCATGAATTCGTCGATTGGCAGGGTTTCTGCCCCAAATAATTCGGACAAGCGCCCCTGCGCGGTCCGCCGCATTAACGTCATTTGCCACAGCCGATCCTGCGCGTGCGCAAATCCCAACCCAAACATCACATCCGCATCGCTTTCAGCGAAAATATGCGGAACGGCGTTGGTGTCGCGGACGATTTCAACCGGCCCATCGATCCCGCGTACCGCATAATTTCCGTCATAGTCGGGCAATGATTGCGTCGCCAAATAATAGACGACGGCCCCAACAAGCATCGCCAGCGCAAACCCTGCGCCCAATATCCGAATAGTCCACCGAAACAACCGTATCATCACATTTCCCATATTCCCTTGACCCCCACCGAATAGCAGGCCAGAAATCTGTTAACAACATCACATGGAGGGTATTCTGATGAAAGTAGCATTTTTGGGTCTTGGGGTAATGGGTTACCCAATGGCGGGGCATTTGCAAAAGGCAGGGCATGAAGTGACGGTTTTCAACCGCACAACAGCCAAAGCCGAAAAATGGGCTGCAGAACATGGTGGAAAATCCGCCGCTACGCCGCTGGCTGCGGTCGAAGGCGCAGAAATCGTGTTCGCCTGTGTTGGCAACGACGATGACATCCGTCAAGTGACCCTTGGCGAGAATGGCGCATTTGCTGGCATGGCTGCAGGCACTGTATTTGTTGATCACACGACAGCATCGGCCGAGATTGCGCGCGAATTATACGCAGCCGCCAAGGCTCAAGGGTTTGATTTCATAGATGCGCCGGTGTCCGGTGGCCAAGCGGGCGCTGAAAACGGTGCATTGACGGTTATGTGTGGCGGCGATGCGGCCCCTTATGCGCGGGTTGAGCCAGCTATCGAAGTGTTCTCGAAATCCTGTCTTTTGATGGGCGATAGCGGGGCAGGGCAGCTGACAAAAATGGTTAACCAGATTTGTATTGCTGGCTTGGTTCAAGGTCTTTCGGAGGGGCTGCACTTCGCCCAAAAAGCCGGTCTTGATGGCAAAAAAGTTGTGGACGTGATTTCCAAAGGCGCGGCTGGCAGCTGGCAGATGGAAAATCGTGGTCATACCATGCTGGATGATGAATTTGAATTTGGCTTTGCCGTTGACTGGATGCGCAAGGATCTGGGGATTTGTCTGAACGAGGCAAATAATAACGGGGCATCCTTGCCGCTGACAGCCGTAATTGACCAGTTCTACAAGGATGTGCAGAAACTTGGTGGCGCGCGCTGGGATACGTCCAGCTTGATCCGTCGTCTTAGCAAAATGGACGGCTAACGGAACATTAACCCGACACCAAACGCGACAATTGCGCATATTCCGCCAACGAGGACTGTTTCGCCGACACAGCGCAGCAGTAACTCGTTGGTGACGCGCCAGCGTAGTAGGCCAAGGCTGATGAGGGCCGCGATAGTGGCCCCGATCGACAGGTAGAACGTTGATTGTAAGGGTTCCAGCAAGAAATACGGTAGCAGTGGCACTGATCCAAGCGCGATGAATGACAAGAATGTAAACAATCCGTTCATGCCCGCCGAACTGCCTGATGGATCCTGCATGCCGACCAGATAATGCATGGTGAAATCGGTCATGAACTCCGGATTGCGCCGCATAATTTCAGCAAATTCATTGGCATCTTCTGAACCGACATTCCGGTCCGCCAATATCGCCAAAATCTCGGATGTTTCGGTGTCTGGATTAGCCGAAATCGCCGCCAACTCTTTTTCCCGTGTGGCATTGTAAACGTCTTGTTGGGAGCGCGCCGACAAAAACTCGCCAAGCCCCATCGCGGTAGCATCGGCCAGTAAATTGGCAATCCCGAACAGCAGAACCGCGACACCGCCCACTTGCGCAGCCCCCTCGGCACCAGCACCGGCAAAACCTGCGACGATGGCAAAAGTCGTGACGATCCCGTCATTCCCGCCATAAACAATTTGCTTGAGATATTCCTGAAATGTCCCGACTTTATGGGCATTTATGCTATTGTGTGCCATGCGTCCTCTTCATTACAGCTATGCAGCCGAAGATTGCGTAAAGACAATCTTAAACATATCGGGTAAATAGCGATAGGTATATTTATCGGAGGTCAAATGTCGCGCGATTTAACTGACAAGGCACAACGCCATCCTGAAAAGGCACATCGTCCAGATATGCCCGTTCTGCGAAAGCCAAGCTGGATCAGGGTG
>CAZYMT010000168.1:0-6677 GCA_964649035.1 uncultured Rhodobacterales bacterium
TCCGGGCCGCGCAGGTCGCATACTGTGCCCAACTTTGGCCGTCTCCGCGTAGCTGTCAGAAAAGGATGTGATGTCGCGCGCCCTATACCCCGGGGTATCGGAGTTCGCGATATTCTCGGAAATCACCGCTTGGCGCGCAGATGCATGGGCAGCCATTTGATTGGCCATCCGCAATATTCCTATGTCAAACTTCATTCAGGGCTTCTCCCTTACGTTTCATAAGGAGATTCTTAACCTCTGATGGTGAACAAAAGGTAAGCGAAACATTTCTGAAGGATTAACCATGTTTACCGATTTCAAACCGCTGGAAACCGCCATGCGCGACATTCCAGCTTCACGGCGTTTTGGGCGCATAATCGGGGTAGAACCCGCCTCGATCCGTATCGGCGGTCTGTCACAACATGGACATGTCGGCGACCAGATAAATATCCGGAAAAAAGACGGTTCCGCGATGGGTGGGGAGATCATTGCGCTTTCACAAAACCATGTAATTGCAATGCCTTACGGCCCTAGTGAGGGCATCGCAATTGGCAATGCCGTTGAGCTGGAAAAAACCGCTGGAATCAACCCGTCCGATGGGTGGGTTGGACGGATTATCGACGCTTTTGGACAACCACTTGATGGGCGGCCTTTGTTCCGCGGCGACACCGAAGTACCCCTTCGTTGCTCACCACCTAAGGCAGCAACACGCCGCGAATTGGGTCCACGCTTAAACACATCACTTGCGGTTTTTAACACAATTCTACCCATAGCGAGAGGACAGCGAATCGGCGTTTTCGCCGGATCGGGTGTAGGGAAGTCCACATTGCTGGCTGAATTGGCCCGTGGATTAGACGCCGATATCGCCGTAATCGCGCTTATTGGGGAGCGCGGGCGTGAATTACGTGAATTTGTAGAACATGTTCTGGGACCTGAAGGCATGAAACGTTCGATCATTATCGCGGCCACATCCGACCAATCACCACTTGTAAAACGCCGGGCAGCATGGATGGCGATGGCCGTATCCGAGTATTTTAGGGATCGTGGAAAGCATGTTTTACTATTAATGGACTCGATCACTCGGTTCGCTGAGGCGCATCGTGAAGTTGCGCTAACGGCTGGCGAGGCACCAAGTTTACGCGCCTATCCACCATCAACTGCAAATTTGATCGCCGGATTGACTGAACGCGCGGGCCCTGGGCCCGAAGGATCTGCCGATATTACCGCTGTCTTTTCGGTTCTGGTCGCTGGCTCAGATATGGAAGAACCCGTAGCGGATATTACGCGCGGCGTTCTGGACGGGCATATCATACTGGACCGCGAAATCGCGGAACGCGGGCGTTTCCCCGCGATCGATACTGGACGCAGCGTCTCGCGCAGCTTGCCGTCAATCGCGACGGCGGATGAAAATGAAATTCTTGCAAGGGTTCGGAAAATTATTGGAACTTACGAAAAGGCCGCGCCAATGATCCAAACTGGTCTTTACACCGAAGGCTCTGATGCCCTGATAGATGAAGCGATTGAACTTTGGCCAAAACTCGACGGCTTCTTTTCCGATAACATAGCTGAACCCGCTACGGCCAGCTTTCTGAAACTGGCAAAAATTTTGAAGTCCGAAACCGAAGGTTCGCCAAAAACACCTGAACAAATGGGTTTGTGATTACCCGCTAACTCCGCTACCAATTTGTCAGGTCCGGAGGTGAAAATGAGCAACGCAGTTAAACCAGCCAATCAAATTTTACGAATTTGGGTATTGCGCATCAGTGCGTTCTTGATTCTACCACTCTTCATATTCTCTGAATCTATCTACGACAGCGAAAGTTTCATTGTCGAAACTTTAGAAATAGTTGGCGTATTTTTAGTAATTGGTGGTGTGCTCGGAAGATTTTGGAGCATCCTCTACATTGGTGGGCGGAAAAACAAAACCGTTATCCAAATTGGCCCATATTCAATGTGCCGCCATCCACTTTACCTATTTTCAACCATAAGCGTGTTTGGTTTCGGGTTGATGACCGGCATCATCGTATTGGCGCTGAGTATCACGGTGATAATTTTTTTGACACTATACTATACCGCGCTGCGCGAAGAGCGGTATTTAGTTTCTGAATTTGGTTCAGCTTACGCAGAGTATGCGAAGGTAACGCCCCGCATTCTGCCGAAATTTTCGAATTTTAGAACTCCAACAATGATCAAGGTAAATACCAAAACATTGCGAACAAATACCTTCGATGCCTTAGTATTCTTGTTCTTGATCCCGTTGGCGGAAATTTTGGAACATGTTAAGGAACTGGATATCTTGCCGTCGATAACCCTATTCTAAATCCGGGATTGGAAAAGGTTGGCCATTCCACTTGCCGTGTTCTGCAACAACAACAATGCGGTAGATCCACGAACGCCCGCGCCTGGCCCTTCGGCCAATTGTTGACGCACAAAGAACGTCCGCAACAATTTTTCGACATTGGCCTCATCTTTGAAAACATCGACTTTGTCGCTGCCGAACATCCGGCCGGACATTTCTTGGAAGGTCGCGCGCTGTCGGTCGACGTCCAACCTGCCGAAACTACTCGGCAGCCCAAACGCCGTTTCAAATATCTTTCGAATCGGCGGGTTACCCATGATTTCGAACCATGCAGCGTTCGAATTTGACGAATTTGCGAAATCCGAAATCTCACGGGTGAATGACATGGCCAAGCGCATGGATTCATCGCTACCCCCGATCGCGATTTCGAATTGGCGGGTTTTATAAGACGAAACTATGGTTTCCGAAAAATTCGACAACCCAACACGTGCGCCAGACTGATTACCATAGCCAAACGCCTCGGCAAATTCACGGTACCGCTTATCAACAATTCTGTTGGCAAATGCATCGTCGTCTTCGGTTCCCTCAACAAGTGCTTTCAGGACATATGCTTTCTTGCTGATGTCGTCATCCAGCCCGAATGCACCAAGTGCCACGGACAAAAGACGGTGATCATCAATCAAATCTTGCGCAGTTGTCGCTTTGTTGATGTTTTCTTTGAAATATTCAATATTCCGCTTAATTTGCGCAGAATTGTTGAAGGCATTTTGCTGTGCCTCAACCGTGCGCTCAAGGAATTTCCAGCCCGTGTAACCGGACATGGGCACTATGGGTTGGAAACCTACCATTAGACTTGCTCCATCAGACGTTGTTCGCGCGCCAGCAATCCGCGCAATGCTTTTAGCGCTGGATAATATCGGTTAGCGATAACATTTTCGGTTGCTACATTCAGCCGTGAACGACTGTCGGAATCGCGGAACACTTGGCTAAGCTGCTCAATGCCGCTTAGCAGTTGACGGCGCCCGTCGGCGGGATCTGCTTCGCCAGCGAGGACCATTTGCGCAATGTAGCAGACACGCCGAACGGGCGTATTTGCCTCATCCGGGTGAATCGCATCACGTAGGCGCAATACATTTGCATCTGGTGTCAAAACGTTCAGCTTCGCACGGCGGTCACCATTTTCGATAACCACGCCGTTGATCAGAATGCGCTCGGCAGGGCGGAGCTTGAGGACAAGACCACTCATGTTTGATTTTCCTGCATTGATCGCAAGCCTCGCATTACCGCGGTATTGATATCCACCAATGCTTCGGGGCTAGCTTCGCTTGCTAGAACCTTCCTGCTGTGATGTTCGGTAAATTCGGCCAGATAGAAAATCTGAGCGCGTAATTCTTTGGGTAACCCGTTTTCCGATTCAGCAACATCGGCTGCCAATATCGTCCAAAGGCGGCGATTGTCGTGAAGCGCCTCGGCTAACTCCTTGAATTCTTCGATCCCTCCGGTCGTGAGTTTGGAAAGTCGGTGTGTAATTTTTGCAAAAACCTGATACTCAATACTACGCTGGGTCTTAATGGGGGCTTGCGCGTCGGAATATGTGTTATGTGCCAGTGCCGCGATATTCATTCAGAATCCTCCTGGTTACTACCCTGACGTTCGATCAGAGCGGGCGCTGCATGGGGAAATGTGGGCGAGATATTCCCGCCCACATAAGCGATATTACCTGAACAGCGACAGGATGGACTGAGCGCCCTGATTAGCGATGGAGAGCGCCTGAACACCCAACTGCTGCTGCACCTGAAGTGCTTGCAGGCGGGCAGAAGCCTCTTCCATATCCGCGTCAACCATCGAACCGATACCAGATTTCATTGCATCCGTCAGTTTGGATACAAAGTTGGACTGAGAATCGATGCGACTTTGCGATGCACCAAGCGCTGCTGCACCATCAATGGCTGCCTGAATCGTGGTTTCCATCACGGCCAGCGAGGTATCGGCTGCCGCTGCCGAACTGACGTCAATAGCAGCAAGACCTAATGCACCTGCAACGTCCGTCTCAAAGTCTACGGACGCAACTGTGATGTTGCTGGCCGTTACAGTACCAGTTGCGCCACGATCAAGTGAGGATAGGATAGTGATGTCCCCACCAGCAGTGTCTAGCAAATTGGCGCCGTTAAACTGGGCGGCAGCAATAATCGATTCGACTTGAGCGATCATCTCGTCAACATCAGCCGTAATTTTCGTATGATCAACGTTTTCGCCAGTCGCAGCGACAACTTTTTCCTTCATCTCGTTCAAGATATCAACAATTTCAGTCGCACCAGCAGATGCAACAGCAACAGTCGATTGACCAAGAGCCAGCGAGGAGCTGATCGCTTTAAAACCACTGACGTCTGATTCCATAACTTTGGAAATGGCCCAAACGGCAGAGTTATCACGTGCAGACGAAATGGACTTACCTGTGGAAATCTCTTTCTGAGTTTGCCCCAAGTTTTGATTGATGCTTTTCAAAGTTTGAAGAGCAACCATTGCGCTGTTATTAGTTATAATACTGGACATTTTATGTTCCTTCGGCGTGCGGTGCATTCGACACCGCGTTTCAAAATAGCCACAATATGTGACCGGTGATCGCCGTTCTGACGGATACGGTGGTTTTTAGTTTGGACACCGTGCCGACCGCTTGGGTCGCAAAAACAAATTCGCATTTCTTGAATAACAGAGTCTTAATGGCGGCAATCCAAATACCTAAACTTTGAATCTAATCAGGCGCGTCTATCGCTAAGGTCAACGCCGCCCCGCACCTCCATACGCTGACCGTCCGATGTATAGGTCCCCATGCTTTGGCTGGCACGACGTTGCGCATTGATTTCGCTTCGCGCTTCTCTGACACCGGCAATGCTCGCGTCGAGCAGGCGTTGGTTTTGGGTCGCCTCGAACTTTATCAATTCAAGATCAGTTTTCGACAATGCATCCGCGTTCGCGACCAGCGTCGCAATCAGCTTTTCCCGTTTTTCCACCAGCGGCGTTAAATCCGTTAGCGGTCCTTGCAGAATTTTTTGACGCTCAACCTGCAACAATTCAACAATTTGGCGAACGCGTTTTTTGGTGATCATCGAATCAATCATTTTGTTCCCTCGCCATTAAGGATTTAACGATTTGTTCAGCCAAACCAATTCCACCACTTTCCGCCATCAATTTAGCCTGTTCGCGCACGAGCATGCCAGAAAACGCCTCCTCGCCAGCGCCGCCATTAAAGGCATTCCGTGATTCGCCGAGACCGCCAAATTTTAACATTTCAGCAAGGAAACTAGCCTCCAACTCGACAGCTACCTTATGCATAGCGGTTTCGCGCGCTTCGGCTTGTGGCAGAATTTGAATCGAAATTTCCATATTTAGCTCCAATAAATGGGTTCTAAATGTAAACTCGGTCATTTCGGTAAAGAAATAGTAACTAATGTCCGACAATTTGAGCGATGAACTCTAACAACAAGTAAAAACACATGAACGCAGCGAACATATTAAGTGCAATCTTACCAACACGCCTAACCGGCGCGGGGAAAGATGCAAACGTACCGATCGTCCCGGGCCTGCCAGAAGATTTGGTTTCCGGCGAAGGCGATCCGGATTTTGCGGAATTCGTTGACGAAGCGTTCGAGACTATATTGCCTGAAGAAATAGACACGTCCGAGCTTAACACAGATATTACGCCCGATGATGTGATTATGCCCAGCAAGGCGCCTGCATTGATCACAGCGCCCATTTTGGAGTTAAGCACCCAAAGTGAGCAAACGAAAACCTTCAAAACAGCACCTCCGCGCGAAGTTGAACAAGCGTTACCGGACGTTGCAGCGCAGGTGATTTCACAAACACCGTCAGAACGGACGGCGCCAACTCAGGCACCCGCAGAACGGCCAATTCTTATGGAAAATGTGGTTGTGACGGCAACCCCACCAATTTCGAAGGTGAATTTCATTCAGGCCGAACCAGCCATGCGTGAGCCTATCGTCAACGTAGTCGTAAAGAAGGCAAATACGGTTTTAGTGCCGGACACAGAAATCGAGACGGCTAATAGGAAATCCAAAGAAGTTCCTAGAGTTCGCGCCACAACAAGAATCGACAAGTTTGATGTCCCAGCAGATGCTCAAGCGCCCAGCAGTTTTGTTAAGAAGGTGCCCGCATCTATCCCCGCTACGAAAATCGTGGCGCCTGCGCCGAATTTGAGTGATTCTTCTATCGACACTGACAAACTGGTTACTACCGATTCGAAGCTACTTTTCCAAGAAATGCCTTCATTATCTCGGGCTTCCCACATCACGCCCGGATTGGCCAGTTCACTTACGGCATCGACGGCTCCAGTCCCGATTCCAAAGCGTGTGCTTGGGCAGGTTTCTTCAGCCATCGCGAA
>CAZYMT010000169.1:0-6655 GCA_964649035.1 uncultured Rhodobacterales bacterium
GGGGGAATGCATCTGATCCGACGGGGATATTCGTTTTCCGTGTAGAACCCGCCGCGATCGCAAATCGTGTGTTAGGGCGTGACGATATCACCGAGCCACAGAAATTTGCGTATGTCATTGATCTTACAGCTGAAAATGGAATGTTCACAGCGCGGGACTTCAAGATATATGACGAAGATACCGTCTATGTAACCGAGGCGCCATATGTCGCGTTTAGCAAGGTCCTCAATACTGTATTGGGGTCGTTGAATGCGTTTACAACATTGGAAACTTCGCTAAGCAATGTGGCCGAGGTCTTTGAGTAAAAGACGCATACGAACCACGTCATTTGGCCTGCTATGTTGGCCGTCCTTACGCCGTATCACGCGGGCTGCTGGGTATGAAATTCGACCAGCTTTGGGAAATGTTAGTGATCTCGCCGTTTGGGGGCGCGTGCCACGTTCCCGCGATGCCATTGCGCGTCGAGCGACTGCAAATATCATTACCTTCGAAGATGCGTTCCTGCGTTCGGTCGTTCCCGGGCAGAAGTCACCGCCAATTGGATTAACAATCGATGATCTTGGGGTGCATTTCGACTGTGCACAGCCCTCCAAGCTGGAGAATATCCTACAAACGGGCGATCTGGACGATGCGAATTTATTGATGCGCGCCGCCAATGGCCGCGCGTTTCTGCGGCATTACGGATTGTCGAAATACAATTTGGTGCCAAAGGGGTGGTGTCGGCTTCCTGAGGACGGATATGTATTGGTTGTTGATCAGGTGCAGGGGGATGCGTCCATCGAGTATGGGGGGGCAAATGCGCAAAGTTTTGCGGATATGCTGACCGCTGCAAAGGCGGACAATCCGGGAAAGAAAATCCTGATAAAAACCCACCCTGCCGCCAAAGACCGTATGGGACATTTTTCTGCTCAACCGCACACTGACACTATCGTGGTTCACACCGACGACACGAATATCTGGGATTTGTTGGAGGGGGCATCAAAGGTGTATTGTGTAACCTCCCTCGTGGGGTTCGAGGCGATAATGGCAGGGCATAAGCCGGTAGTTTTTGGGCTGCCATTTTACGCCGGTTGGGGCTTGAGCGCGGACAAGAAAACCATATCACGCAGAATGCGCGGATTGTCGGCCGATCAGTTATTTGCCGGCGCTATGCTGCTATATCCATTCTGGTATGATCGAACCCGCCAAAGAGAATGCAGCTTTGAAGAAATGGCGCACCAGTTATTGGCCGAAACACGTCATCGCTGGGATGGCCTGAAACCCTCAACTATGTTGGGGATGCGATTGTGGAAACGCCGTACCGTTCAACAATTTATGGCCGGCGCCGGGCATATGGCTAAATTCGCCAAAAACGCGGATGCAGCAATTGACCGCGCCAAAGCCAATGGTCAGGTGGTTGTTTGGGCGGGGCACGAGACGGAAAAACTGGCTGCTGATTGCAAAGCCGCCAACGTGCCGTTGCACCGTATGGAAGACGGATTTCTACGCTCGGTCGGCCTTGGCGCAGAGCTTACGCCAGCATCGTCGCTGGTTTGCGATGACTGTGGGATTTACTACGATCCAAATAGCGCGAGCAGGTTAGAAAAATTAATCAGCGCGTCGGTGAATTTGCCTGATTTTGCCCGCATTCGCGCGGCGAAAATTCGGGAACAAATTATTGATGCAAAGGTAACCAAATATAATCTTCCAACCGATGTAACCCTACCGGAAATGCCTGCTGACAAGAAAATTATACTTGTGGTTGGACAGGTCGAAGATGATGCCTCGATCCTGAAGGGGGCGGGGGGCGTTCGGACCAATTTAGGGCTGCTTACCACCACGCGTTCGGAAAATCCTGACGCCTATATCATTTACAAGCCACATCCAGATGTTGTGGCTGGGTTGCGATCTGGTCACGTCAGCAAGGTGGCCGATTGCGATTATGTTGCGGCATATCAGAATAGCGAAACACTGATTGCACTGTGCGACGAGGTTTGGACGATGACATCGCTGTTAGGGTTTGAGGCTCTGCTTCGGGGTAAGGCCGTAGTGTGCCTTGGCATGCCTTTTTATGCGGGTTGGGGGTTAACACGTGATCAGGGCATGGAATGTGATCGACGCCATGGCGGTGTTGATTTGAACGGCCTAATCCATGCCACACTGATTGATTATCCACGATATATGGACCCCGTATCTGGGCTGGCCTGCCCGCCGGAAACTTTGATTGAACGTCTATCCAATGGTAAGGCTCGCAACGGAATACCGCTGCGAACGCTCGCTAAACTACAAGGGTTGCTATCTAGCTATATCCATCTGTGGCGTTAGCGTATTAGTCTTCTTCGTTTGGTGGGCGCAATTCGTGAACAAACTCTTCGAAATCATCGGGATCCTGGAAGTTTTTGTAAACGCTGGCAAAGCGCACATAAGCAACGGTATCTATCCGCGCCAAGGTTTCCATAACGATCTGCCCAATTTGATCCGACGGAATATCAGCTTCGCCAAGGCTTTCAAGGCGACGCACAATGCCCGAAATCAACTGATCAATCCGGTCCGGTTCAACAGGGCGTTTTTGCATGGAAATCCTGATGGAGCGATCCAGTTTATCCCGGTCAAAATCCTCGCGACGGCCGTTTTTCTTGACGACAACAAGGTCGCGTAACTGCACGCGTTCATATGTCGTAAAGCGCCCTGCACAGGCAGGGCAGGCGCGCCGCCGACGAATGGCCGCGTGATCTTCTGCTGGACGTGAATCTTTTACTTGGGTGTCGATATTACCACAAAATGGGCACCGCATATTCAACCTCGTTTTTTAACCTGCGCTCGGGCTTGCAAAACACTATAGGCAGGGATCAAAGTTTTGGGTAGGGGGAATTGCGAAACACAACATAAAGCTTCGAGGTGTATCCAAAGTGACTCACTTCGATTTGTCACATATGGGCAATGGGCAAAGCCCCACCGATGGTTATCAATCGTCTTCTTGTGCTGAGGGACTTTGATCGACATCTTCGTAAATTATCTGCCAATGCTGATGGTTCTCCTCAACAAGGTTTCGGATATAGCCCTCTTTGTGGATCGGGCGGTTGATCAGGTCTTGAAAAACTGGGTTCTCCAGCAGCTCGGAACGCAGGAAAAAACGATCATCCTGACTGGCCAATGACGGTGATCCGACGTTAATGCTTTGATATGTAGGGTCTTGCCCGACCGGATAAGTGATTTCCGAGGCCTCACAAGTGTCGCATGGGGTCCACAGCAAATACCCGTCTGGAAAGACGAAATAGTGCAACCAAACTGGCGCGTGCACGGGGGCTTTTTGGACATCGTATTTTTCCAGAATTTCATGGTCTAAATCCCGACGAAGAAACCGTATCAATGAAATTACATGGATATTCTGGAATATAATTTTCTGGTTGAAATCAAGCTTGCCCCTGTAGTTCGGCGAGTCCCGATAGTAAAATTGCCGTTGGTTTTGGGTAGCGATGCGAACAATCCCCGCTGACTTATCCTCTTCTAGGACTTCAGACAGCGGATACACCCCGTTTATTTCATAATATTCTTCGATCAATCCCGACCAATACATCAGGTTTTCGAGCCGAATAACGTCAGCGTCTTCGTGAAAATTACGATCCAATCCTAGCGCATCAATGAACTCGTCTACAAATCCGGCATTTGCGGGTTTGGTCATTAACATTGCGAAAAGCGTACTGAAAATAAGCAGCGTCCAAGCGGCGGGCCGTTTGGTTTTAGGGTGCTTCAGCATACATGGCTCATAGTTTTTCAGTGCTCTAATAATAAGTAATATACCCGACATATTATCGTTGAAATATCACATATGTCCAATAATAGTTCGGCTATGGGGGTGATCCCGATGTTCAAAAAGATAAATTCCTTGCCACGTTCCCAGCGCAAGCCGCCCATCTGTCACCGGAATGGATAGCGAGACCGGCATCATTGCCGCCTTGATATGCGCGGGCATGTCATCGGGGCCCTCATAGGTGTGGGTCAGATAGGACATGCTGGGATCGGTGGTGGGGGGCACAAGGCGGGCGAAAAAATTGGTGAGGTCGGTTTTGACCTCCGCGTCAGCATTTTCTTGGATCAGGAGCGAGCAAGAGGTGTGGCGCACAAACAGCGTCAGCAGGCCGGTTCCCTCGACCCAATCGGCGACCTCGCGGGTAAATTCGTACAGTCCTTGGCCGTTGGTTTGGATTGTGAATGTGGATTGCATGATTACACGCCCTTTATGTCATAAAACCATTTGTCAGAAAACGCGCCCTGACATTCGTGTCGGGTATCATGCAGGTCTCAAATTTCCCAAAGAGCCGATAGCGATTACGCGCGATGCGATAATACAAGAAATCCTTAATAGGTCGGGGCAAAATACGCGCTGCTGCCAGCAATGGCCAGATGCCTCCCAAGCGGATCATCGCATGGATGAAAGCATCTAGGCGTTGGTATATAACCCCATTGATTATCACGAGGTTAGTGTCGAATTCATCGCTAGGCAGGCCGAGTGCAGCGTAAAGTGCGGCACCGACGTCAGACTGCGCAGTTGCAAAAGAAAACCGTTCCTGCTTGTCCTGCTTCAGGACAAACTTGAAAAACCGCGAACACAAGACACAAACTGCGTCGAATACGATGACATCGCGTCCCTGTAACAGCTCTTGAAGCTCGTCAGGAAGTTCCGAAACCGTATTCATGGGTATCTCCGAAAGAGGGTTACCAATGGGGGATATTACTGATCCAAGAAGCTCCGCAATTTGCGCGAACGGCTAGGATGTTTCAGCTTCCGCAACGCCTTCGCCTCAATTTGACGAATACGCTCGCGGGTCACGCTGAACTGTTGGCCAACCTCTTCCAGCGTGTGATCCGTGTTCACACCGATACCAAAACGCATCCGCAACACCCGCTCTTCACGCGGCGTCAGCGACGCAAGAACCCGTGTTGTGGTTTCCTTCAGGTTGCCCTGAATGGCGCTTTCCAGTGGCAGGATCGCATTTTTGTCTTCAATGAAATCGCCCAGCTGTGAATCTTCTTCGTCACCAATCGGAGTTTCAAGGGAAATTGGTTCTTTGGCAATTTTCATCACCTTGCGAACTTTTTCCAATGGCATTTGCAGCTTGGCTGCCAGTTCTTCGGGTGTTGGCTCGCGGCCAATTTCATGCAGCATCTGGCGCCCTGTCCGCACCAGCTTGTTGATCGTTTCGATCATATGCACAGGAATACGAATAGTCCGCGCCTGATCGGCAATCGATCGTGTGATCGCCTGACGGATCCACCATGTCGCATAGGTCGAGAATTTATAGCCACGGCGATATTCGAATTTATCGACGGCTTTCATCAGGCCGATATTACCTTCCTGAATAAGATCAAGGAATTGCAGGCCACGGTTAGTGTATTTTTTGGCAATCGAGATCACCAGACGCAGGTTTGCCTCAACCATTTCTTTCTTGGCGGAGCGGGCTTCTTTTTCACCCTTTTGAACCTGTTGCACAACACGGCGAAATTCTGAAATGTCGACGCCAACATATTGACCAACCTCGGCCATTTCGTCACGAATTTCGCCGACCTTTTCGGCCAGATCACCAGTCAACGTATCCCAGCCGCGCGTTGTCAGCGCGCCAACACGGCCCATCCATGCTGGGTCCAGCTCATAGCCTTTATATTCGTCAATGAATTCGCGGCGGTTAATTCGCGCTTGATCGGCCAATTTCACAATCGCGGAATCGAGGCTCATGATCTTGCGGTTGATCCCGTAAAGCTGATCCAGCAGTGCATCGATACGGTTGTTATGGAGGTGCAGTGAATTCACCAATACCACAATTTCCGAGCGCAGACGTTGATATTCTAATTCTTGATTTGAGGTGAATGTCGCTTTGACATTCAGCGCGGCTTCCATTCGGCCTTCTTGCATTTCGGCCAGACGGGAATAATCGTCGGCGATCCGGTCCAGCGTTTCCAGCACAATCGGCTTTAGCGCTTCTTCCATCGCGGCCAGACTTAGGTTTGCCTGTTCGTCTTCTTCATCATCATCGTCATCATCGACAAGAACTGGATTACCATCAGCATCCAATTCTTGGGGCTTTTCGGCGGTTGCTTCAGGTTTGGCCGCAGTTGCAGGGGCCGCCGGTGTTGTTCCAACAGCCTCATTCTCGCCGTCATCCATTTGTTCACCGAATGTGGTGTCCAGATCGATCACGTCGCGCAGCATAATTTCTTCTTCCAGCAGCTCCTCGCGCCAGATAGTGATCGCTTGGAATGTCAGTGGGCTTTCACACAAGCCGGTGATCATCGTGTTGCGGCCGGCCTCGATGCGTTTCGCAATCGCGATCTCGCCTTCGCGCGACAATAATTCCACGGTGCCCATTTCGCGCAGATACATCCGCACCGGATCGTCGGTGCGATCCAGCGTTTCGGTTGTTGCGGCGGCCGTGACCAGTTCACGCGATGTGGTCGCGCCAATCTCGGCAACTTCGCTATTATCTTCAGGTTCGTCTTCGGTCTCTTCACCCTCAACGATATTGATGCCCATTTCGGAAAGCATCGCCATCACATCCTCGATCTGTTCCGAGGATACCTGATCAGGCGGCATAAAATTATTCAGCTCATCATAGGTGATGTAGCCACGGGCCTTTGCTGACGCGATCATTTTCTTGAACGCGGTCTGGCTCATATCTAG
>CAZYMT010000170.1:0-6639 GCA_964649035.1 uncultured Rhodobacterales bacterium
TGAATACAAGATAAGCCGGGTTCTGTGCGATGCGCGCATTCTCAACATCTTTGAGGGGGCGGCGGAAATTCAGGCGCAGGTGATTGCCCGCCGTCTGCTGGGCTAATTCCTCATTGTGAGGGGGCAAGGTTGGCCAGTAAAGAACTTGTGATGAAGTCTTTTTATTTTTAAAGGCATGCCTAAATATCACAATGACCGCAGACAGGAACCTCTGCGGGTCATTTTACTGTCCCTCGTTCCATAACTGCGCCCGGCGAGTTCCGGGCGCTTTTTTGTTTTCTCAATGTTGATAAACCCATGTGATTTTTGGAGACAAAAAACCACCCTCCCTGATCGTGAGCGTATTTTCGTCGCAGCCAAATCGTCGGGATGTATTGTATTCATTTCGCGGGCCGCGAAACCCCTCGATATTAATTCTTGTCGTTGTTTCGTTCGACGTATCAAAGGTTTCCGTGTTAATCTGGATTGAGGGAGGGAGATTACATTGAAGCAATCGGTCTCCGTTCACGCTCCAAGTACCTGTTTTTACAAAATTAAACTTATCTTGACTTAGCAACAAATCATCACTTTTCGGAATACGTACTTCTAGACTACCAGTATCGTCTGTGGTTGCACGAAAACTGCCATCAGGATCGAATTCAAGAATGCCATCAAGTTCAGGATAATCGACGTTTTGCATTCCACTGATCCCTTCCAATCTGGTTGAGAGAAACTCCCCCATCCCACCCGACACAAGGTGCCACTCTCCGACAAGGCAGGCTTCGGGGCTGTCGTCCTCGATTGTGTGCACGCAAATTGAACACGGCTCTTTTTTCGCCTCGATCTTAGCTGAAAAGCCATCTGGACCAGTTGCGACGGCAATAAATTGGTATCGTATGTCCTCGCCATCTTCAGATTTTATTTCAACGGGAACATCCTCCCAAAACCCGTCCGGAACTTTTGAAACGGTTGTGAGGCCAACACGATCCCGCTCCTCTAGCCTCCACTCGCTGCATGAAAATTCTAAATAGGCGCGATAAATACGAAATCGCTCTGCTTCGAAATGTTTAACTTCATCTTCGTCCCAACGATGAATATCTTCAAATATTGGAACGCTAGGAATGCGCCGATTCCCGGGACGATAAATATTTTTATCCAAATAACTTCTGGCAAACTGCATAAACTGTTCATCTGATATAATCGCCGCAAGCGCATCATCATGCGCCCCTATTTTGGACATGGAAGCCATCAATCCGACGATTGCCGATTCCCCATATTGAGAGGTGTACCAATCCATAAAAACAACATTTGGATAGGTAATCTGGGTTATGGGTCTATTTTGTGACTGAACATCAAATTGACTAACATATCTGTTCGAAATAGTTGACTGAGGATAGGTGAAATCGGCGAACCAAACAGCCGAAGATTCCACCCACCAATCGCTGCCAGAGGATTCTTGCTGAAGCTGGAATTCAGCAAACTGGACACAGTGAAAAAATTCATGGGCAAGCACCCAATTGTAAAATTTGTTTTGTAGAACCGGAAATGTTACTATGACACATGCTTCGGGATTTCCTGGCCCGTTCGTTTCAGATGGAGAGGCTGTCGCCATCGCATTCCCTTCAGTTTCAAAAGGAACATATGCGCTTGGCGAAATGAAAACCTCGATAGGTTCGGTGGTTAAGGGGCCCAAATTGGCAAGGCTATCACCGGCAAATGACAGACCTTCAAGTATTCCCAAAATATATTGTTCATCGGATCGGCGCGTCCCAAAAATGGTGACAGTGACGTTCCCGTCACCAGTAGAAATGTCAAAACGGCCAAGTTCATAACATGTTTCCAACGCCAAACCGGGGTTTGATCCGTTTGACGCGAGGTCCGCCGCTGTCGGACATGCCATAAGTATTTGTGGAATAGTCAGGAAAATCACGACCAGAATACATCGCATTTCTTGCCTCCTTTTGATCACGCTAGATTGTGTTCACCACCCAAGATAAGCTGGCACTATGATAAATTACGACGATTCTTTTCTAAAGGATGTGTTGAAACGCACAAAAACCATCGCCTTGGTTGGCGCCTCGATGAAACCATCGCGGGCATCAAATCGGGTTGGCGAATTCCTTGCAAATATGGGCGACCACGTCATTCCGGTTAATCCCGGACATGTCGGCGACGAATTATTTGGTGAAAAAATCATCGCCAGTTTAACCGACATCGATATCCCCATCGATATGGTTGATATTTTCCGCAGCTCCGATGCTGTTGGGCCGATTGTGGCTGAGGCGATAAAGCTGAAGGGACTGCAAACCATCTGGATGCAGCTAGGTGTGATAAACGAAGATGCCGCGCAAATGGCGGCCGACGCGGGAATTGACGTCATCATGGATCGATGTCCAAAAATCGAGCGCGCGCGATTGATGTAAATGTAATTTCTACTATTTCCCATCACGGGAATGTGTATAACGGAATTCGCAACCAGTGTTTCGTAAAAAACAACAAACCTCATCACGGGAGAGAATGATGGCAGATACCCTTGGTTTTGACACCCTACAAATTCACGCAGGCGCCGAGCCTGATCCGGCAACGGGTGCACGGCAAACGCCGATTTACCAGACAACGGCATATGTCTTTAAGGACGCGGATCACGCAGCCCGTTTATTCAACCTTGAAGAGGTCGGATATATCTATTCCCGCCTGACCAATCCGACAGTTTCGGCACTTCAAACACGGGTTGCCGCCCTCGAAGGGGGCGCTGGTGCGGTGGCTTGTTCATCGGGACATGCGGCGCAGCTTATGGCGCTATTCCCGTTGATGGGTCCGGGGAAAAACATCGTTGCGTCTACGCGGCTATACGGTGGAACAATCACCCAATTCACCAACACTATCAAACGCTTCGGCTGGTCGGCTAGTTTTGTGGACACCGACGATTTGGCTGCCGTGAAGGCAGCTATTGATGACGACACACGGGCGATTTTCTGTGAAACCATTGCCAATCCGGGCGGCTATATCACCGATATCGCAGCGCTAGCAGAAATCGCTGATGCGGCCGGCATTCCCCTGATCGTCGACAACACTACGGCAACCCCGTATCTGTGTAATCCGATTGAGCTTGGCGCAACTTTGGTTGTGCATTCCATGACCAAATACCTGACCGGCAACGGCACGGTAATGGGTGGCGTTGTTGTTGATTCCGGTAAATTTGATTGGTCCGCGAATGATAAATTCCCGTCCTTGTCCCAGCCTGAACCAGCTTATCATGGCCTGAATTTCCACGAAGCACTTGGCCCGATGGCCTTCACCTTCCACGGTATTGCAATTGGCCTGCGTGATCTTGGCATGACGCTGAACCCACAGGCGGCGCATTACACATTGATGGGCATTGAAACCCTGTCACTGCGCATGGATAAACATGTGGCCAACGCCATCAAGGTTGCCAATTGGCTGGAAAAAGATCCGCGTGTTGATTTCGTGACCTATGCGGGTCTCGAATCTTCGCCTTACTATGATCGTATCGCCAAGGTTTGCCCAAAAGGTGCGGGCGCGTTGTTCACGTTTGCGGTTAAGGGCGGTTATGACGCGTGCGTAAAACTGGTCGATAGCGTCGAAATTTTTAGCCATGTGGCCAACCTTGGTGATACGCGTTCGCTGATCATCCACTCGGCTTCGACCACGCACCGTCAGTTAACGCCCGAACAGTTGGAAGCCTCGGGAGCGTTGCCAAATGTTGTGCGTTTGTCGATCGGAATCGAGGATCCGGATGACTTGATTCGTGATCTAGATCAGGCTTTGGCCAAAGCCACAGCCTAAAGTTATGGTGCCCTGCCCGCGCGGGGCACCAAATTTGAGCAAAGCCACGCCTAAAGCTGCGCTTATTGTGAAAAACGCCTCCACAAATGCTTGTGGAACCTTTATATGTAATTGATCCGAAAAACTTCGGATATTGGTAAAGGACACGTTAACGCAAATGCGCCCCGTTCTGGCATTAGAGCTATCTGTAGATGGTATTTTGCTGCACGAGCTGTCCTATGACGGCAAGTGGCGGCAAATTGCGGCTGCCGGTTTGAGCGATCCCCTGTTGCCCAAGAAGATGAAGGCGATGCGGGCGACCGCCAAAGCCTCGCAAGGGCAATGGTTCAAGAACGAAGTCTGGATTCCGCGCGAACAGATGTACAACTTTGAAATGGGTCCGGTCGAAGACGACGTCGATCCTCTTGTTCAAGCATTAGCCGCATTACAAAAAAACCCGGCGATTCCCGATGGTAATTATGTAATTCGATTAGGCGAAGAAGATAACAAGGGAAATCAGAAAGTCGTCGCAATTGATAAATCCGTGCTGGACGAAACCCGCCGTTTTGTCAGCGGCTACGGATTTGGCTCGGACGGGATTACGGTTTCTGGTAAAGTTGCAGGATTTTACCAACAACCATATTTTGATTTTATCCAGGCGAAAAAACCAACTGTATCCGTTGATTTTCGCAAGATTGGATTTTTTACGGCACTGACAACGGTTGCCGTTGGTGTGTTGGCTGGTGGGTATTGGCTGTATAGCAATATCGAATTCACACCAGACCCGGCCACTGTTCTGGAAGCCAGCGCCAATCGTGTTTTCTCGGACGAAGAAGACCCACGCGCACCGATCCGCCCAACGGCGGTTTCACAGATCGTCACAGCGGAAACGCCAACTATTCTTGAAACATCCTCCGAAAACGCTGTTTTGCCTTCCCGAGAGTCGGTGACAGACGTCTTTAAAGCGCATGTCGGCGAAACAAATATGGCCTCGATGCTCGACATCGAAGTCCCGCCGGAACATGGGGCACCGTTGGCTGCCATTTCATTTTGGCAAGAAGCACCTGTTCGCGCGTCCGAGGGGCGACCGGACAGTTTGCCAGCGCCGGAATCAAGTGGCTTCGCGGTTGTTGCCGAAAATTTGGTTACCCCGATCCTCGTAACATCAGATTCAAATATTGCGCTGGGTACGGCGATAGCCACCTATATCGCCAAGCGGCCCATAAATGAATTTGATTTTGCCCCCCTTGGCGCCGATCCATTGCCACGCGCGGATAGAACTGTGGTTCTGGCGGCTTTAGCACGAAAACTTGACGATAGTTTTGGGCTAACACAGGTCCGTACAAATAATGCGGCAGCGATCAGATTGGAGCGCGCGGCAGATTTACAGAATGTTCCAGCGGTGGTGATCGAAGGTCGACCAGTTTCCCTGCCGCTATTGCGAAGTGGCGCTGATGTCGGTGATATCATTGAACCCGTCATTGCTGAAACAGCGCCTGAACCGACGCCTCTAAGCATCCCTGAATTACAAAACCTTGCTGCCGTCGTTATCGAGACCCCGCTAAGTAATCTTCCGATACTGCGCGATGGTATCGAAATCGGCGCAGAGCCGGTGGATGTCGCGCCAGAAGTTGAGGTAACGCCAGAGACCGAAATAGTGCAAACGCCACCCGAACTTAGCCTCGAAGAATTGCAAAATCTTGCGGCCGTGGTTATCGATGGGATTCCTGACACCCTACCGATCTTGCGCGAAGGTCTGGAGGTCGGGGCGGAACCCGTCATTGAAGAACCCGTTGTCGAAGAACCCGCCCTGCCCGAGATTGTCGAGCCACAGGTTGCTGAACTTAGCGTTGAAGAATTGCAAAACCTCGCGGCCGTGGTTGTCCAAGGGCCGCCTAGCACAGTTCCAACATTGCGCGGTGGCATCGAAATTGGCGCGGAACCAGTGGTTGAAGAGCCGGAAGTCGCCGAGATTGATGAACCCGCTGCCGAAACGCCGCAACCGGAATTAAGCATCGCAGAATTGCAAAATCTTGCAGCCCTTGTCGTTGAAGGGCCACCAAGTACGGTGCCAACATTGCGCGGTGGGGTCGAAATTGGTGCCGATCCGGTGGTCGAAGAACCAGAAGTCATCGTGGCGGATGAGCCCGAGGAACAAGAACCTGTCGTCGAGGAACCGGAAACCCCCGAAGATACAGTTGATTCCGCCATCGAAATCGCCCGGATCACGGAACTTCAAAACGCGCCCGCCAACGTTATTGAGGGGTTACCCTCAACCGTGCCAACGCTACGCCCTGATACGGATATAAGCGCGGGCATCGACATTGTTTTTGCCGAACCAACTCCCGCCGAGTTGGCCGAGGCTGCACGATACCGTCCAATATTTAGACCTGCAAGCATTGTCGAAATCGCGGTTGTTAACGACCCAGACCTGTCAGCGGCCATTGTTACCAACTCCGAGGCCCCGAAATTCCGCTCACCAGAATTTGGGGCAAGGGTTGCCTCGATGATGGAAACATTTGCGGAAACCGAACGGACAACCCCGCGTTTCACCCAAGAACCGCGTGAGGTCAGCCTGCCGACAAGCGCCAATGTCGCCGCCGAAGCAACCATTGAAAACGGTATTAATCTTAATGCAACCAGCCTGATCGGCGTTTATGGAAAACCGGGGGCGTACCGCGCGCTAATTCGCGAAAGCGGTGGCGTATATACCACGGTAACCATTGGACAAACCTTGCATGGCTGGCAGATTGTTGGCATCGACGAAAGCACCGTTCGCATCCAACGCGGCAACCGGACGGAAATCTTACGCCTACCGGGCTAAAGCAATAGTGCGGCGGCCAAGCCAAGAAATGCAAAGAACCCAACAATATC
>CAZYMT010000171.1:0-6638 GCA_964649035.1 uncultured Rhodobacterales bacterium
GCAAATTCGTCCGTCGTCAGTACATTCGAAGGTTCATTAACCAGATCACGCGTAAAGAACACACCTTCGGCCAATGCCAGTTTCGGCGCGGCTTCAAGGGTGACGGTTTTTGGGTCATCAACAATAAATGTAGCACCAGCATTGGCTGTAGCTTTCTCTGACTTGTGATCAGCGAAGTTATATGAACGAAGCGCAAGCCCGTTCGCAATCTCGGCGCTCGCAACTGACGCGCCAACCAACACGGTCAACACGTCAGTCCCCTTAAACTTCGCCATTGAAGCGCCTGCCTTGCGCGCTTCTTCATCCGTTGGACGTTTTGACAATTTCACAACATGTACGCCGTCTGCGGCCAGCCCAGCTGGATAAGACAGCGTTACGCCAGTCCCAACATCCAGCGCCGCCCATTGATCGCTTTCGGAAAGTCGCGCAATCGCGGCTTTCGTTAGGCGATTTACACGACGAGCCAAGATTTCAATTTTACCGTCAGGCGTAACCAAAACTGCGATTTTCCCTTTGATATTCTCAATTTCATCCAAGTCGATCTCGGCAAATTTGATTTTTATCGGCGTTGTCATATTGCACTCCTAGATATGGGCAGAATCCCGCTGGAATGACCCTATCTCGCTATGCAACGGTTGACCAGTTGGGGGTGACGAATTACGCAAAGATGCAGTAAGATCACGCCAATTATATAGGTAGAATCATCTGTGAACAGGCTTGATCGATATTTGTTTTTGCAACTGCTTGGGCCATTTGGGTTTTTCACCTTGGCGCTCGCAGGAATATTGTGGCTAGCACAAGTTTTGCCGCTGATAGAATTAGTGATAGATAATGGGCGTGCCGGGGCTATATTCTTGGAATTTTCGGCCCTGATTTTACCCAATGTGCTAATAATTGTATTTCCGTTCGCGGCGTTCATCGCAACCATTTACACCATCAACCGGATGTTCGGAGATTCTGAAATGGTGGTCGTCATGTCCGCCGGACTGTCACCGCTTAAAATTGCAAAACCCGTTGCCGTTTTCGGATTGTTCGTGATGGTTCTAATGTATATTCTAGTGTTCGTGCTTCAGCCAATTGCAAATACGCGTTTGGGGGATAAGACGGAGGCGTTGAAACAGGATACGCTAGCGACACTCCTGCTCGAAAAGCAATTCATGCACCCGATGCCCGGCGTTACGATTTATTTGCGTGAATCCAGCACTATTGGCGAAATATCCGGACTGTTCTTGCATGATCAACGTGATATCGACAATCCGACCACTTATTCAGCCCATAATGCACTTTTTTTGCAAGATGAGAACGAGCTCAGATTGGTAATGTCCGAAGGTGACATGCAACGATATGATGTAGAAACAAACACGTTAAGCACGGTTGAATTTGATCAATTTGTGTTCGACCTTACGGAAATCATGAATGATACGCGCGCGCGTAACAGACGGCCTATCGAATATACGGTGTCTGAACTTCTACATCCCAGACGTATTATTAGACGAGGGGGACGTCGTGGTTTCGCTGTATATTTTGCCGAAGCACACAACAAAATATCGCTGCCACTATTGGCTTTTGTTCTTCCAATGATCGCGGTGGCGCTAATGCTTTCGGCAAAATATAAGCGGTCGGGCTTTGGCATTCGCATCACAATTGTATCGGCCGTAGGTTTGTTGGCGGTCGCGCTTACTCTAATGGCAAAATCTCGGGTAATTGACACGCCAGATCTGTACTGGATTTCATATTTACCAGCGAGTACCACCGCAGTATTCGCAGCCATTATTCTAGTTCAGACAAGTTTGAAAGGCGGCAAACCAGTGAAATTCAACGGGGTGGGAACATGACCCTATCGCTATATATCATAAACCGTTTCTTTCAGAATTTGGTCAAAGTTCAAGTTGGCATATTTTCTTTGCTATTCCTGATTACGGCAACTGAGGAGCTGGCCTTTCTTGCGAATAAAAAGTCTGATTTGACAACGACGCTCGCCCTAATAGGGACGCGGATGCCGGAGCAACTAGCGCTGACATTCCCGTTGGTAATACTTCTAGGCAGTCTATTTACCTTTCTTGGATTGTCCCGTTCAAGCGAACTAGTGGTCATGCGGGCATCCGGAATTTCGGCGTTTCGCATGTTAATCCCTCCAATGATTATGGCAATAATATTGGGTGCCATGGCTTCGGCTATATTCAATCCGGTGGTCGCCGCAACAATCCGCAAACATTCAGAACTACGCGATAGTTTTTCTAAATCACGCCAAAATCAGTTATCTTTATCCGAAGACGGTATTTGGCTTCGGCAAGCCAACGAAAGCAGCTTTTTTGTCATCCAAGCGCGGAACCTATCGGGTGACGGCGTTATATTGTTCAACGTAAGGTTTCACGAGTTCACCCCAGATGGACGGCTGGTCAGACGCATCGAGGCGCAGCGCGCACAACTAATGGAAGATGAATGGCGGCTAACGCAGGCTACTCAATGGCGTTTTCTGGACAGAAATCTGGATGACCGAAGCGATATTCGCCCCTTTGACGTTCTTTACTTGCCTACCAAATTAAGCAGCGAAGACATCCTCGAAAGTTTCACGCCCCCTGAACGCATGTCGATTTGGAAAATTCCTGCCTTTATCGTTCAACTCGAAGCCTCGGGCTTTACATCCGTGCGTCATCGCTTGTTCCTGCAGTCCAAATTGTCCGAACCGTTGCTCCTCGCGGCAATGGTTCTCGTCGGTGCAGTTTTCGCGTTTCGACCTTCGCGTTTCGGGAATGCGGGGCTGATGGCCCTACTCGCGGTACTATCTGGCTTCTTACTATATGCCCTAAAAAACATTGCAGAATCTCTTGGAGAGGCGCAGGCAATCCCGATAGGGTTGGCAGCTTGGGCACCAGCTATTGCCGCAACTCTATTTGCGTTCGCGTTGTTGTTGCATTTGGAGGATGGTTGAAATCTACATGACCAACGCAGCCGTCACCAATTTAACCTGCAAATTGCGCTATCTTTCTATCTTGATGGTGTTGCAGCTTATGGTGTTGTTTTCAGCACATGCTGCGTTGGCCCAGCGGGCCCCTCCTATCAGTCTGCTGGCGGATTCGATCAGGGTAAATCAGAATTCTGGCCTATTGATCGCATCCGGTAACGTTCAAATTTTCTACGAGGGGCGGTTACTTACCGCAGCTGAAATACGATACGACTCAAAGAAAAAAACAATTATTGCAATCGGGCCGATAACCATCCGCGAACCAGACGGCACCGTATTCACTGCGGAATATGCTGAACTTTCAGAAAACCTTCGTGATGGTGTAATCCGCGGGGCGCGGCTATTGCTGGCGGATCAATTGCAACTGGCCAGCGCAGAAATTCGTCGCACGGCTAACCGATTCAATTCGATGACAAATGTTGTTGCAAGTTCTTGTCAGGTTTGTCTTTCCCGCCCGACCCCCGTCTGGCAAATACGAGCCCAGCAGATCACCCATGACGAGCTGCGCCAACGCATCTATTTTCGCAATGCCACGCTTGAAATTCTGGGGATTCCGGTGGCATTCCTCCCCTATCTTCGCACCCCTTCCCCCGAGGTTCAGCGGGCGACAGGGTTCTTGGTTCCAACTTTTTTGTCCTCGGACTATTTTGGCGATGGCCTTAAAATTCCGTATTATATTACCTTGGGGGATCACGCAGACACGACAATAACCCCCACAGTGACACTGCAAGGGGCGCAGTTGATCGATATGGAATACCGGCAACGCTTTAGCAGTGGCGGCTTTGATCTTTTTGGCGCATTCGCAATAAGTGATGAAAATGGTGATGACGGGCGCGGTTTTGCAACCGTGGAAGGCGCGTTTGTCCTCCCCCGCGACGTGATCCTTAGCTTTGATGGCACAATTCTGTCTGATTACGGCTTTATGAAACAATTTAGCTATAGCAACACGGACCGGGTTGTCAGTGAAATAAGTCTAAGTCGATACGACGATCGCAATTACTTTTCGGTAGCAGCAGCTTCTTTGCTTAGCCTTCGCGACGACGAAAACAACGACCGGATTCCGCTAGTGTTCCCGGAATTTTCCTATCGAAGCTATCAAACCGACTTATTCGTCGGCGGTAAAATTGGCTACTCGCTTAACGGCGTAGGATTAACCCGTGACGAAGGGCAAAACATGACACGGGTTGGCGGTTCGGTGGACTGGATGATACCACTGGAATTACGACACGGTGTTCGTGCCAAAGTTTTTGCAGAAATGGAACTTGATTTCTATCGTGTACGCAACAGTGAACAATTTCCAGAAGGCACCCTGACGAGTTTTCACCCAACACTCGGCGCCGAAGTCAGCTGGCCGTTGGGGCAGTCCCTCGCCAATAGCAGGCATGTCTTTCAACCTGTCATCCAAGTCATATACACAGCAGATCCAAGCTGGAACGACGCCGTCCCGAATGAAGATAGCCGTCAGGTCGAGTTTGATGAAACCAATCTATTCGACTTGAACCGACACCCCGGACAAGACGCGTCAGAAATGGGTCTACGCACAAATCTTGGGGCAACATATACGATTTTCAACGATAATGGTTGGGAAATTGGGGCGGCTGCCGGGATTGTACTTAGATCAGAAACCAACAGGCAATTTTCACAAGATATCCTCGGCGCGGTCAGCTTTGAATTTCCGCCCAATTTCTCGGCCATCGGGCGTATCCTCCTCGACGAAGAATTCGTGGTGAAACGCACCGAGGCTGAATTGGACATATCATTGGACCGCTTCGATTTGGGCGGATCTTTTGTATATTTATTGGCAGATCCCCGCGCCGGCTCCGACTCAGACCGAAGCGAAGGGACATTACGTGGAAGTTACCGCCTAACACCAAGCTGGGAGGTCGATATGCGCTGGACACGTAATTTCATCACTGGCAAACCAGTACGAGCGAGTGGCGGAATTACATACGGAAATGAGTGCATAGAAATTGAA
Source organism: uncultured Rhodobacterales bacterium (assembly GCA_964649035.1). Taxonomy (GTDB): domain Bacteria; phylum Pseudomonadota; class Alphaproteobacteria; order Rhodobacterales; family Rhodobacteraceae; genus NORP23. Next base: position 4,941 of record CAZYMT010000171.1, read on the forward strand.
CTTTCGCTTTCGCGCAGGTATACTGCATCCGAGGCGGTTCCATCGTCGACCGATATAGATCTAGTGGTACAACTTGCAGGATTCGGTGGAAGTGGATTAGACAAATGGCCAGCGGCACGCTGTTCGTTCTAGTACGGGGGTAAAGATATGGGCAAAATTATCAAATGGTTTGTGGTGGCTGCAGTATTTTGCTGGGCACCATCTGGTTATGCTCAAAACCCCTATTCGGCAGCCTATGCCGTAAATGACTCGATCATCACCCATTTTGACATTGATCAGCGCACCCGATTGCTGCGCGCATTAGGGTCATCAGGCGGCAACATCCGGCAATCCGCAGTCGAACAACTGATAGATGATCGTTTGAAACTTGCTGCAGCACGCAATAGCGGCGCGCAAATTAGCGACGCTTCGCTTTTACGCGGGATCGAAGCCGCTGCATCCACCGCTGGAACAACCTCGGAAAACTTATGGAACAGGGCGCGCGGCCGTGGCGTTTCCCGCCTCGCATTTGAAGAATACTACAGAACACGGTTAATATGGCGCGAAATTGTGCAAGCGCGGTTCAGACAAATTGCAGACCCAACCAGCATAGAAATAGATAATGCAATCAACGCCGCGGCTGCTGTTACACAAGAAAGCATCCTCCTCGCCGAAATAGCCCTTCCTTTTGCAGAACGAGGTGAAGAAGCGACAATCGCATTTGCCGAACGACTGTCGCGCGATTTGAATAACGGTGCAAACTTTGACGATGCGGTTAGAAATTTCAGCCGCTCAGCGACAGCCCAAAATGGCGGACGTATCGGCTGGTTATCGCCTGACCGATTGCCGGGACCGATTGCCGTTCAGGTATTGGGTTTGCGCGCGGGTCAGGTATCAGCCCCGGTGCGCGTTTCGACGGGTGTGTTATTGCTCAAGGTGATTTCAATGCGCGTAATAAGCAGCCCGTTGAAAAAGCAACTCACACTTAAATATGCAGTTCTTGACCTTAGTAACGTTTCAAACGCAACGTCTGTGGCCAGAAATATGCAAAGCGGGCTGGACGAATGTAGTGACGTTAATTCAACCGCTACCAGTTTTGCCCAAGGTAGTGGAATTTTTGGACCGGTTGCCGTCGAAGAAATTCCAACGGATATCGCCCTTATCCTGGCGCGATTGACACCCAGTCACAGCGAAATATTGGTTAATGGCAATAGCATCAAACTAATTCAATTATGCGAACGAACGACTGATTTGGGCGAAGAAATACGGCAACGAGTTGCTAATGGTGTCTTTGGTCAAAAGCTGGGCAGCTTGGCCGAAGGGCTATTGTTGGAGCTTCGCCGGACTGCCATTATCGAACAACGATGAACGTCAAACCAGTTGTCCTAACGCTCGGCGAACCAGCGGGTATCGGCGGTGAAATCGCGCTGAAAGCATGGAAATCCCTAAAGGATGAGCTGCCAGTGGTGCTGATCGCCGACTTCGAACATATGTCCTCGCTGTCCAGCACCATGAACATACCAATAATCGAAATCACGGCCCCGCACGATATTTCGACAATGGGGTTATCGATTATTGACCATAAGCTTCCAGCATCCGTAAAGGCTGGTATGCCCGATCCGGAAAATGCACCCGAAGTTGTTGCTATGATCGAACGTGCGGTTACTTATGTGCAAGATGGTGCTGCGTGCGCTCTGACCACCAACCCAATTCATAAAA
>CAZYMT010000172.1:0-6632 GCA_964649035.1 uncultured Rhodobacterales bacterium
GTTGTTTGGCGAGAGAAAAGCGTCAAATATGCGGCGGCTAGTCGCGGGTTGGTGCGGGGGTATGCGCGGATCAAGACCCGTGATGATGTTGAGCCTTTGCATGTGAAACGCGGGTCCTTTTATACGATGGAACAAGCGTTGCAGCGGATGAAAGGGCTGATTGGCCATGCCATTGAGTGGGGCGAACTTTCACAATATTTGCCCGAAGCTTGGCGACTGGACCCGAAAAAACGGCGCTCGGCTACGGCCTCGACTTTTGCCGCCAGTCTGGAACTGGTGAAAGAGGGCCGGCTTGAGATGAAGCAAACCGAAGCTTTCGCGCCGATTATGCTTAGAAAAAAGACCGCTTGATATGAGCGAGGATGAAAACCCTTCAAACCTAGAATCGCTGTTCGAAGCCCCGCCAATGGGCGAGCAAGAGCGGATGGTTGAGGCGATCCTGTTTGCCGTCACCGAACCGATAACCAGCAAGCAACTGGCCGACCGTTTGCCACATGGCTGCGAAGTGCCCGAGGCGCTGGTGCATCTGCGCAAACGCTATGAGGGCAGGGGGGTGCATCTGGTTAAGGTCGGGGACGCGTGGGCATTCCGAACCGCGCCGGATTTGGGTTTCTTGATGCAGAAAGAAACCGTGGAGACACGGAAATTGTCGCGTGCTGGCGTCGAGACCTTGGCGATCATCGCTTATCACCAACCGACAACACGGGCCGAAATCGAGGAGATTCGCGGGGTTTCAGTGTCACGCGGGACGCTCGATCTGTTGCTGGAACTTGGCTGGATCAAGCTGGGGCGTCGTCGGATGACACCGGGGCGGCCAGTGACTTTTACGGTTACACAGGAATTTTTGGACCACTTCGGCTTGGAAAGTTCGCGCGATTTACCGGGGGTCAAAGAACTTCGAGCTGCCGGAATTTTGGATAATCGGCCACCTCCGGGTACAGCGCTGGAGCTTGAGGAAGATGATGATGAAGCGCGTGGTCAGGACGATATGTTCGAGTGATCAGCTCGTCTTGAAATGCTTCGCCAGTTTTAGCCCTTGCCCCTGATAGTTTGACCCCATGTCCTTGCCATAGATGATATCTGGCACTTCGGTCATGCGCTCATAAACCAGTCGACCAACGATCTGGCCGTGCTCCAATGCGAAGGGGGCCTCGTGGCAACGGACCTCTAGAACGCCGCGTGAACCTTTGCCGCCTGCCGCTTCATGGCCGAACCCCGGGTCAAAGAAACCTGCGTAATGGACGCGAAACTCACCGACCATTGCCAGATAGGGGGCCATTTCGGCGGCACAGCTTGGCGGGATATGGACGGCCTCGCGGCTGACCAGAATGTAGAACGCGCCGGGGTCTAGGATGATGCCGTTATTATGGGCATAAACCGGTTCCCAGAATTCCTCTGGGTCATAATGGCCGATATTGTCGAGGTCGATCAGGCCGGTATGGGGTTTGGCGCGGTAGCCAACGATGCCGTCGGCATTAGGGGTTAGGTCGACCGAGAAGCCAAGACCGTTGTCGATATAGGCATCGCTATCAACCAGCGCGTGTTCGTCGTCCATTGCGCGTAATTCATCGTCCGACAGGACTACTTGGCCGTCGCGGAACCGGATTTGGTTCAGGCGCATGCCCGGGCGGGCGAGGACGGTGAAGGAGCGCGGGGATATTTCGGCGTAAAGCGGGCCGGAATAGCCGGATTCGATCCGGTCAAATTCGGTGCCTTGATCGGTGATAAGGCGGGTGAATAGATCGAGACGCCCCGTGGAGCTTTTGGCGTTGGCAACGGCATTGATATGGGCGGGAAGGTTCAGGCTTTCCATCAGCGGAACCACATAAACGCAGTCTTTTTCTAGCACTGCACCATCACTTAAATCGATGGAATGCATGGAGAATTCTTTAAGCCGCTCAAGCACCGTACGATTGGCCCCAGGCAGGAACGAGGCTCGCACGCGGTACGCAACATTGCCAAGGCGCAGATCAAGGCTGGCGGGCTGTATTTGGCCCTCAGGGACGTTATCAGCGATGATCCGACCGTCGGCCAGCATTTCGCGAATGATTTGGCTGGGAAGAACACCTTTTTGGCTCATTGGACCCTCATATGTTCAAAATTGGTCGGGCTAGCGAGATTCGAACTCACGACCTTCCGTCCCCCAGACGGACGCGCTACCAAGCTGCGCCATAGCCCGACGCTGTGGCTGTTATACGTAAGATTTTGAGGGTGGCAAGTGGGAAACGGCAAGGGATTAGCCGAGGGTCTTTAAATTCATGTCGATCGCGGCGTGCATATGGCGCATTTGATCGAAGATGGCCTGTAGTTCGGTTTTGGAAAGCGCCGGTTTGGCCGTTTCAATCGGGGTGGTTGCCGGAATTGGTGTTTCAATTGGCCGCTCCGCCACAGTTTTGACAACGGTTTCTCCATTTGCCAAAAGATCACTGCCCATAGAGATTATGGATTTTACACCGCGCTCGGACATGATCTTTTGCGCACCTTTAATGGTCATGCCTTGTTCATACAGTAAATGCTGGATGCCACGGATCAAACCGACATCTTCGGGGCGGTAATAGCGTCGCCCGCCACCACGTTTTACAGGTTTGATTTGCGTGAACTTGCTTTCCCAGAACCGTAATACATGGGCTGGAACGTCTAGAACCTCGCCGACCTCGCTAATTGTTCGAAAGGCTGCGGCGGATTTTTTCATCAGCTTTTGTTGCCAGCGTCCACACGATCTTTCATCAAATGTGATGGACGGAATGTAAGGACACGGCGCGGAGCGATGGGAACTTCTTCGCCAGTTTTTGGATTGCGGCCGATACGTTCATTTTTAGAACGCACAGAAAATGTCCCGAAAGACGAGATTTTTACACTTTCCCCTGCGACTAGGGCGTCAGAGACATGGCCCAACACAGACTCGACCAAATCAGCGGACTCGTTACGAGATAAGCCGACCTCGCGGAACACCGCTTCGCTAAGATCCATACGTGTTAAAGTCGATTCGCTCATGACAATACCTTTCAAGAATTTTGAATAGGATATTGGAAAGAGGGAAACAGAGTCAATAACAATGACTTAGAGGGTTAATTGTGAGCGATTACCAGCGCACTGCCGCCGCACCCCATGCAAGACCACCACCGATTGCCTCGAGCAACAACAGATCGCCCCGCTTGATTTGTTTGCGTCTAGCCGCCACGGACAGCGCCAAGGGGATCGAAGCGGCCGAGGTGTTGCCATGATCCTGCACGGTAACAACCACACGCTCCATCGGGACGCCCATCTTTTTGGCTGTGCGCTTTATTATCCGCAGATTGGCTTGATGGGGTACAACCCAGTCGACGTCATTTGACGAAATTCCCGCGTTTTTCAATGCTTTCTCGCCTGCAGCTGCCAATTTGGCCACCGCGTGTTTGAAAACCTCTTGCCCTTGCATCCGCAATACACCTGAGGTTTGCGTGGAGGAAACACCGCCGTCAACATATAGAAGATCGTTGAATTGGCCGTCTGAATTCAGATCAGTGGCAAGGATGCCGCGATCCGCAGATGTACCTTCGCCTTCTTCCGCTTTCAGGATCAACGCGCCCGCGCCGTCACCGAACAATACGCAAGTTCCCCGGTCTTCCCAGTCCATGATGCGTGAAAATGTTTCTGCCCCGACCACCAAAACGGTTTTGGCTTGGCCAGACAGAATCATGGAATTCGCGGTCGATAGCGCGAAAATGAACCCAGCGCACACGGCTTGCACATCAAAGGCAAAGCCGGATGTCATGCCGATGGCATGTTGCAGTCGCGTAGCAGTGGAGGGGAATGTTTGGTCTGGTGTCGCTGTGGCAAGGATTATCGCATCGATATCCGAACCGGTCATTTGAGCATCTTCTAGGGCCATTAAGGATGCTTGCAACGCAAGATCCGAAGTTTTTTCGCCCTCGGCGGCAAAATGGCGGCGCTCGATACCCGTTCGTGCGCGAATCCATTCATCTGTGGTATCTAACGTTTTTTCGAATTCGACATTTTCCACGACTCTCTCAGGGAGATAGTGGCCACATCCTTTTACTACAGCACGGATCGCGCTCATTTTTTACGCCTCGTCAACTTCTGGTTTGGCATTCTTACTCTCTGCCAGATTAGATGCAACCCGCGCCGCGACTTTTTCCGAAAAACCGCTCTCGGCCAGCTTGAAGGCTAGCTTGATAGCCGCCGAAACGCCTGTGGCATTTGCCGCGCCGTGTGATTTAACAACTGTGCCGTTTAAGCCCAGAAATACACCACCATTGGATTGGTTCGGGTCAATACGTTTCGACAAGCGTTTAAGCGAGGCCATGGCAAACACTGCCGCAAGCCGTGCTAATGGTGTTTGTGTGAAAGCTTCTTTCAAAAATCCACGGATCAGTTTCGCGGTGCCTTCACCGGCTTTCAGGGCAATATTTCCGGTAAACCCGTCCGTGACGATAATATCCAGCTTATCCGAGGACATATCACTGCCTTCGACAAATCCGACATACTGAAAGCCGCCAACATCTTCGGCAGCTTTGATTAAGGCCGCAGCCTCTTTCAGTTCGGGTTTGCCTTTATGATCTTCGGTGCCAACATTCAGCAATCCGATACGGGGGCGATTAACGCCCAGACCATTGCGCGCATAGCTGGCACCCATGATTGCGTATTGCAGCAAATCCTCGGCGTCAGCTTTAATATCTGCACCCATATCCAGCAACACATTGTGTTTTTGTGGATTATGTGAGGGCCAAAGAACCGCGATGGCCGGGCGTTTGATTCCCGGAAGCTTGCGCAGCCTGATCATCGATATCGCCATCAGCGCGCCGGTATTCCCGCAGGAAACGGCAACAGTCGCCTCACCTTTTTCGACGCTTTCCAGCGCGTTCCACATGCTCGAATCTTTACCACGGCGCATGGCGTGCGCCGGTTTTTCGGTCATGTGGATGACTTTATCGGTATGGCGCAGATCAACGCGGCCCGCCAAATTCGGTATTTTTGCCAAAAGCGGTTCGAATGCCTTCGAATCGCCATGCAGGATAAAACTGATATTGGGGTTTTTGTCAGCGGATTTTTCCATGCCACCTGTGATGGCATCTAGGCCACCATCACCACCCATGCCATCGACCGAAATAACGGTCAATGCGTTGGGATTTTCGGTCCGGTCACTGTCAGTGGTCATACCGGACCAACCTCACGTTTGTTTATGCCGCGTCTTCGTCGTCAAAGTCGATTTCGTCTACCATAGCAACGACTTCGCGCTCTGCATAGTGCCCACATGCTGGGCAAACATGGTGCGGACGGCGAAGCTCGCCGCAATTACCACATTCATTAGGGTTTGCCGCTACCAACGCATCATGCGAACGACGTTGACCACGTCTGGAGCGGGTGATTTTACTCTTAGGAACAGCCATTTTGGACCTCTGGTTCTTAGAATGTCGGCATTAACAAGGCCCGCACCGTATCGTGCAAATTCTCATCAATCCAACTTGGAAACGAAGCGCGGAAAATACGCATTTTCTCGGAAACCGCAAGCCCTTTCTAACGGTTTCAGTCGTTACCTTCCAGTTTTTCTTTTAGCGCGGCCAATCCGGCGAAGGGTTTTACGTCCTCCTCGGTGATCGGAACGACGTTTGGGGCCGTAAAATTAGCGTTTTCCAGCTCGGCACCAGCCGCTCTGGGGTATTCGGGCAGGGCGAGGACAAGGGCCTCCATTGCGACCACGCCGAGGTCGATAAATGCCCCAAGATCTTCAATCTCGTCATTATCAGGGATTTCCAACTCTTCCTCATAGCTGGTTTCTAGCGGGAAAAATTGGCGCCGTACGTCAACATCAATGCGCGTGCGAACAGATTCGAGCGTGACCACACAGCTTTGCGTAACCGTTACGCCAAGCGTTGCAACCAGTTCCCATCCGGTCTTGTCCAATGGTATTAGCCGCCCCTGAAACCGCATTTTCCGTACGGCCAGCACGTTAAGCAATTTTTCCAACGCTTTGGCTTCGCCTTCGTTCGGGGCCTCGTCAAAAGGTTGATCGGCGGAATTATTCAGCTTTGACACCCGGATAGGGCGAGAAAATTCAATTATGTCTGTATCTGTCATTGTCATATCAGCTCAAAGGGTGGATTGTGGCGCATGCTTGCCCAAGTTTCTTGAAATTAGATCACGCAGAGGGTAGGTGAGCAAGAGCATTCGGTTTTGAACGAGGGTAATATGTCCAGCACGGGTTTGCGTAAAGCGTTAATTGCATCGATTTTGGTCAGCACTGTCGCCGTCGGTGGCTGTACTCCGATTGTCGAAAATCACGGATATATCCCCGTGGCTGCCGATGTGGAGGCATTAAGCGTTGGCACCGACAGCAAAGAAACCATCTTAGCCAGCCTTGGGCACCCCACCAGTCGCGGTGTGCGGGGGGATAGCTCTTGGTATTATGTTTCGTATACCGAACGGAAGCTCGCCTTCCTGAAGCCGCAAATAACCAGTCGTGAAATTCTGGCGATCTCGTTTGGGCCTAACGACAAGGTGGTCGCCGTTGATCGCTACAGTCTGGAAAACGGCATTGTCGTTGATTTGAACACCCGCGAAACCGTCACGGGTGGCCGTCATCTGACCTTCTTCCAGCAAATGCTTGGAAATGTTGGTAATTTTAGCGCCGA
>CAZYMT010000173.1:0-6543 GCA_964649035.1 uncultured Rhodobacterales bacterium
GTTGTTTGCAGGGCAAGCGCCTGCGCAGCAACGTCAAAGATCGCTTTGATGTCGTCTGGGAACGCATTCCAAACGTCAAGATTGATCGTCACGTGATCCATCGGCATGGAGTGGAAGCCAGGATATGTTGCGTGTTTAACGATATCATAGAGACCAAGGCTACGGTTAGTAGTCAAGGACGATGCGTCAGCACCATCGATGATGCCTGTTTCCAGCGCGGTAAAGATCTCGGTGAAATCCATCACGATTGGCGATGCGCCAAGTTCTGCGAAGATTTCGGTCTCAAGACCTGGAGGCGAACGGAATTTCCAATCAGCTAGATCAGACGGACCTGCGAGTGGACGGGATGAAGACATAGCTTCCTGACCCGCAGCCCACCAGCCAACGAGCTGCATGTTATACTGGTTGTATAGTTCGTTAGCAGCGTCCAAGCCGCCACCGTTATACAAGAAGCTATACAGCTCATATGGGTTGTTATAGCCGCCCATTGGGTCACCAACGAATTGGAATGCTGGGTTTTTACCAGTTTGGTAAGCACCACCATGCATTTCGCCGTCTAGGATACCAGTTGCCGCAGCGTCGAAACCTTCAACGGATGCTACAACGGACGAAGACCAAAACATTTCAATCTCTACGCGGCCGCCAGACATGGTATTCACGTTGTCCATGAATTCCTTAGCCAATTCGCCATTCAGCGATTCAGGTGCGTAATGCGTTTGGAAACGCAGGTTGTATTCTTGTGCAAATGCACTTGATGCCATTAGCGCAGCGGTGGCTGCTCCGGCGATCAGATATGATAATTTCATGATGTTCCTCCCGAGAACTGATTATCTGCGGCGTCATATTTTCCAGCATTTGCTGGGATTCTTAACGCTCGTGTAATATTGGTACGGGTTATTTATCGCTAGGTCAACAATTTTGGTATACCAAATAACGGTCGCAATTTCCAAAGCGCTTGTGTAGAAGAGAGGAATCAGAATTTGGTATGACAATTTATGAACGACACAACACAGGACGCTTCGGTTAGCACCATTCCCAGCCTGTCGCGACAGCGGCTGGCTGACCAGATTGCTGACGTATTGCGCAAACAGATGTTGCTCGGCGATTTGCGACCCGGGCAAAATATTCCTGAACGTGAAACGGCCACGGCGCTGGGCGTTAGTCGCACGCCATTGCGCGAGGCCCTGTTGATCCTAGAAGGCGAAGGCATGGTCAATATGGCCCCCGCTCGCAGCCCGGTTGTAGCCGATCCCAGCTTGGAGGAATTGACACATTTGCTGCTGATCCAATCGACATTGGAGGCACTGGCTGGCGAGACTGCTTGTGACGCTATGACCGACACTGAATTCGAAGGAATTTATGCGTTACATCAGGAAATGCTAGATACGTCTGAAGCGGCGAAATCAATTGATTTCTTTGCGACCGACATGAAATTTCACACAGAAATCGTTGCCGCCACCAAGAATCCGTCGCTGATAAAGACCCATCGCCAGTATAATAGCCGCCTTTGGCGCACCCGCTTTGTCGCTTCGCGGCGCAAGTTGAACCGGGCCTCGTCACTGAGTGACCACACGAACATCGTGGAGGGTCTACGTGCCCGCGATAAAGAACAAACTTCGGCTGCAATGCGTGAACATTTGCGTTCCGCAATTGCCAAGATCAATATAATTTTCGCCGACCGGAACAAAACCGAATAAAGACCCAGCCAAGGTCGTGCCGCGACCGCTAGAAAGAGTATGAAAATGGACGAATACGATACACGCGCCAACAAGAAATACCGTTCTCAGGAATGGTTCGATAACCCGAATAATCCCGGGATGACGGCGCTTTATGTCGAACGCTATCAAAATCAAGAATATTCGCGTGAGGAATTGCAAGCAGGGCGTCCGGTAATCGGCATTGCACAGACGGGTTCTGATCTTGCACCGTGTAACAAGATCCATGTGTTTTTGATTGATCGGATCAAGGCGGGTATCCGTGATGGCGGCGGTATTCCAATGGAATTTCCAGTGCATCCGTTTCAGGAAACCGGCAAGCGCCCGACCGCAGCTTTGGATCGCAACCTTGCTTATCTAAGTCTAGTCGAGGTTCTGCACGGTTACCCAATTGACGGCGTTGTCCTGACAACGGGCTGCGATAAAACCACACCTGCACAGCTTATGGGTGCGGCCACGGTCGATATTCCGGCCATCGTTCTGTCAGGTGGTCCAATGTTGGATGGCTGGTGGAAAGGCGAACTGGCAGGTTCCGGTACTATCGTCTGGGAAAGCCGGCGTTTGCTGGCTGAAGGCACGATTGATTATGAAGAATTCATGAGCCGCGTTTGCGCCTCTGCCCCGTCGCTTGGCCATTGCAACACAATGGGCACGGCCAGCACAATGAATTCGCTGGCCGAGGCATTGGGCATGAGCCTGCCCGGTTGCGCTGCCATCCCCGCACCGTTCCGCGAACGTATGACAATGGCTTATAAAACCGGTAAACGGGCGGTGGAAATGGTGCGTGAGGAACTGCGCCCGTCAGACATTATGACCCGTAAGGCGTTTGAAAATGCCATCAAGGTGAATACCGCGATTGGCGGCTCGACCAATGCTCCGCCGCATCTACAAGCGATTGCGCGACATATGGGGGTCGAGCTGGATATCCGCGACTGGCAAAAATACGGCTTTGAATTGCCCCTGCTGGTGAATATGCAGCCTGCCGGAAAATATCTGGGCGAAAGCTTTTACCGTGCTGGCGGTGTTCCCGCAGTGATGGGCGAATTGATCGAGGCGGGCATTCTGCACGAAGACGTCATGACCGTTTCAGGTAAAACAATGGGCGAAACGCTGGAAGGTAAACGCAGCGAAGACACCGATGTCATCATGACCGTCGCCAAGCCAATGCGCGAAAATGCTGGGTTCTTGGTGCTGTCGGGTAACTTGTTCGATTCCGCACTGATGAAAACTTGTGTGATTTCGGAAGATTTCCAAAAACGGTTCCTGAACCGCCCCGGCAAGGAAAACATTCACGAAGGCAAAGCAATCGTGTTTGAAGGGCCGGAACATTACCACGCTGTGTTGAATGATCCGTCGCTAGAAATCGAGGAAAGCAGCATCATGTTCATCCGCGGCGTTGGTTGCGTCGGCTATCCCGGCTCGGCCGAGGTGGTGAATATGCAGCCACCTGATGCGTTGTTGAAAAAGGGCGTGCAACATTTACCAACCGTTGGTGATGGCCGTCAATCGGGTACATCCGAAAGCCCGTCAATCCTGAACGCCTCGCCCGAAGCCGTAATCGGTGGTGGTTTGGCGTTGATTCAGTCCGGCGATATGGTGCGGCTTGATTTGAACGAGCGGACCTTGAATGCGCTGGTTGACGATGCCGAATGGGCAAAGCGCCGCGCCGACTGGACGCCACCCGAACTGCATCACCAAACCCCATGGCAGGAAATTTACCGTAGTACTGTCGGGCAGCTGGAAACGGGTGGGTGTCTGGAACTGGCCACGTCTTACCAAAAAATCCACAAGGATTTACCGCGGGATAACCACTAATAGCGTTTTACAAACTTGCGCTAGCCCGATTTTTCAGGCTAGCGCAATTGCTTTATGAACCCGAACGCCACGGAGCCGAAATATACCGGTAGGTATCGTTCATGCGTTCAACATACCCGATGCCAGGAAAATCAATGTGCATTCCGGCGACAGCCATTTGGTCAGCGCTAGCACGATCAAGCATCGCCGCCCGTGTTTCTTGGGCTTGAGCTATATCAGCATCAAACACCACGCCCCAATTCGGGTTGGCAAATTGTAGGCCTGAAAAATGGATTACGTCACCCCAAATTAACAAGCTCTCGCCGCCAGATTCCAGCGCAAATCCGGTATGTCCGGGGGTGTGTCCCGGCAACGGAATCGCGGTGATGCCAGGCAGGATTTCGCCTTCGCCACTGAACATTTGCCGATGCGCTGCATAAGGTGCAACCATTTGGCGCGATAGGTCGATGAAGCTGCGAAAAGCTTCAGGGGATGCGGCATAGATTGCGTCGTCATGGGTGAAATCCCATTCCGTCTCGGAGCAGACGAAGTTTGCATTTACAAAAGCTTTTTGCCCGTTTGTGTCCAGCAAGGCCCCGACATGATCAACATGTAGATGTGTGAATAACAACGTGTCGATATCATCAGGTTGAAAACCCGCCGCTGCCAGATTTTCTGACAGATGACCAAGCCCGGGTGCCGCAAAACCCGGCGCGCCAGCATCCAGCAAAATCAGGTTTTTGCCGGTATTTACCACATACCCGTTCACTGGAATGGAAATCTGGTTTGGATCATAGGGTTTGTATGTACGACGATTGGTTTCCTCGGCGATTTTTGGATCAAAACCGGAAATGAAATCAGTTGGCATCGTGCTATAACCGTCAAGCAATGCGGTTACCTCGAACTCGCCAACCCAGAAACGGTAAATGCCGGGAACCTGCGTGGTATGAGATGCCGGAATACCCGCGGCGAAAGTGGGTTTTGTGCTGTTCAGCAATAAGGCAGGCGTTGCAAGAACCGGCGCGAGGGCTAGCCCCTTTAGAAGCTGGCGTTTGGTCTTATCCATAAGTATCCCCTTTGGATGTATTGAAATATTGTTGCGGTGCTGTATATCTAACGTCCCGACATATGCTTGCCAGCCAAGTAATTGTTATAGATAGCATAAGGAGTTCTTATGGATAGCCTTGGATTCTTCGAAAGTTATGTAGCGGCAGTCGAAACCGGCTCGCTTTCCAGTGCGGCGCGGCTGCGGCGAATCAGTCAGCCGGCCATCAGTCAGCAGATTACGGCGCTTGAAACTAAATATGGCACACCGCTTTTGCATCGGACCCGCAAAGGTGTACAAATGACCAAAGCAGGCGAATTGTTGTTTCGCCGTGCCCGGACAATTCTAGCAGAACATCAGGATTTATGGGAGGATCTGGCACATCTTAACGACGGGATTTCAGGGCAGATAAAGGTCACGACCAACGTTGCGTTTTCACAGCACATCATGGCCGACGTTATGCTGGAATTGTCGCGCACCCATCCCGAACTGAAGATTATTCTGTCAGCTGAAGACCGCATTGTTGATGTCGTCAGCGAAGGGTTCGATCTCGCAATTCGCGCGGGGACCATGGGGCAGGAAAATGTGGTGGGTCGCCGGATTGCATCGCTTAAAGGGGTGCATGTTGCCACACCTGCTTACCTTGACAAGATAGGTCGCCCTAGCGCGCCGGATCACCTGATCACACTCGATTATATTCAGTACCGCGCCGAGGATGACGCGATTGCAACACCTTTGCAGCGCGGCTCGGAAATTGTTCAGGCGCCGATCCGGACGTGTCTGACAGCGCAATTGCCGGAATTGATTATGCGGGCGTTGCTAAGCGATCTTGGATACGCCAAAACGCCGTATTTTATGGTCGCAGACATGATAGAACGCGGCGAGCTGGAGGAGGTGTTGCCAGAATGGCATCCACCGGCAAAGGATATTTTCCTGATATATCCGCACCGTGAAACCCAAACACAGCGCAGCGAGGTTTTCCTGAACGCGGTGTTTTCGCGAATGAAACAGGCGACGGGGATTGAACTGCTCCCCTCGATACGTCGATCATTGATCGCGCCAAAAGCGGCCTAAGCCCCGCCCCGCGTTACGGGGTGGTGCGGGCCACACGTTTGCGTTTCACGCCTAGACGCCATTCGCGGTACAGAACAAAAAAGCCTGCAAACGTGATGATCGCAACACCGATCAGGGCACGATATGTCGGGATATCCGCCCAGACAAAATACCCCATGATGATCGCCCAGATGATCGAGGTATATTGAAACGGAGCCACCACGGCGGATGGGGCGACGCTGACGGATTGGTTCATTAGGAAATGCCCGCCGGTTGGCATGGTGAATTCAACGGCAAACGACCCGATTCCGACCACCCCAACGACCAGAGTTTGCAACACCAGCAAATCCAGTCCTGATGCGGATCGCAGTAAACGCGTTAATACCAGCATCATTGCTAGTGATAGGCTGCCCGTCAGGGCTGCCAATGCTGGCAGGGTGACGGCGGCTTCGGTTGGGGGGAACACAAAAATCACCCCGATTAACCCGACGATCACGGCCGCCCAGCGTTGAATTCCTACATGTTCGCGCAAAATCACGGCGGAAAATGCGGTCATGAACAGCGGCGCGGCGGCGTAGAACATGAACACATCTGCCAGCGGTAAATACCGGAAGGCCCAGAGGGACGCCCAAATTTCTACTAACACAAACGCTAATCGTAAAAGCTGGATTCCGGGCCTGTGTGTAATGGATATCCGTAAACTACCGCGTTGGCGCAGCAATATTGCACCAAGGATAATCAGCGCGGAAATGGAGCGAATACCGATTATCTGCCAGACAGAATAATCGGCGACAAGCCATTTTCCGAGCGCGTCCGACAGGGTGAAAACCAACATCGCGCCGATCATCATCATGATGCCGGCACGGTTGTTAGATGTCTCGTCGGTATCGTCAAGTTGACGGGTCTTCCTCTGATTTATAAACATGCGTCATGACA
>CAZYMT010000174.1:0-6493 GCA_964649035.1 uncultured Rhodobacterales bacterium
GGGTGAAACCGTCGCCGTAACGCAGGGTGTTAAGCGGGCCATATGGCAGGTATGCTGCTTGCTTTACAAAATATATTTTTCGTAATGAGGTGATGCCTGTTACAGGGTCCGTAAAATTCCGTTTTGCCATTATTTGCGTCACATTATTCGCATCATCATAAGCATAATATATACGATTTCTGGGAGGATATTGAATCCACGACATATTGCCGTTTTCATCAAATCTATATTTTGCAGTGCGTTTCACACCATCAATACTGATCAATTGTGCAAACACGCCACCATATTTATCATATCTGGTCCGCGTCCACCCGCTTTCATCGCGTATGCGGCCAATCCTGCCTACACCGTATTTAATTCTGCCGCCTTTAAAGAGCACATCATAGTCAAACGTCTGGTCCTCGGTCGGGGCTGTTGGGAAACGGTGGGCCAGCAGGCGTCCGGCGTTGTCGTATTCATAGGTGGAGAGGGTGCCGCGCCCGTCGGTCATGCTGGTGGTCAGGCCGCGATGGTTATAGGTATATTGCAAGGTGCCGCGATCAGCGCTGATTTCGCTTACGAGTTCGCCAAAGCCGTTGTAGATAAAATCGGTGTCGATGCTGCGCGGGTCGGTGTATTTGGTGATTTGATCGGCATTATCGTGTTCCACAGTAGTGGTGAAACCAGCACGATCAACTGTATCCACCAGCCGGCTTAGCGCATCATAGCTGTGCGTGGTTTGGTTGGAAAGTGCATCGGTTACGGTGGCTAGGTTATCCTCGACATCATGGGTGAAGTTCACAGTTTGCCCCTGTGCACCGATGGTATTCAGCAGGCGGCCAAGCTTATCGAATTGTGTATCTTCAAAGAACGTTACCGGATTGCTGCCGTCACTATATTCAGTATGGGTAAGGTTCCCCATAAGGTCATAGGTATAATTAACGGTTGCGCCAAGCGGATCGATAGCTTTGACCAATCGGCGTGCTTCGTTGTATTCAAAATGCCATTTTTTATGTCTGGTATTGGTGTAGGTTATCAACTGCCCGATAACGTCATAGGTGTACCGGTTGGTTCTAGCGGAGCCGTTTGGGTGCTGTATCACAGATGTAACACGCCCCTCAATATCATAGGTGAACCCCCATTCGATAGTGTCGGGACCACGCACCAAGGTTGGTTGCCCAACGCTGTTAAAGGTCAAAAATTCGGTCTGTTGCCCGTTTGGATTTGTTGTCTTGGTCAGGTTTGCGTTCGCATCATAGGTGTAGGTTGTGACATCGTTCACACCCTCGGTTTGCAATCCAGGTCCGTCTAGCGTTGTCAAAATCTTCAGGCCTGATGCGAGGGTGGTATACCCATATGTCCAGGTTCTAACCTCTCCTAGATTTGGGCTGCCCGGCAGCGCATCGGTTTGGCTATATTGCAACAGCGTTCCCTCAGGAGAATATATGAAACTTTCAACGAGCTGCGCAGTTGTGCGGGTTAACGGTAGCCTGAGGTTGGCATCCCATGTATAGCTGGTTATCCGTGGCGCGGCACCGTCAGTATCTTGCGTTTTGGTCAAGACCAACCCACGCGAATCGCGAGTATACGTGGTGCGCGACCCGTTGCGTTCAACACGCTCATATACGTATCCGTTTGGCTCTCCGGCAGCTGGTGTATATCCAATAGACTTGGCTGTTCCCAAGCAATTTGTGCTGGCAACTCCCTCTGTGGAAATAGGCAGTTTTCTGCCTTCAATACGGGAAAAATTGGTGATGGTTTGCTTACCAAGAGCATTGGTTTGGGTAACAGAAGACCCAGAACCGCGAATAACATCTACGCCGTCTGCACCACCAAAATGTTCTGTACGAATTGCGGTGCCCAGAAAATGTTTTTCGTAAATCGGAGCCCGAAATCCATAGGTGAATGTTGCATAATTATATGGTTGATTAAGGACATTTACACGGCCATCACCAACTCCGGTTAATTTTGCTGGTGATCCCAATCGCATATTATCGGAATATTCATAGGTCCAGATTTGTTTAGTTATGGACGTAGTTAAATCCGTACGCGAAACACCATTTAATACTATCATATCTTTAAAAAAGGGGATTATTTCGAAAGAATACTCAAGCGCAATTTCCGGCAGAAATGTAGCGCCATCATAATCCGTATCTATCTCGATTTTTGTAACGACTGGCACCGTAAAATCGGTATTGATGGTATCATCCCAGTAAAATTTGGCCATTTGCCCACGGGTATCAGATATATACGTAATTTTTTCATTTGCATCCCGGGAAATGTGTATTTTATATCCATCCGGCCAGCGAATTTCGTCTAGTTTGCTCGCGCCACCTGCGGTGTTCAGATAAAACTCTTGCCGCCCGGTCCCGTCTGTTAAGCGGCGCCTTCCACCTTCTGCGGGATCACTTAATAACAACTGAAATGGGTGACCAGCACGATATGGCATCATTTGCCCGGACCCGGAAAATAAATATCGGGTCGCGTCATAACGATGGACTAACTGTTCATTTGAGCCTTGCGCCGATAACTGGATATCCCAAAATGATCCCCAGCCCATTCCATGACTTTCCGTTACTGGGGACTGGTCCATAATAATATCAGATCTATATCTGCGCTCGAATCGGAATCTGCCATCTTTTGGAGACTGCCAATCCATGCCAGGTTGCATTTTAACACCATCAGAAACGATAATGGGGTTTCCTACTCTTGTGCATTGTGACAACCCATCATCGGCAAGTTCACAAGGACCTAATTGCCAACTAGTTCCATTTACCAAACACCACTCAGACACTGGTTCGTTTGTTATGTCACCCGAAACGAGGTCTTCAACTTCGCACATAGCACGATGGGCTTCATGGTTTGTCACGGAAAGCAGTTTCACATTAGAGATCGGTACGATTCCTCTAACATATGTCTCACATGCTGCCTGCCTAGTTGCCCGGATAAGCCATCTTGGCCAGGTGCCAAGACCTCGCGTCCAACGAACTTCACCACCATCTTTTAGGCCCTGTTGATAGTTGGCAACAGCCGGTGTCGCAAAAACCGAGGCTAAAAAAATAAACGTGTAAGTGAATATAATAGAAAAATATCGCATCTTTTTCTCCACATGAGTAAAATAAAACAACTGGAAAAACTGGTAATGAGGACTGGGGCAGGAATCGTGAAAATACACAATTAACTCTACCTTAAGGGGAACCCATCTATTGTGCAATCTGCACAAAGGTCACATGCTTAGTCGAAAGACAAAATACGGATGTCGGAAAACTCAGGGGGTAAATGTATGACCATACTCCCCAGCATTGATCCGTCTTCATTTTGAATAATTACGCGAAAGTTCACACCAGAGGCCGGTGAAATATAGGTGGGTGGGATACGGCTTGCCAGATATTCCGGGGATCCGGTTTCGCTTGCCAGGATCTCTAAAATCGTACCGGGCGCAACATCTGGCGAGATGCCCCGCCGCCCCGAAAAGACGGTGGTGATCTGTGAAAGTGGCCGCATAACCGCGCTAGATAGCCCTGTAATACGCGCAAAATCCTCACTTCGAAGCAGCCTATATCCTTGTCGGCGCCATGCTCTCAACTTTTCAATAATATCAGAAGGATCACGGGCACCTAAGTTCTCTAAGACCGTGCTAAGCAAGTCTGGTGATGCCGTATTAAGGTCCACCAATCCGCCAACATCCTGGAATATTGCCGTATAATTGCTACCTTTGAAAACCATACGAATATGTGAGGAATTTTCCTGACCCTGCCGCTTGGAAACCGCCAGATACAAGAGCGATTTTGTTAAGGTTAATCGGCTTGACAGAACCGCCTGCCCTTTTAGCACCATTGCATGGTTAATCGCCAACCGGCTGGCCGATCCGATTAAAACCGTAAGAATTGCAAGACTGAATAGCACAGTGATAAGCGCATAGCCATTACGGGCGCGTTGAATTGGAATCTTCATATACATATGGGTGTTCCTACCACATTCACCCGCCACATCATAGCGCCACCTTCCAAAACTGATACGATGTTTTATGGCCCTAAATCAGATTTCCTGGTAGGTGCAGGCACAAATGGATTACATCTAGAAATTCCTCTTGAGTTTCACGCCTAGGTTTATTAACCTTTTGTTAAGGTATTTTTAATTCGTGCTGTATTTTTTTCATATATTTCTACGGTTAGGATTTTTACATGCGTATTCTGCTTGGCTTTTGTGTGTTCTTCACAACGTGTATTTTAGGATTTTCAACGCAAGCAAACGGAGTTGGAGAGGCGGTGCCTCAGGCGACGCAAATTATTCCACAGGACGTTAGTTCCAACGGCGCGTTTGGTTATAGTATCGATATCAAGGTTCCGGCTTACCGCGGGGTGGAACCAAATATTTCGCTGAATTATTCTTCCACCAACAAGGCCCACGGCACCGAGGATAATTTGCTGGGTATCGGTTGGCGCCTCGGCGGTCTGGGCCGCATTGAACGGGTCTCACCAGGGGGTGGGTCGCCGTTTTATGATGACAACAAAGATATTTACACGGTTGATGGCACGGAGCTTTTGGCTTGCGCGGATTGGACAAAACGCAGTTACCCAAGTGATTGGATGGTTCAGGCAGAGGTTGCAAGTTGTGCGGGTGGCGGAACCCATGCGACATTGAACGAGGATTTCAAGCGCTATAATTGGGCAACACAGCATTGGAAAATGTATCCAGGTAACGGTTTGAAATACGTTTATAGCCACCCACATGTGATGGGGGTACCACATACAAATACACAGTCGGCAAACCGACTAACCAAGTCTACTAAATTCCTTTTGGATGAAGTACGCAATTCACAAGATGTGGCTGGAAGGGCGGTTGCTAGATATGGCTATACATTAAATTCAGAATCCGAGGGTTTTGCCGCGCGTATCCGGCAGATCGCTTATGGTCCCTACACGGTGAAATTCCACTACGTAGATCGTGGTTATGACATCACCTATGCGACGGGTACTTCGCTGATCGGCAAGCAACACCACATCCTAACGGCAATCACAGTTGAGAGCACAGACGGGCCTATCAGAGCCTATAACCTAGAATATCACCTGACCACAGACACCCAACGCCACATTTTGGAAAAGGTAACGGAATACGGCTCTGATTATATGCTCAGCAATGGCGAAATTACCGGTGGCACGGCCCTGCCTGCCACTGATTTCACTTATAATGAAGATCGCTACACGCTTGCCCCGCAAACCTATCCAGACCTAGTAGTGCACGATGCAACAGTAATTGCGGACTTTGATAATGATGGTATCGATGAGATTCTGTCGCCAGAGGTAAAACAGTATTATACAAATAGTAATGAAAACACGTCGCTGAAATACACACTCCCCGCAGGGTATTACAGCTTTGCACTTGATAAAGCTCTCACGGATTTATCCCCGGCACCGATTCCCACCCTCAAACGTCCTGCCGGATATTATAAAAAGGATGGGCATCGAGTAAACATCGGCGGTGTATATCAAGCCAGTGATGGCAAGCGGCATATCATTGTGAGTTCAGCCGTCGGAGGCGGGAATAATTATGGTAACCGTGGATATGATCTAAGTTCGCCGACACCTGTGTTTACGAATACGTCCGGCGTGGTCGGAAGTGATTTTGATTATTTTGGTGGTTTTGACCGGGAGGCCGGTTCTGGCGGTTATATTAATCGCAAACTTGTTAGTATTGATGAAACCGGCATTTCGCTGGATACGCATCAGCCCAGCTGGGTTCCGAGAAAGCCCCCATATGTCTTTTCCAAGAACCTTGGCATGGACACGGCTGATTTCAACGGCGATGGGTTAATGGATTTTGTTAATGCGCGCCGCCAAGGCTGCGGTTGGTTTTGTAATGAATGGCGGCGGCGTGCATATCGTGCATATGGTTCCGGGGATGGCATTGACGGGTTTTCAACCTCACAAGAAGTGCGACATTGGTTGCCAAGTAATGGTACCACAGTATTTTATGCCGATGTGAACGGGGATGGGAAATCTGACAGGATCAGACATGAGCGTAGCGGCAATGATCGTGTACTTGTTGAGCTTTCCAATGGTAAGGGTTTTTCTGGTGCGCAAATATGGATTGCTGTGCCCCAGTTTGAGAATATGAAAGATGGGCGGTTTGGTGCAGTTAAAACATCATTTATAGATGTAAATGATGATGTATTTGGAGATGTAAATAATGATGGACAAGCGGATAATACATCAGGAACAATACCAGATAATACAGACGGGACAGGAAATGCAGATTTCTTAGATATCGATGCAGATGACGATGGAATACCAGATAATGTAGAAGTACAATCAACAGAAGATTATACAGCACCATTAGGAACGGATACGGATGGAGATGGATTGGATGATGCATATGAGGGAATTAATTTTGTAGATAGTCCAGAAGATACAGATGGCGATAATATTCCAGATTATTTAGATTCAGATTCAGATGACGATGGAATTGATGATGTATTAGAAGCAGGACAAGGAACTGTAACAGGAGTAGATAC
>CAZYMT010000175.1:0-6396 GCA_964649035.1 uncultured Rhodobacterales bacterium
CGGCCGGCTCGGGACTGTCTGTGGCGAATTGGGCTGCTTCGGCGACAATGGCTTTGATTTCCTTGTCGATAGCCTTCAAATCGTCCTCAGTGGCGTGTTTGCCTGTGACTAGAATGTCGCGAATGTGATCAATCGGATCACGTTCTTCGCGCACTTTTTGTACTTCTTCGCGAGTACGGTATTTCGCTGGATCGGACATGGAATGGCCGCGATAGCGATAGGTGTTCATTTCCAGAATATACGGCCCTTTGCCGGAACGACAATGCGCGATGGCTTTCTCGCCAGCGGCCTTAACGGCCAACACATCCATACCGTCAACTTCTTCACCCGGAATGCTGAACGCAGCCCCGCGAGTGTAAAGGGCAGGCGAGGAAGACGCCCGTTGTAGGCTGGTACCCATCGCGTATTTGTTATTTTCGATAACAAAAATCACCGGCAGCTTCCAAAGCGACGCCATGTTGTAGGTTTCGTAAACCTGACCTTGATTGGCTGCGCCATCGCCAAAATATGTGAATGCCACATTGTCATTGCCGCGATACTGGTTGGCGAATGCCAAACCTGCACCAATCGGCACCTGCGCCCCAACGATCCCGTGACCGCCGTAAAAATCTTTTTCCTTGGAGAACATATGCATCGAGCCGCCTTTACCCGCGGAATATCCGTCGGTGCGCCCCGCTAGTTCAGCCATGACCCCTTTAGGGTCCATGCCACAGGCCAGCATATGGCCGTGATCGCGATATGAGGTCAGGCGTTGATCGCCTTCCTTGGTGCCTGCTTCGAGGCCGACAACGATGGCTTCTTGACCGATGTAAAGATGGCAGAAACCGCCAATGACACCCATTCCGTATAGTTGCCCGGCTTTTTCTTCGAATCTGCGGATTAGCAGCATTTCGCGATAATGCTTCAAAAGCTCTTCTTTTGAAACGTTTGGCTTCTTGGCTGCCATGTGTTCTCCGATACTAGTTTAGCATTAAACTACATTATAGATCGAAGATCGAGGGAGGTCACGCGGTTTTTTTAGCGGATAACGATTTCATCGCCCCGCGCCATGCCAAGGACACGGCGGGCTTGCTCGTCGAGCAGGTCAAGATCGAGGTAATCATTGGATAAACGGCGGGTACGGTTTTCCAGTTTAGCACGATCAGATTTAAGGACTTCCAGCTCACTTAATAGCTGACTTTCTTGGGCCTGAACCTGGAACAGGCGGAACATGCCGTACTCACCTTGAAGGCCAGCATACCCGAACAGGAAAATACCGGCGATAAGCATCATAGATGCCGCCAAACCCATCAATCCGTTTTTTGCGGATGCTTGTTCCATTGCCTGCTTCGCCTCGTCCGGGCGATTTATTCGCCTCTAAACGAATCATGCCACAAGTGATTCGCAAAGGGAATCCCCTAAATGCAATTTTGGGAAATAAATGTGCGATTCCAGAATATTACGCCGATTCGCTGAATGTTGTGTTTAACGATTCGTTAAGCGCTATATTTTGTGCCAAAAGGCCAGCCAACCGCTAATACGCATTATCTGCTGGCCCAGAAACACGCTAAGCCCCCAATGGAAATAGAAATGATCAGCAGCAAAAATGCCAATGATGATAAGTCCAAGCCAGAATGCAGTGCGATTATCCATGCCGTATTCTGGGTCCGTTTCTATGGGGTTGCAATGAAAAATGCCCGACAAATTGCCGGGCATTCTATGATGTAAGACTTAAGCGAAGTTAAAGAAGCGCTTCGACCTTGGCTACGACGGCTTCGGCGGTGATGCCAAAATGCTCGTACAGGTCTTTGATCGGGGCCGAGGCACCAAAACCTTCCATCCCGACAAAATCTGCCTTTTTGGAATTTCCGCGCTCGCCGGTCAACCATTTGTCCCAGCCAAAACGCGCTGCGGCTTCGATGCCGATACGTACGGACCCGGCCGGAAGAACGCGTTTGCGATATTTTTCGTCCTGCGCTTCAAACAGTTCCCAACAAGGCATGGAAACAACGCGTGTGCCGATACCCTTGGCTTCCAGCAATGTTTTGGCCGCCAGCGCAATTTCAACCTCGGAACCAGTAGCCAGCAAGATCACCTGACGTTTATTGTCAGCATCCACCAACACATACGCGCCTTGCGCCGTCAGGTTTCTGTTTGTGTGCTTGGTCCGCACAGTAGGCAAGCCTTGGCGGGTCAATGCGATAACCGACGGCGTTGTCTGTGTAGACAGCGCCAATTCCCATGCCTCGGCCGTTTCAACAGCATCCGCAGGGCGGAAGACGTTCATATTTGGTGTCGCCCGCAACATCGCCAATTGTTCGATCGGCTGATGGGTTGGACCATCTTCGCCAAGACCGATGGAATCGTGGGTCATTACATGTACAAGGCGCAGCCCCATCAAGGCCGATAGACGCATCGCGCCCTTGGCATAATCCGAGAAGATCAGGAAACCGCCGCTATAGGGCGCACACCCACCATGCAGCGCCAGACCGTTCATGGCTGCCGCCATAGCGTGCTCACGGATGCCGTAATTGATGTAGCGACCCTTGCGGTTATCCGCATCAAACACCGTCAGATCAGGCGTTAGCGTATTATTTGAGCCTGTCAAATCCGCTGAACCACCAATGGTTTCGGGCATAACCGGATTAAGTGCCGTCAAAGCCATTTCGCTGGCTTTACGAGTTGCAACTTTCGGCTGCTCTTCACTGATCTGTTTCTTTAAGGCGCGCAGTGCAGAGCCTAGACGTTTAGGCGCAACACCGTCGATGATCCGCTGGAATTCACCCTGTTTACGTTCGGAAAGACCAGCAAGGCGCCCCTCCCATTCGGTGCGGGCACCGGCACCATGTGAACCAATCGCTTCCCATGCAGCTTTGATATCGCTTGGGATTTCAAACGCCGGATGTGTCCAGCCATAGGCCTCGCGAACCAGTGCAATCTCATCAGGACCAAGTGGCGAACCGTGGGCCTTACTTGTATCCTGTTTGTTTGGTGAACCAAGCCCGATATGGGTTTTGCAGGCTACCAAGGACGGTAGCGGGCTTTGCTTGGCTTGCTCAATCGCTTTGTCGATGGCTTCGGGATCATGACCGTCACAGGCGTATACCGACCAGCCGGACGCCGCAAAACGGTTCATTTGATCGGTGATATCGGAAAGTTCCACAGCGCCGTCAATGGTGATACCGTTATCGTCCCAAAGCACGATCAGCTTGCCGAGACGCTGTTTGCCAGCGATCCCGATGGCTTCGTGGCTGATACCTTCCATCAGGCAACCGTCGCCAGCGATGACATAAGTATAGTGGTCAACGATTTTCTTGCCGAAACGCGCCGCCATGGATTGTTCACCCATCGCCATGCCAACAGCCGTCGCCAAACCTTGGCCAAGAGGACCCGTTGTGGTTTCGATCCCGTCAATATGACCATATTCAGGATGGCCGGCAGTTTTCGCGCCGAACTGACGGAAATTACGAATTTCCTCGATTGGCAAATCTTTGTAACCCGTAAGGTGCAGCAGGCTGTACAGCAACATCGACCCATGACCCGCAGAAAGCACAAACCGATCCCGATCTGCCCATTTCGGCGCAGAGGCATCAAATTTCAAATGTTTCTCGAACAATACGGTTGCCACATCAGCCATACCCATTGGCATGCCGGGGTGACCGGAATTTGCAGCCTGAACGGCATCCATCGAGAGGACGCGAATAGCGGCGGCCTTGTTCCAGTGATCAGGGTGTTGTGTGCGGAGGTCGTCAATATTCATGGGATTTCCTTTGAACTCTAGAGTCTCGTTAAGTCTTGTTACCATCGTTCTTTGGGGCGTCAAGCTAATGGGGGCAGTAATTGGCGCAAAAATGGTTAAAATAACCCTATAACGACGTAGAATGCGATTCGCGGGATAACTGCGGACGAGGGGACGAGCGGAAATGAACGAATTGAATACCTTGGAAGAACGTCTTAAATCTGCCGTTGCGCGGATTGAAACGGCGGCTTTAGCTGATAGCGACACCTCCGGTTTGGCCGAGGAAAACACACAACTTAAGGCCGATTTGGCGACCCTCAAGGAACAGCGTCGCACCGATATGGCCGAGCTGGACCGCCTAATGGAAAAACTACGCCCAATGTTGGAGGAAGCCGATGCCTGAAGTGAATGTCACAATTGGGGGGCGCGGCTATCAACTGGCCTGCAACGAGGGCGAAGAGCCGCATTTGCAAGCGGCTGCCAAGCTGTTGAATGCTGAAGCTGAAACATTGCAAGCGCAAGCGGGCAGGGTGCCCGAGGCACGGATGTTGTTGATGGCGGGGCTAATGTTGGCTGACAATACCAAAGAAAGCGAATGGGAAGCCAAATCGGCGGCCGAACGGATCAAAGGTTTGGAGGGGCAATTGCGCGCATCTGAAGCCAAAGTTGCATCACTGGTTGCGGCTGCACCAAAAGCGTTCCCTGGGGCGGAAACGCTGAAATCTTATGAGGATGCGGTGACCAAACTCGAAAATCTGGCCGAGCGGTTGGAAACCTAACCGTTTGCTTCGCGGATTTTATCTGCGGCGTCTTTGTCGAATTTGATGTCATTTTCGGTCAAAAGCTGGTCCAGCTCACCGGAAATGGTCATTTCGGTGATGATGTCACATCCGCCAACAAATTCGCCTTTGACGTAAAGCTGCGGAATAGTCGGCCAATCCGAAAAATCTTTGATGCCTTGGCGGATCTCTTCGTTTTCCAGCACATTCACGTCGCTATATTCGATTCCCATATAATTCAAAACCCCGGCAACACGGCTAGAAAAGCCACATTGTGGTGCTTGCGCAGTGCCTTTCATAAACAAAACGACGTCATTGGATTTTACGGCTTCGGAAATTTGCGTTGCTGCATCAGTCATGTTTTGCCCTTTTCTGAACTTCGGCTATTTGGGATATGCCATTGATATGACAATGGACGCACCAATTTGCAACTTAAAACCTTAGAAAAACAAATTCTGCAAAGCTTTGATGATGCGCGAGGGCAGCTATTTTTTATCTTTGGGAACAAATGATTTTGCATATTGTTGTAAATCCGTGACTATCTTGCGTTTGACGGCGATGATTTTTGGCTGATCACTGGACATCTTGCCCAATTCCATTTGCCGATCAAGCTCGCTCATATCCGTGGCATCAGCCGCAAAATCCCGATCCGATTTTCCGTGATTTCGGATGCGCGGGTGCGTAGTTGGTTAATCTTAAGCAGTAAAAATAATCCAAGCGGGACCAAAATTATTATAAGTAGAATTGCCGTATCTGACATATTAACCCTTCCTAGCGAATTCCGATGCCAAAATAGACATGGAATTGATTTTTCCCTGAATAGTAGGTATGTAATGGTTACCTATTATTCAAGAGCTAGGATTGGTTCTTGCTGATTTTACAGCTATGGGAGCAGCCGGATTAATGCACCACGTACATCTGCACAGCCTCGTTCATAGCATCTTGCAAATGCGTGCTTTGGATCGCGATAAACGTGACTTCCTCATCTGTCGGGACGCTCCCGTCCGATACATGTTTGAAAATTTCGCTCATCGGGTCCCAGATTTCGGCAACTATTTCGAGCTGCAACCTAATTTCTTCGGATGGCGGCGGCGCGATCCCCAAGGGCTCATACCCGTTTATGACCGCCCCAAGCGAGGCTGCGAACAAATTTCTGGTTGCAGTAAGGTCTGCGCGTTCTTCCTCAACACTATGCGAGGTGGCTACATAACAAAAATCCTTGGCGGCCTTTTGTGCAAGCATTCGTTGGCGCGCAATAATATTTAGGGTCACGGCATTAGCCATATCCAGCGTGTGTGGGTTGGCATATTCCTGTTCTATCATCGAAACAGCTTCATTCATGTCCCGAAGGATACTCAGGTTTTCGTCAATAATATGTTCTTCCATTTCCGAAGACACCTCATCAGTGGCGATGACTGTTTTGATTTCTTCGGCGAAAGGTTTCCAGTCACTAAATAGGAGTTCAAGCTTGGCAAGAATCCGGCGATCATGTTCTGCTTCAAGATTATGTTCGCCGCCGCCATCACGTAGTATAT
Organism: uncultured Rhodobacterales bacterium; assembly: GCA_964649035.1. Taxonomy (GTDB): domain Bacteria; phylum Pseudomonadota; class Alphaproteobacteria; order Rhodobacterales; family Rhodobacteraceae; genus NORP23. The sequence goes on from CAZYMT010000175.1 coordinate 6,033, forward strand.
GAAGCGTGTCATCAAAGGTTTTAGCATCTTGTTCCAGAATTTTATGATGCATCGGGATTTCGTGCCCAAGCTCGATAAAACAAATTGCTTTGGCCATGCGCTGCGATAGCATCCGCTGGCGTCCTGCAATGTTGATCCGATATTTTCCTAGATCGATACCAATTTGTTCTTCCTGTGCTGATGTTGTTACAGGGGTGAAGGCCGTCATTGCAAAAGCTGCAATTCCGAATAGGTGGGTTAGTTTTATTGACTTGGACATAATAATTCCCCTGATCACGTTTGATTAATAAACTTACATCTAGCTACATATGGAACCCGTGATCGACATTGAACTCGAACACAGGGTCTAACATCGATAGACAAT
>CAZYMT010000176.1:0-6360 GCA_964649035.1 uncultured Rhodobacterales bacterium
TCGTAAAGGTTATTGGTTAGTCGTTCATAGGATTGCGCCAGCGGTTTCAATTGCTAATCCGATGTGTCCAACCACGCTGCGATAGTTTCGCGATTTTCACCGACATCAAGATGCAAGCGGCGAATGGCATTGGTGTTTGTGGCAGGAGTGAAGCCCAAATCCAGATCGCGTGATCCTTGCACTGATGCTACGATATCGTTGTTGAGTTTCCATTGATTGTCGGCGTTACGTTCGATTAGCAACGTAATTTCGTGGAAATTGTGCCAACCGGAAATCTTGCCGCCCAGTGACGACCAGTCTTTATCGAAAGTTAGATGGTAATTCAGGTGTGACGAGGTTTTGGTGTCTGCGGAAATCGCGGTACCCTCGATGCTCCATGTGGTTCCGGTTTTCCGGATACGGCAAGCGTCATGGCCGGATATATCTAATCTTTGCCACAGGATGTTTTGCAATTCGGACATCCGTTTCAAATTACCGGGATAGCTAGTGGGTCCAGACGGTCTTGCGATCATAGGCGAAATTGGCAGCGTAACCACCGCTGCGGACATTGGCTTTGCGGGTTTTAGGTTGTTGCACGCGGTGGGCGATCCCCTTGCTTTCAGCGAACTCCACGGCCGCTTCGGCGCTGTCGAATTGCATCCGTACCTGCCCGTCCATATCGTTGCAGCCCGTCCATCCCATCAAAGGGTCCAGCGTTTTGCCAGCTTCGGGGGCATATTCCAGAACCCAGTTCTTGGATTTAGCCTGACCGGATTGCATGGCGTTTCGTGCGGGCTGGTAAATACGTGCTAGCATGGGAACCTCTTTGATAAAACCTGCCCGTTTATCGTCAATATTGCGGGATTTTGCAAGCCGGAAAAGCAGTTAGCCGCTAGCCAAATACGAAGGAGCGAGGGGTGGGGTTGTATCGTATATGTCTAGCGGCCTACTTGCTGCTTGCCTGTATTATATAATCCGATTCGCTTTGAGGTTGCAACCGTAAAATTGCATTTTACTAAAATGATTCAACCTAAGATTTTAACCTTTTGTTAAGAAATTCAACAATTGCGCAATTGGCGCGTTTATTTACATGCCCCAATTGAAACTGAAATTACATAAATCTGCGACAACAAAATCAATTGATTATGGTCGCAATGGGGCTAAACTGACCTTCGCCTTGAAAAGGGGTCTAAAAAATTTATCAGGAGTAAATATTGTGGCCAATATAAACGGAACATCCGGCAATGACGAAATTTTCGATTTAGCGGGATCAGATACTATTAACGGTAAGGGCGGTATTGATACGCTCATCTCGGATTTTGACTGGAGTGACGACACTAATTTCTATTTCACCCCGGGGTTGCTGGTTGTCGGTGCTACCACAACAGACGTGTTCTCGAATATCGAAAACCTGAGTTTCGGCGGTGCGGCGGACGCAACGGGCGACGATAATGACAATGTGATAATCGCGCTGGATACCGGAACCAACCACGATAATACAATCGCTGGCGAGGGCGGCAAGGACGACCTTCGCGGTGGATTAGGGGATGATACAATTTATGGCGGCGACGGCAAGGATGAACTGCGCGGTGGGCAGGGCAATGACGATCTAAATGGTGGTGCCGGCAAAGACTACCTAAAAGGTGGCGAGGGCAACGACAGAATGCGCGGTGACGACGGAAATGACACTATGGAGGGTGGTGCTGGAATCGACGATATGTTCGGTGGCGCTGGCGATGATATTATCGAAGGTGGCGACGGTAACGACATATTATCGGGCGGCGACGATGACGATATTTTGGAAGGTGGTTCCGGTGAGGACAGTATTTACGGTGGGACCGGCAATGACACCCTAAAAGGTGGCGATGATAATGATAATTTGAATGGTGCCGAAGGTGATGATCTTCTGAAGGGTGGAAAGGGCGATGATTCCATGGATGGCGGTGCGGGTGCCGACATACTTAAGGGTGGCGCGGGCGATGACTATTTCTATTCCAACGATAGTGTTGATGTCGATACGATGATAGGTGGCGCTGGCGCGGATATTTTTGAGTTGAACGGTGACGGCGACAATGCCGAAGGCGGCGATGATAATGATAGTTTTGAATTATATGGCACAGATATCAGCGTTTCCGGTGGTGCCGGAGATGATGAAATAAGTGTTTACAGCATGGGTAACACCGTTTTGGGTGACGAGGGTAAAGATACGCTTTTGTCCGAAAATGACCAAAACACCATGAAAGGTGGAGACGGCAAAGACGAATTGACGGTGTTTGGTAATGAAAACACCGTGAAAGGTGGAAATGGTAAAGACACCATCGCCATTAGCGGCAATACGAATTTCATTAAGGGCGGTGACGGAGACGATAACGTGTTAATTGAAGGCGATGACAACACCGCTGAAGGTGGTGATGGCGACGACCTTATTGTGGTTGATTTCGGAAGCAATAATACCCTTTCGGGAGACGATGGCGATGATACTATTATATCCGTGGGAACGGCCGACGAATTAAATGGCGGTAAGGGGGCTGACGAATTGTTCGCGAGCGGAAATGGCTCCACCCTAAATGGGGGGAAGGGCAAGGATGATATTGAATCCGTTGGCACCAACAATATTCTAAATGGCGGTAAGGGTGATGATACGCTGACCTCCGGAACGGGTGATGACCAGCTAAATGGCGGCAAGGGCGATGATGTGCTTATCTCTGGCGGCGGTGATGATCTGCTTGAAGGGGGCTCTGGTGATGATGTTTTTGTGTTTACGCAGGCAAACGGAACTTCGGTAATCCAGGATTTCACCAACGGCGAAGATAAAATCGATCTTTCCGATTTTGGGTTCGCTAATTTTGCCGATGCTAAAACGCGTTTCATAGAAGTTGGAACTGGCAGTGATGATACTCTTCGTTTTGATAGCGGCGACGGAACTGTGATCGAAATCCATGGTATTGATATGGGTAATCTAAATGGTGCCGATCTGATCCTTTAGGAACGCGCCAAGCCTTAAAAGAACACCCAAATGCTTATTGAGGGCCTGCAGAAATGCGGGCCTTCTTTTGTGTGCGCTGCCGTTTGGTTGCGGCGGCGAACTCGTTTCCAAACTCCACCAGTTTAATTTGAACTAAGTCGAACCCTTCCACGACTAACTAATATGCATCGCCAAATGCGATCGCAATTTGGGTGAACTTAACAACGTGTTGGATTTGATCGGCACATAATTATTGGAGCGAATATCATGGCGAATTTAAACGGAACAGCAGGCGAAGACATTCTTAACGGTGGTGGTGGAAGTGATGTACTAAAAGGGTTCGCGGGTGACGACGAGCTGTACGGCGGGGGCGGCAGCGACCTTCTCAAAGGTGGGGCGGGCGACGATTTTTTGCGTGGCAATGGCGGCAATGACACACTTCTTGGTGGTTCGGGCGATGACGATCTTTATGGCGGGAACGGTGATGACATTTTGCTAGGTGGCGACGGTAACGACAACTTGTACAGTACAGCTGGTGACGACTTGATGGAAGGCGGCGACGGCGATGATGAACTTTCCACCGAGGGCGACGGTCAAAGTATCCTAAAGGGTCAATCCGGTGATGATTGGCTGGTTGCTTACAACAGCAGCAACGTCTTGAAAGGTGGTTCCGGGAATGACCATCTGTACATTTATAATGCAAACAAAAACAAAGCTGATGGTGGTGCTGGCGACGACTTACTCAGCGCAACCGGCAACCGTAACATTTTGGATGGCGGGAATGGCAACGATGACATAGAGGCGACGGGAAATAAGAATGTTCTCGATGGTGAAGACGGTAATGACGAAATGACTACAGAAGGCGCGGATAATGAACTTTACGGTGGTTCGGGCGAAGATTTAATGACAGGTGCGGGTGAAAATGTTCTAATGAATGGCGGATCCGGCGATGATGAAATGCACGCTGGTGACGGTTCGGGGCGCCTAGAAGGTGGCACAGGGGACGACACTATGGCCGTTTCCGAGGGTGCTGAGTATAAAGTTATCGGGGGTGCCGGCGACGATACTCTCTCATCGTTTTTGGTGAGCGATGTTGTTCTTAAAGGGGGGGCTGGCGACGATACAATCACGGCTCATCTTAGCACGGGGACCCTGAAGGGTGGCGCAGGTGACGATACATTGACGACCGGGCTGGGTGAATTCATCCTGAAAGGCGGCACAGGTAACGACTATTTGTTGGCAGGAGCCGGCGATGATGAATTGTTCGGTGGCAAAGGTGCTGACTATTTGCGCGGTGGTTTGGGTGACGACGAATTGACCGGCGGTAAAGGCGCGGACCAGTTTGTATTCCACCATGATGAAAGTTTCGATGTTGTGTTGGACTATAAAGACGGAACCGATTTGCTAGATTTTTCGAATTTCGGGTTTGTAAATGCGGGTCAGGTATTGCCCCATTTCTATGAAATCGGTTCCAGCTCGGACGGTGTGGTTGGTTTCGAGTATAATGATACCAATATTGAAATCCATGGTGCCGATTTAGGTGATATCGACGCCGGAGACCTGATCTATTTTGAGTTTGTTCTTATTCCTTAGGTAACCACGAGTTAAATATTGGAAAAGGCCCGCTGAAATGCGGGCCTTTTTCGTTATGCTGTGCAGTGTGAGCGTCAACGAGCCGGATCCTCCGCCCCGCAGTCATTTAATTGAACCCAATCCCCCCCTCCCGCGACTAACTAATATGCAGCGCTTAAATGTGATCGCAATTTGGTTGGAAATCAGAGCGGTCGAGGGGCGGCAATTTTGGGGTCATCCGGGTTGGATAGACATAACGACGTGTCGCATTTGTTCGGTACATAATTATTGGAGTGAATATCATGGCAAATATCAATGGAACAGCAGGCGACAACGTTCTTAACGGCGGCGGCGGTGATGATGTGATCAAAGGGTTCGCGGGTAACGATGTGCTGCACGGCGCGGGCGGTAATGACCTATTGAAGGGCGGGGCCGACAACGATGAATTGTATGGCAACAGCGGAAATGACACGCTTTTGGGTGGCGCGGGTGATGACAGCATTTACGGCGGTACTGGCGATGATATTCTGAAAGGCGGCGTCGGGAATGACTACCTTTTCAATGGTAGTGGCAACGACATTTTGGAAGGTGGGGACGGCGAGGACTTCCTTTGGGTTGAAGGCGGCCATAATCTTCTAAAGGGAGAGGCCGACGATGATACATTGGTTGCTTATAATAACTCGAATGTGCTGAAGGGTGGTTCGGGCAATGACTACGTTTACGTTTCGGACGCAAATAAAAACGAATTGTTTGGCGGGGCAGGCGAAGATTATTTGAGCAGCGACGGAAATCGTAATATACTAAACGGTGGTGCTGGGGACGATAACATAATCGCCGAGGGTAACAATAATGTTCTCGATGGTGAAGGCGGTAATGACGTTATCGAAGCCGAAGGCGTGGGTAATACGCTTTTGGGCGGCGATGGTAATGATACCATGACGGGAACTGGCGACGATGTCGTGATGAAGGGCGGATCAGGTGAAGATGCAATGAGCGCCGAATATGGCACGGGCCTGCTGCAAGGTGGCGACGGTGAAGACACCATAACAGTTGGATACGGTTCTTATACTGTCAAAGCCGGGGACGGCGACGATTCCATCACGTCAGGTTATGTCGATGATACGGTTCTAAAGGGCGGTGCTGGTGACGACACTATTTCTTCATATTTCAGCAATGCGACACTGAAAGGTGGCGCTGGTGATGATCTATTGACGACTGCAGGAGGTGAATTCACGTTGAAAGGTGGCACTGGCAATGACGTCTTGCTGGCCGCTGCGGGTGATGATGAATTGTTTGGCGGCAAAGGTGCAGACTATCTGCAAGGTGGTGCCGGTGATGATGAACTGACTGGCGGTAAAGGCGCGGACGTGTTTGTCTTCAACGACGATGACAGTTCTGATGTTGTGTTGGACTATAAGGATGGAACCGACTTGCTGGACATTTCGGATTTCGGGTTTGTAAGCTCGGTATTGGCCTTGTCCCATTTCTACGAGATCGGAAGTGCGTCAGATGATGTGGTCGGTTTTCATTACGACGACACTTATATCGAAATTCATGGCGCTGACCTAGCTGATATCGGTGCCAGTGATTTGATTTACTTCGATATAGCCGTGCTGACCTTAACCTAGGTAACACGAGATTTATGGTGACGAAGGGCCCGCTGTGATGCGGGCCTTTTTGCGTTTGTCATTACTATGTTGAGTGGACATCATTTGCGAAATACTTGAAATAAATGGTAACTACCCGTATGAATTACTGAGTTTGAGAATTAACGAGTGCATTCGTTGCGATGTCAATCGCAGAGTAAAAGTGTCCCAAATTGCGGCGTAAAAAGGGGCCACTGA
>CAZYMT010000177.1:0-6358 GCA_964649035.1 uncultured Rhodobacterales bacterium
CTGTTGGTTTCTGGAATTTACGCCCGATCCCAAGACGGGCCACTCCGGCCTCGTCAACTTTGGTCAGGTCAACGGTTTCGTTCCAGAACACTTCGCCCTCATCAGGACGAGTTTTGCCGGTGATGATATCCATCATCGTGGTTTTACCCGCGCCATTCGGGCCAATAACCGCGTGTAACTCCCCCTTTTGGATAGTCATCGACAGGTTGTTAATGGCCTTAAAACCATCGAAGCTTTTGTGGACGCCGTTAAGGTATAATTGCGAATTCATGCTGTGACCTCCGGTTTTTTGCGGAATTTGGCAATTTGCTGCTCGACAAATCCAAGGACGCCGTAAGGCAGGAATATGGTTACAAAAACGAACATCGCGCCGAGGGCAAATAACCAGACCTCTGGTATCCATCCCGTCAGCAAGGTTTTCGCCAATGCGACGATTATCGCGCCGATCGCTGCACCGACCAACGTACCGCGTCCGCCCAACGCAACCCAAATGACGATCTCGATCGAGTTGGCAGGGCTGAATTCCCCAGGGTTAATGATACCGACGATGGGGGTGTAGATCGCGCCCGCAACTCCTGCCATCATGGCTGAGACGACAAAGACGAACAGTTTATACCCCTCGACCCGATAGCCCGTGAAACGGGTGCGGCTTTCAGCGTCACGAATGGCGACCAGAACTTTGCCGAGTTTCGATGTTGTGATGAAGCGTGAGACCAGCAAACCCAAAGCCAAAGCTAATGCCGCGACCACGAACAACCCAGCGCGGGTGCCGTCGGATTGTAGGCTGAACCCCAAGACATCCTTGAAATCTGTCAGGCCGTTATTGCCACCAAACCCCAATTCATTGCGGAAAAAGGCCAACATTAGCGCATAGGTCATCGCTTGCGTAATGATCGAAAGATAAACGCCAGTGACGCGGCTGCGGAACGCCAGCCAGCCAAAAACGAAGGCCAAAATCGCGGGGGCAAGTAGAACCATCAAACTAGCAAACCAGAAATTGTCAAAGCCAAGCCAAAACCAAGGCAGGTTTTCATAATTCAGAAACACCATGAAATCCGGCAGGATCGGGTCGCCGTAAACGCCGCGTGTTCCAATCTCGCGCATCAAATGCATGCCCATCGCATAACCGCCAAGCGCAAAGAATGCGCCGTGCCCAAGGCTAAGGATGCCACAAAACCCCCAGACCAAATCCAGCGAAACCGCCAGCAATGCGTAGCACAAATATTTGGCGATCAGGGCAACGGCATAGGACGGCACGGGTTGGCCAGCGATCCACAAATTGCCGACAGGGATCAGGACTGTGGCGATAAACAACGCCACCAAAAACAGACCCATACGACGATCGATTAGACGTTTATACATGCTCATGCCTCCACCGCGCGGCCTTTGAGGGCGAATAGGCCCCTCGGCCGTTTCTGGATAAACAGGATGATAAAGACGAGGACGAGGATTTTGGCCAAGACCGCCCCGACCCAAGGCTCAAGGAATTTATTGGCGATGCCAAGGCTGAACGCGCCCGCAAGTGCACCCCAAAGGTTTCCGGCCCCACCGAACACCACCACCATGAAGCTGTCCACGATATAGCTTTGCCCAAGGTTCGGCGACACGTTGTCGATCTGGCTAAGGGCCACGCCCGCCAGTCCAGCGACACCGGCGCCAAGACCAAAGGTCAGCGCATCGACCCACCCGGTATTAATCCCCATATTCGCTGCCATCGCTCGGTTCTGGGTAACGGCCCGCATCTGCAAGCCCATCGCGGTACGTTTCAGAATCAGCATTAACCCTGCAAATACCAGCAGCGAGAACACAAAAATCCACAGGCGGCTCCAAGTTATGGTCATGCCACCCAGCTCAAAGAAACCGGACATCCATTCAGGATTACCAACCTCGCGATTGTTGGGGCCAAAGATCGAGCGCACGGTTTGTTGCAAAATCAAACTAATCCCCCATGTCGCCAACAGGGTTTCCAGCGCGCGACCGTACAAAAACCGGACCACGCCGCGTTCTATGCAAATGCCAACCAAGCCCGCGACAATAAAGGCGCTGGGGGCAGCGATAAGTAGGGAATATTCAAAAAGCTGCGGGGCGGAATTACGAATAAATTCCTGCACGGCGAAGGTTGTATAGGCACCAAGCATCACCAGCTCGCCATGTGCCATGTTGATAACACCCATAACGCCGAAAGTGATCGCCAGACCGATGGCGGCCAGCAAAAGAACCGAACCGAGCGACAACCCGTACCAGAAATTCTGCGCAATCCCCCAAAGTCTTTGACTTTGCTCGATCTGGACGAGGGCAAGATTTACCGCATCCGCCAAATCTGCGTCTTCCTTAAACTGCGACAACACCCCTTGTGCATCGCGATCCCCGCGATTGCTTAGTATCGCGACGGCCTCCAGTTTTTCGGCAACCTCTGCGTCGGAATTCAAAATGGCAACCGCGCGAGCCTCGACCAATGCGATCGCCACATTACCTTCAGTTTCCGCAGCAATCGCCGCATCCAGAACACCAATTTGCGCCGGATCACCGCTTTTAAACACGGCAGTAGCCGCTTCGATCCGTTTCGCCGGATCAGGATTTTGCAGGGACATTGCCCCAAGGACCGTGCGGATTTCACGCCGCAGCCCGTTATTCACTTTAACCTTCTTGCTGCCGCGACTAGCAACAACGCCAATTTCAGTGCCATCAAAAATCGAGAATGCGATATCGTCTGATCCAACTTCGCGCAGCTCGATAATCTGGCCGTCCGCTTTCAGAACGTGCAAATCACCTGCCGTGAGCAATTCCAACACATGTTCGGCGCGCTCGTCACCCGTTTGGGCGATCTGGCGGACCACTTCGGCGCGATCTGAATAGGACCCTTCGGGCAACTGGTTAACCAGCGCCTCAAAATCCTGCGCAACGACAGCGGAGGTTAAGAACATAAAGAATGTAAGGAATTTTAGCATGGATACTGACCCAATTTGTAAATGTCGGGGGCGCTCAAACCGCCCCCGACAGTGATATTATTCGCCTGCACCGCCACAAACGCCTGTTTCAACATTAAAGTTGCCACAAGACATTGGAGCACGCCAATCAGAGATCAGCTTGGCAGATTCAGGTAGATGCGCCGACCATGCGTCCCCCAAAACAAGGCCGGAAGTCTCCCAAACTACGTCAAACTGACCATCGTCCTGGATTTCGCCAACCAGAACAGGTTTGGTGATGTGATGGTTCGCACCCATGGAGGACAAACCGCCAGTAAGGTTAGGAACAGACACACCAATAAGCGCGTCAATCACAGCGTCTGGATCAGTTGTGCCAGCAGCCTCGACAGCTTTAACCCACATGTTGAAACCAATATAATGGGCTTCCATCGGGTCATTGGTTACGCGTTCGTCGTCACCAGTAAACGCCTGCCATGTTGCAATGAATTCGTCATTTTCAGGCGTATCCACGGACATGAAATAGTTCCAAGCAGCCAAGTGGCCAACCAGCGGACCAGTGTCTAGACCGGCCAATTCTTCCTCACCAACGGAGAAAGCAACAACGGGGATATCTTCAGCAGCGATACCTTGGTTACCAAGTTCCTTATAGAAAGGAATGTTCGCATCGCCGTTGATAGTCGATACAACAGCGGTTTTCATGCCTTCGGAACCGAACGCTTTGATGTCGGAAACAATGGTCTGCCAATCGGAATGGCCAAAAGGTGTGTAGTTGATCATGATGTCGTCAGGCGACACACCAAGACCGATCAGATACGCCTCGAGGATTTTGTTGGTTGTGCGCGGATAAACATAGTCGGTTCCAGCCAGAACCCAACGTTCAACGCCTTCTTCGTTGCGCAGATAATCCACAGCAGGGATCGCCTGTTGGTTTGGCGCAGCACCCGTATAAAATACGTTACGTTGGCTTTCTTCGCCCTCATATTGCACAGGGTAGAACAGGATGTTGTTCAGTTCTTCAAACACCGGCAGCACGGATTTGCGCGACACGGATGTCCAGTTGCCGAATACTGCGGAAACCTCATGGACTTCGATCAGCTCGCGGGCTTTTTCGGCAAATAGGGGCCAGTCGGATGCTGGATCAACAACAACAGCTTCAAGCTGCATACCAAGAACACCGCCCTTGGCGTTTTGTTCTTCGATCAGCATCAACATTACGTCTTTAAGGGTCGTTTCCGAAATCGCCATCGTACCGGATAGCGAATGCAGAATACCGACTTTAATTGTTTCTTGAGCATATGCGGAGCCAGCAAGCAGCGACGCGGACAGGCCCAAGCTTATAACAAGCTTTTTAGCGTTCATCATTATTTCTCTCCTGGGAAATTGCCGCTTGGGTAAGATTGCAAGTCAGATGTCATCGTAATATCCTGCCCCCCGCAGCTTTCTAGTTGCACCCGTGCGGTGGCGATCAGAGTTCAGTCCTTCGTCGCCGCACACCTTAAACTTTGCTGAATTCAGCGCCGCGATAAAAGCATAGGGATGTTGAAACCTTTACCCTTGATGATCAAAATATGGACGATTCACGGTTTGTGACCAATTCGTGAACAAGAATCTCGGCGACTGCCTAAATATTAACCTTTCGGTATAGATAAAATGACCTCATCACCCAAACCCAACTACTCATTCGAAGAAAACGCCCCGAATCCCGTTTGTGGAGTCGACGAGGTTGGGCGTGGTCCGTGGGCGGGGCCCGTGGTGGCCTGTGCCGTTATCCTCGACCCCAACCAAATACCTGACGGTCTGAACGATTCTAAGAAACTGACGAAAAAACGGCGCGAAGCCTTGTTTGATCCAATCATGAACAGTGCCATGGTTGGGATCGGCATGGCCTCAGTCCAAGAAATCGACGAAATCAACATCCTGAACGCCACCTTCCTTGCCATGCGCCGCGCCATTGACGAATTACCGCAGCAACCCGCACACGCCCTTATAGACGGCAACAAAATCCCCCCTGATCTGCCCTGCACGGCGCAGGCGATTATCAAAGGCGACAGCATTTCGGTGTCCATTGCCGCCGCTTCGATCATCGCCAAGGTCACTCGCGACCGGATGATGGTGGCACTTTCGCAACAGTTTCCGGGCTATGGGTGGGAAAACAATGCCGGATACGGGGTTAAGGCCCATCAAGAAGGGTTAACACGCCTTGGGGTCACCCCTCACCATAGGGTTTCTTTCAAACCTATCCACAAGATGTTGTATGAAGAAAATTAAATAAGTCATTGATTCAAAAAGAAATTGACGCGGAATCCGAAATGAATCATCTTAGCCTCAACAATAAAAAATAAAAGTCTGAGGCGGACACATGGTAACGAAGAACACTGACGTAGCGCAGACCGCGCTGCCGCTTGATACAATACTTGCAGGCGATTGCATTGATGTGATGAACAGCTTGCCCGAGGGTTCGGTTGATCTTATTTTTGCAGATCCCCCGTATAACCTACAGCTGCGCGGCGACTTGCACCGCCCTGACAATTCCAAGGTTGATGCTGTTGATAATGACTGGGATCAGTTCTCCAGTTTTGCTGCCTATGACGAATTTTCGCGCGCTTGGCTAAAGGCTGCACGCCGTATTCTTAAACCAAATGGCGCAATTTGGGTCATTGGTTCGTATCACAATATTTTCCGCGTTGGCACCGCATTGCAGGACGCTGGTTTCTGGATTTTGAACGATGTTATCTGGCGCAAATCCAACCCAATGCCTAATTTTCGCGGTAAACGCCTGACAAATGCCCATGAAACGATGATTTGGGCCGGCAAATCCGACGCCTCCAAATACACGTTTAACTATGAGGCCTTGAAAGAGCTGAATGAAGGCATCCAAATGCGCAGCGACTGGGTTCTGCCCATTTGCAACGGCAATGAGCGCCTGAAAAACGCTGAAGGCCAAAAAGCGCACCCAACGCAAAAACCTGAATCCCTGTTGCACCGCATTTTGGTTGGCAGCACGAAACCGGGTGATGTTATTCTTGATCCATTCTTTGGCACCGGCACCACAGGTGCTGTCGCCAAGAAATTGGGCCGTCATTTCATCGGTATCGAACGTGAAGCGGAATACCGCGAGGTTGCTGAAAAGCGCATCGCCAACACCCGCCGTTACGATCGTTCATCCCTTGAGGTCACCCAATCCAAACGCTCCGAGCCGCGCGTCCCCTTCGGCCAATTGGTCGAGCGCGGTATGTTGAACCCGGGCGAGGAGCTCATGTCCCTTAACGGTCGTCACCGTGCGAAAATTCGCGCTGACGGTTTTCCTACAAATTTTGACGAACTTGAAATATGGTATCAGAATGGTAATAAATTCCTTGAACCAGGGATAAAACCGACATTAGTGCCGGATGACCAAAATGCTGCAGTAACATTTCGGGAAGCATATAGGT
>CAZYMT010000178.1:0-6263 GCA_964649035.1 uncultured Rhodobacterales bacterium
GTTCTAAATAACCTATTACTGGCCGTTGCTACCGCTGTGGTTTTTATTGGCACAATCTGGCCGCTGGTTTTGGAAATGGCGACGGGGGCTAAAGTGTCGGTTGGTGCGCCGTTCTTCAACATTGCTTTCACACCATTCATGGTTGTTCTGGCGATGATCTTGCCGATTGGCGCAATTTTGCCATGGAAACGCGGACGATTGAACCGTGTGATGCCCGCACTTTGGGGCGCTATGGCATTGTCTGTGGCGTTGGGAATTTTGGTGTGGAGCCTGCAAACAGGTGGCCGCATGTTGGCGCCGATCGGGCTGGCACTCGCGGCATGGGTGGTGCTTGGCGCGCTGATCGATGTGGCGCAGCGGGTAAAATTGGGCAAAGCCTCGGGCGCTGAGGTCGCGCGGCGGCTTAAGAACCTGACGGGCGCTGACTGGGGTAAAATGCTGGGGCATATGGGTTTTGGCTTGGCGATTTTCGGTATCTCGGCGATTACAGCATGGGAGGTCGAGGACATCCGAACCTTGCAAGTCGGCGAGAGCTTTACCTTGCAAAAATATGAACTGCGCTTTGACGGTGTCGAGCAAATTCAAGGGCCCAATTATGTTGCCGAACGTGGCAAATTTGCCTTACTACAAGGCGGTGTAGTCATCGCAACCCTACTGCCCGAAAAACGAATTTATCCGGTGGAAGGTATGCCCACAACCGAGGCCGCGATTGACCAAAGCCTGCTGCGGGACGTTTATATTGTGCTTGGGGACGAACAAAATGACGGGTCTTGGGCGGTACGGTCATATATCAAACCTTTCACCAACTGGATTTGGATCGGGGTTATGATTATGGCATTTGGCGGCGCAGTTAGCCTAACGGATCGCCGGTACCGTGTCGCAGCACCCGCGCGGAGGCAGCAAAACGCTGTGCCTGCCGAATGATTTGGCGGGCGTTTCTTATATTGCTGATGGCGACTGCGGCCATCGCCGTTGAACCGGATGAAATCCTAGATGATCCCGTGATGGAGGCCCGTGCGCGGGATATTTCCAAGGGACTGCGGTGTCTGGTTTGCCAAAACGAAAGTATCGACGATTCCAACGCTGAACTGGCGCGGGATTTACGGGTTTTGGTGCGTGAACGCTTGGTGGCTGGCGATACAGATCAACAGGCGACAGCGTTTATTGTTGATCGCTACGGCGAATATGTTTTGCTGAAACCCGTTTTCCGGCTAGGGAACGCACTGCTTTGGCTGGCAGGGCCAATATTGCTGTTGATAGGCGGGTTTATTTCACTGGGCTTCATTCGAAGCCGTAACGTAAAAGCCGTCGAAGGCTTGAGCGCGGTGGAACAAGAACGCCTCGATGCGCTGCTGAAAGACTGACGCCACGTACCACTTTGCTGATCCGAGGCGAGCTTCTAAGATGCCCAAAGAGAAGGAGCCTGTCATGAGCTATAAAACAATCCTATACACTGTTACCGACAATATTGCGACGATTACGCTGAACCGCCCGGACGTAATGAATAGCCTGAATTCCGAGATGCGCAGCGAAATCCGTTCGGCCATTGAACATGCCCAGAACGAAGCGCGCGTTTTGGTGTTTACCGGGGCGGGGCGGGGGTTTTGTTCGGGGCAGGATTTGGCGGATCAACGGGATTTAGCAGAAGTTAACCTCGAAAAAATTCTGCGTGACGAATATGAACCCATGTTGAACGCAATTTACAATTGCCCGATCCCGACAATTTCGGCAGTCAATGGTGCGGCTGTCGGGGCGGGGGCAAATTTGGCATTGGCGGCGGACGTTGTGATCGCGACGCAATCAGCGTATTTCATTCAGGCTTTTTCACGTATTGGTCTTATTCCGGATGCTGGTGGGACCTATTGGTTGCCGCGCCAAATCGGATTTTCCAAGGCTATGGGGGCGGCGCTGTTTGCCGATAAGATCACCGCGCAGCAGGCCTCCGATTGGGGGATGATTTGGGAATATGTGGCGGATGAGGGTTTTGATGCATGCGTGCAGGCGCGGGCAACACATCTTGCGAATGGTCCAACCAAAAGTTACGAACTGACCAAGCGTGCGTTGCGCTGTAGTTTGGACAATACTCTGGGTGAGCAACTGGAATTGGAGGCCGTTTTGCAGGGCGAAGCCGGGCAAACACATGATTTTCTTGAAGGGGTGGCCGCGTTTATGGGAAAGCGCTCACCTAAATACACAGGTGAATAGCTTGACCCGCGACAAAATACTGCCATTCTGAGCGTATGAAAACCCTTATCCAAGTCACGCCATCCCCAATCCCTTTCGACCCTGTGCGCGGGGCCGAAATGCGTCTGATATATAAGGGCGCGCCTGATAATTTTCTGAATTTAGTTGAAGGAATTTCAGGGTGTAGCCCATATCTTGATGGTTTGTTGCAACGTGAACATGATTGGCTGTCTGCGAATATTGACGTTGATCTAGATGCCGCATTCGAAAGCATTCTTGCGGATATTTCAGGGGATAACTTTCAGGCTCTCTCTGATAATCTGCGTCTTGCAAAACGGCGAACGGCGCTGCTGTTGGCGCTCGCTGATATTGGTGGATTATGGTCCCTGAAACAGGTGACAACTGCGCTTACGGCATTAGCAGATAGGGCGGTTCAGGTTAGTCTAGTGCATTTGGTTGGCGCGGAGATTACGCGTGGAAAATTACCGGGTTGCACTGAAAAGGACGCTGCCGATGCCGCTGGAATGGTTGCGTTAGCCATGGGTAAAATGGGTGCTGGAGAGCTGAATTATTCTTCTGACATTGACCTGATTATGCTGTTCGATGAAACCCGTCATGACCCAGAAAACTACGCTGAGGTCCGGGCGAGCTTTATTCGGGTGACGCAGCGTATGGTTAAGCTGCTATCGGAAATTACAGGGGGTGGATATGTTTTTCGGACCGATTTGCGCCTACGTCCAGATCCGTCCGTAACGCCAGTTTGTATCGCAATGGAACCTGCGGAGCGTTATTACGAAAGCCTTGGGCGAACTTGGGAACGCGCGGCGTTTATCAAAGCACGGCCCTGTGCCGGCGCAATTGATGCAGGTTGGGCATTTCTGGATCGCCTTAAGCCTTTCATCTGGCGAAAATATCTCGATTTCGCGGCCATCCAAGATGCACATGATATGCGGCTGCGGATTCGCGAACATAAAGGGTTGCACGGCCCGGTTTCAATCGCGGGGCACGATATGAAGCTGGGGCGCGGTGGAATTCGCGAGATCGAATTTTTCACCCAGACGCGCCAGATAATTTGTGGTGGTCGCGATGCCGATATCCGGCAAAGGGAAACGCTGCCTGCGCTGCAGGCGCTAGTGGAAAAAGGTTGGGTTACGGCCGAAATTTCATCAACCCTGACAAATGCGTATATCCACCACCGCACCATTGAGCATCGCTTGCAGATGTTGGACGACGCTCAGACCCATAAAATGCCTAAATCGATTGAAAAACGGGATCGGATGGCGGCGTTTTGTGGCGCATCTGACCGCATGATTTTTGAGGCGGATATCGAGGCCCGCTTACAAGAAGTTCACGATCTAACCGAGATATTTTTTGCTGGTAAAGAAACTAAAGAGCAAGAAATGCCGGAATTCGAAAACGCGACGTTGTTAGAGAAAACGCTAGAAAAATGGGAAACATTGCCGTCCATGCGTTCTGAACGTGCGCGGCGTATATTTGCGCGTATTCAACCTGAAATTTTCAGGCGGTTATCCCGTTCGACCAATCCCGAAGAAGCCCTGATCCAGTTTGACGCGTTTTTGTCTGCCTTGCCATCGGGCGTACAGCTGTTTTCATTGTTTGAAGCCAATCCACAACTGCTCGATCTGTTGGTAGATATCTGTGCGACAGCACCGGCGTTGGCGCGCTATCTTGGGCGGAATGCGCAGGTATTTGATGCGGTCGTCGGATCGGAGTTTTTCGAGAGCTTGCCGGAATATGAAACATTACGGACGGAACTGGCGGCGCAGATCGGTGAAACGGATGATTTCGAGTTCATACTAGATTCCACACGGCGCTGGGTGAAAGAAAAACAGTTCCGCGTAGGCGTGCATCTGTTACGCCAAATTTCGTCAGCCGAGGAGGCCGGTCGAGCATATTCGGATATTGCCGAAGCCTGCTTAAACGTAATTTACCCTGCCGTTTGTCGAAATTTTTCAAGACGTTACGGCCTACCTCCGGGTAAGGGAGCCGCGGTGATTGCGATGGGAAAGCTTGGGTCGCGTGAAATGACGTCGACGTCCGATTTGGATTTGATCATGGTCTATGATGCCGATGGGTTGGAGGTTTCGAGCGGGGCGAAACCTCTTGCAATTGCGACCTATTACGCCCGCCTTACCCAAGCTTTGTTATCGGCGATTACGGTTCCCACGTCTGAAGGGGCGTTATACGACGTAGACATGCGGCTGCGGCCGTCAGGGCGCCAAGGACCGGTTGCGACATCGATTAAAGCATTCGCAGATTACCAGAAAACCGAGGCGTGGACATGGGAGCATTTGGCGCTAACGCGGGCACGGGTTGTGACCGGTGGGGATGAACTGGTTTCCAGCGTCAAATCGGCGATACGCGTTGCACTTTGCCAGCCGCATGACCGTAAAAAGGTGATTGCTGACACCGTCGAAATGCGAGAAAAACTCGCGATCAAAGCTTCGTCCAACCCCTGGAATGTTAAGGATGGGCCTGGGCGTTTGATGGATATTGAATTGTTGTTGCAGGCGGGCGCGGTGATACACGGCATATGCGACATACAAAGGCCAATTGACCAACTACCAGAGCTGGTGAAAAATAAATGGGTTACGGATGACGAGGCAATTAAAATACTCGAGGCGATTACATTACTTCAAGAAATTCAACAAGTTGCAAGGCTGGCTTTCGACGGTCCGGTTCCGGCCGAAAATATCGGGGACGGGTTCTCGAAGTTGTTGGTTAATGTGACGGAAACCACAGATATGTACGCGCTAGAGAGTAGATTGTCGGATATTGCCACAATAATGACCCAAACTATTGATAGTAAACTTGTAATCTGAGGTCTTTTTTTTAAATATTGCTCGCGCCTGTTCGAAGTGTTGAGTAAGGTAATATAATGATTTCTTTCGATAGAAAGTACAAAAGATGGGTGGAGGAGCTGCGGTGCGGACTGAAAAACGAGGTTTCGAGCCACGTTTCTTGATTGATGACGCCTATTCCATCGATGGAATTGGGACGGCGGAATGTCGCGCAATTTTCTTTAGTTGGGTGCTTGGATTGCCGGATGACGTTGATATGCAGCAAGAAATTCGTATTCTGTTGAAATCGCACGCTCATGAGGATGGCGGGCATCCGATGACGTCTATCCTGCTGGAAGGCGTTACAGCAAATTCCGTGCGTCCCCGAAGGAGGGTACAGAGATGACTTGGCTTTGGGGGAAACGGGGCGTCGGCGCGATTGCGTTGCTGTCGACATTATTTGCGACAAGTTTTGTTGCGGCTCAAGAAACGATTGAAGAAGCACCCGCATCACCTGGAATCGTGTTCCTAAAGCCACCATCCTCACCGATACTTGGCATACAGAGAAATAAGCCCGATATTCTTTCGATTATTGAAAATAATGACATACGGGCGTTGATTGGCGCTGCCGATTTTTCATTTTCGCGGCGTGGGCTTGGGAATGTTTATCGCACGCGCTTGAATGGTGTTAACCTACAACTGCCTAATCAGATCCTGCGGGATTTAGACCTCGACCCGGCCATCTTCTGGATCGTAGATAACGTTGTAATTGATACGGAAATCACCTTGTCAGAACCATGGAGTCGGGGCGCTTATGATGCCAAGACACTGCGGATCACTGAAATTGATGTAACTGACATTACGCTTAACTGGGCTGGTATCGCCTTTACTGGTGATGGCAAGCTTACGGTTGATGCGCTTGGCCTTGTGAATGGCAGAATAGATTTGCGGTTGACGTCGTGGAACCCGGATATCAGCCTGACGGAACGATTACCACTAGCCGAGACCAGCGAACTTGATTCTTTACTGCAAGTGGTTCTTGTCGGTGGTGAATTAACCGTTCCTGTGAATTTTGACCACGGCGTGTTCAAAATCGGGATCCTGCCTGTTGGCAATATACCAGCATTATTACCGTAAAATCTGCGTTGGGAAATTGTCTGCTAATACTGAAAATTATCTGGGCGCAGCTAGTCTTATTGGTTTTCGTTTCGGGCGCTTATGCTTGCCCGGTTGATGACCGTATTCTGTTAATCAACTGTGAAATCCCCTTCGTTGTTA
>CAZYMT010000179.1:0-6163 GCA_964649035.1 uncultured Rhodobacterales bacterium
CAATACCGCCGGTTTCAAACCCACGAAGGGTCCGACCACCTAGGAAGAAACGGTCTGTCACGCGCGAGCGCCCGTCATCAGAAATAAGTGCTCCACCCTCGATTTCCGCGGAAAGTACCATCGCTTCGTCAAAAAGTGATGTATATGCTTTTGCGCGTGCAATTGTCTTGCTGTAGGAAACGTCACCACCAAGCCCTGCAACTTCTTCGGTTAGACTCAAGAAATATCCGCCAGTAGGTTCGATGCGTGAATTCAGGCGGTTATATGATAATGTTGCGCTTAGAGAGGACGTGATGAAATCACCCTCGTCAGCAGCAATATAGGGTGCTGTACCGTCTTGGAAATCATACATTTCATCCATCGACAACCTATATCCAAGCTTCAAACGTGTATGTTCGCCAAGTGCAAAAGTAACATGGGGTTCAATCCCGATATTCGTTGTTTTGAAGGATGATTCCGAACGATCAATATCACGGTAATAAACGCTAACACCGGCTGCGACATCGCGGCCAAACAGTGCTGGTTCCAAAAAATCAAAGGAAACGGAGTTTTGTTTTTCTGCAACGGATATTTCGAATTCAAACTGTTGACCGCGGCCAAGAAAATTGCGTTCAGAAAAATTAATCGACCCGTTAACACCATTGTCAGACGAATAACCGACACCGAACCCAAGACTGCCCGTAGCAACATCCTGAACTTCGACATCAACAATAGCTTTACCCGGTGTGGACCCTTCGCGCAGTGTCACATTGGTGACACCAAAAATTCCTAATGCGCGCAGTTTATCGGCAGCTTCGGCCATTTTACGTGGGTTAAAGGCGTCACCTTCGACAAAATTGAATTGGCGACGGATAACGCGTTCGCGGGTCGATGTGTTGCCACTAATGTCAATTCGTTCAACGTAAACACGGCGACCATTCACCAGTTCGAAATCAACATCGACAACCCTGCCCGCTTCGTCCTTGGTGAAACGCGGGGTTACGCGCAGAAATGGCAAGCCTTGACGCACGGCTTCGACTTCGATGGCGTCAATAACATCACGCACGTCTTCGGCGCGGAAAACATGACCGGTGCGAAGATTAGCGAAACGTGTATAAGCCGCACCATCAACGCCATTGATCGAAGATGTAACGCTAGACTGACCAAAATCGTATTTGAAACCTTCGTTTACGGCATAGGTCAGATGATATGCGGATTGATCGGCCGTTAATTCCGGAACAGCGGACAAGATTTCGAAATCGATATACCCGTTATTCGTATAGTATTCTTCGAGGTTTTGGCGATCACGTGCAATTTTGCCCGGATCGACGGGATTACGGCCTAGAATGTTGGAAAGGAAATTTGACTCGTGTGTCTCGATGATACCGCGTAGGCGTCGATCTGAAAACGCGTTATTCCCAACAAATGCAACTTGATCTATCCCGGCAACCGGACTTTCGGTTACCTCGAACACAACGTTTACGCGCCCATCCGAAATCGGAATGATCACGGGGCGCACCGACGCGCCGACGCGTCCAGATTGTGCATAAAGCAACGAAATACGTTGGGCGTCAGCCTCCGCCGTTAGGCGATTGAATGGGCGACGCGAATTTGAATCAACTATTCCAGCCAGCTCCGCATCGCGAAACGCCCTATTGCCTTCGAATGCAACAATACTGACCGACGGGTTTTCGACAACGGAAATCACCAATGTCGAACCTGAAACTCGTAAGTCGACATTTTCGAACATGCCGCTGTCATATAGACGACGAACCACGGCGTTAATATCGGCTGGGTCCAAATTTTCGCCAAAGTTAATGCCAGCAAAATCTCGAATCGTTTCCGATGGAATCAGCTGATTACCTTCGACAGATATATTCGAAATGACCGCAGCTTGAAGTTCTGTAGCGACAAACGCGCTTACAAAAGTTGTCGAAGCAACAGGCATGGCAAATAAAATACTGACAATACAGGACTTTACGTTGAGTTTCTCAACTAAGATACTTTTCATCGGTTAGGCATCCAATTTTTTCGGTCAGCGGCAGAACCGACCGTATTTGAGCAGACAAGTGTAATATTCGAGCAGAATTATTATAGGTTATTAGTACCACCAATAACAACATCATGGCGAGACCAATCAGGGTAGAAATCCGAAATGTTTTATTTTCCGGCAACAGGTCGCCGTTTTAGGAGACAAGCGACCCGATTATTCGTGCTATATCGTTGTAAGTTACGAATACCATCAACATTAAAACTAACCCAAGCCCCATCAAAATTGAGACGTGGACCACCTTGTCACCGACGGGTTTGCGTTGCACCAATTCGATTGCATAAAACATCAGATGACCGCCATCAAGCATCGGGATAGGGAATAGATTGAGCATCCCGATACTTACCGACATTCCAGCAATGAACGCGATGAAGCTAACGATCCCTTGGCTCGCAGTGGCTTTGGATATCTGGGCAATACCAATCGGACCCTGCAAATTTTTCGGGCTAAGATTGCCAATAATTATGTGCTTTATGCTATCAAGGGAAACGGTGATAACCCGTCCGACCCGTTTGATGCCAATATATCCAGCGCGCCAAATTGGCGGGGTTTCGGTGGCTGGTTGAAAAGCGAACGAGCCGTTCACACCGATCAAATAACGTTTTTCGATCCCGCCATCTCCATCAGGAAGCTCACGCATTTGTGGCGCAATCTCTATGTCAAAGGTTTCACCTGCCCGCCAAATTTTAAGGACGATTTCGGTTCCTTCAGCAGCTTCAACAATCCGTTTCAAATCACCGAAAGAGACAAGAACTTGTTCATCCGCCTGCAAAATCACATCGCCACTTTCAATGCCTGCATCACTGGCTGCCGAAAGAGGTACAACACTGTCTACAGCCGGAGGGAACAGGTAAGGTGTTGAAACCAAGACTTCTTCTTCATTTCTAAGAACAAGGATTTCCATCCTACCGGCAGTTGTCATAGCCTGCGTTTGATCGACAATTTCGCCAAAACTTGCGACTTTTTGCCCTTCGATTTCGAGTATGACATCACCGGATTCAAGTCCGACCATACCCGTTGGCAATTCAAGAACTTTTCCGACTGTTGGCACTTCCGTAAGAGTACCCTGCCACAATACCAACCCAGTAAAAATCACTGCGCCCAGAATGAAATTCGCCATGGGCCCAGCGACAATGGTCAGCGCACGTTTATAAAGCGCGGCCCCCGGAAAGCTACGATTTCGTTCATTTGGGTCCATTGCGGCCATGACTTCGGGGGCGGCCGCACTTGCGGCGTTCCGGTCACCCAAAAACTTTACATACCCACCAAAAGGGATGGCTGCCAATTGCCATTTGGTTCCGCGTTTATCGGTTCGCGACCAAAATACCGGTCCGAATCCCAAGGAAAAAACCTCGGCGTGAATTCCGCACCAGCGACCAACGATATAATGGCCATATTCATGGACAAAAACCACGATGCCAAGCATACCAATAAAGGCGATCATAGTAGATATGAACCCACCAAACACAGGAATTTGCGAGATTAGCTCCATTTAATGGGGCCTCCAATTTAGGCCGATAGTACGGGCCATATCATCCATTTTCATCACGTCGATCAGTCCATTCAAACTGTTCTGCGAACTCGATTCCGCTTGAAGTTCGGACAGAACATATTCGATTAGCGCACTCATGTCCAAGAAACCTATGCTTCCGGCGATAAACTTATCGAGCGCAATCTCTTTAGCAGCATTAAAAATAGTTCCGGCTAAGCCACCGATATCCAACACTTCTTTCGCTAACCTTAACGAAGGGAACTTAGTTTCGTCCGGGGCTTCAAAATCCAATTGGCCGATCGCGGCGAAATCCAGCCGATCCAAGGGCAGTGGTTTACGGTTTGGCCAGTGCAACGCATATCCGATCGCCCCGCGCATATCGGGTTGGCCGAGCTGCGCGATGATCGACGCATCCCGATATTCAACCATCGAATGAATAATTTGCTGCGGGTGGATTATCACTTCGATTTGATCCGAGGCTAGACCAAAAAGTTGGTAGGCCTCGATCACTTCTAGCGCCTTATTGAACATGGTCGCTGAATCGATGGTAATCCGCTGACCCATCTCAAAATTCGGATGTGCAAGAGCTTGCTCTAATGTCGCTTCCGCCATTTGTTCGCGCGTCCATTTTCGGAAAGGTCCACCCGACGCTGTAAGGATAATGCGGGAAATTTCATCCGCGTTATTTCCCTGAATTGATTGATAGATCGCGCTATGTTCACTGTCCACAGGGATCAATTTGCAACCAGATGCAGCACATGTTGCGTTAACCAATTCACCAGCGCAGACCATGCTTTCCTTATTGGCAAGGGCAAGGATTTTAGCATGCTTTGCTAAGGCCAACGTTGGTGCCAACCCTGCCGAGCCGACAATCGCCGCCATTCCCAAATCGACCTCACGGCTCGCGGCTTCGACAAGTGCCGTCGCCCCCGCAGCAACCTCGATTTCCGTGCCAGACAGGGCCGCTTTCAGGTTTTCATATTCTGCGTCATTGGCTGTAACAGCAACGCCTGCACTTACCCGTTTTGCTTGCTCAGCCAGCAGGCCAATATTGTTAGCACCCGTAACAACTTCGACATCGTATGTGTCATCTAGCAATGCAACGGTATTTACCCCGATCGAACCGGTGGAACCAAAAATACTGATCTTTCGCATTTACCAGATACCCGGAATTACCGAAAACACAAGCGATGCGGCTAGCATCCCGTCAAAACGATCCAATAGCCCCCCATGCCCAGGAATAATGTCGCTAGCATCTTTGACATTATGGCGGCGTTTTATCCATGATTCCAATAGGTCACCGGCTTGGGCGGCTATGGTCAAGATCATGCAGACGATGATTGAAAAGACGATGGTGTATTGACCAAATACCCCTAATGCTGTGCCAGCGAGCGCCGCCAGCACCCACCCGCCGAGCGTGCCAGACCAAGTCTTTTTCGGGCTTATGGCAGGCCACAATTTCGGACCGCCAAAGATGCGCCCAGCAAAATATCCGCCGATATCTGACAGGATCACAACGAGCACAAGCCAGAATACATTATAGCTGCCGCTGGCACCCTGATGGATGGCCAAAAGCGCCATACATGCACCGCCTATATATAGCAGGCCAGCGGCGCTCCAACCCCATAATGCGCGATTTGGATTGTATAATGCCAATGCGCCCATAATCAGGAATAGCACCGCAATTTTCCAGCCAAAAAGCGTTGATAAAAGCATTGCAGCAACGACGGTTAGCAACATAACGCCAAGGATACGCGGTGTACGTGCACTTAGTAATCCGGCATATTCCCACATCATTACGCAGGCTAAAAGGGTTAACAGACCCGCGACCCAGTATCCGCCCAGCCAAAAGGCCAGCAATGCAATGGCGACCATAACGATCGCCGATATGATACGGGTGCCTAGGTCACCAAATTTGTCCATGCTAGACCTGCATGATCTCGGTTTGTTTACTTTCCAGCGCGGCGTCGATATTGGCGATGGTTTTATCGGTCAGCTCTTGGATTTCATCCGCCCAGATCTTTTGATCATCCTCGGAAATATCGTCCTTGGCGCGTTTCAAATGATCCATGCCATCGCGGCGCACATTGCGCACAGCAACTCGCGAGTTTTCCGCGTATTGGCCTGCGAGCTTGGACAGCTCGGCGCGGCGTTCCTCGTTCAATTCGGGGATTGGCAGGCGCAAAGTTGTGCCGTCCATCACCGGATTAAGGCCAAGACCGGATTGACGAATTGCCTTATCAACAGCCGCAACCATGGCTTTATCCCAAACATTCACCGACACCATACGTGGTTCAGGCACATTCACTGTTGCAACCTGATTAATAGGCATTTTCGCGCCGTATGCGTCCACCACAATCGCATCGAGCATGGACGCGGAGGCCCTGCCCGTTCTTAGCGATGAAAAGTCACTTTTGGCGGCGTTCAGCGCGCCATCCATGCGTTTTTCGAGATCGTCTAGATCAATATCTTCGGCCATGTTTCAAAACTCCTTTACGAGGGTTCTACAACAGTAAACTTACCTTCGCCATTCAAAATGCTAAGAAATCCGCCAGGGGCGTCCATCGAGAAGACAATAATTGGCAGTTTGTTGTCGCGTGCAAGTGCAATCGCCGAGGCATCCATGACCTTAAGGTTCTTTT
>CAZYMT010000180.1:0-6125 GCA_964649035.1 uncultured Rhodobacterales bacterium
GAACGCGCCGATTGCCGCCGATTGGTGCGCAGCAGGGCATATTCGTCACACTTTCACGCATTTCCATCTGATTTTGGACGTGAAAACAGCGCAGGTTTCCCGCGAAGCTGCGCCACAGCGTGGGCAATTTACGGCGGCGGAAGGGTTTGATATTCAGTCCCTACCAACCGTTATGCGCAAGGCGTTCCGTCAAGGAATGAGCTCTTTAGACTTGATATAGGTGCGTTGTCGGTGTGATATATCGGTAAAATTGCGGAATTAGCCATGTCTGAAGTAAAACAAATAGGAAGTGCTGCACCTTTCTGGGTCTCAATAGTGCTGGTTTTTTTGGTGTTTTCTGGTGCTATTTACGGTGGGTGGGTGATCGCGCTGGGACCAATTTATGCGTTGGTGATCAGTTCGATACTCGACCGGATTATTGGGGATAATCACGATAATGTAGACCCGAATACCGATCCGAAACTGCTATTCTGGCATCAGTTAATCACAATTATCTGGGTGCCATTGCAGTTTATGTTCATCTTTTTCTGCATCGCGGCTGCTACTCGTTTTGATCACCTTTCAACGCGCGAAAGCATCTGGATGATGGTGGCGCTTGGGGTTACCACCGGCGGTGTCGGCATCGTTTATGCGCATGAGCTGATCCATCAAAAGAATAAATGGGAGCGTTCCTTGGGGGATTTGTTGTTGGCGATGGTGCTTTACGGGCATTTTCGCACAAAGCATATCCTGATCCATCACCGGTATGTTGGCACACCCGCTGATCCGGTCACGGCGCGGTATAATGAAGGGTTTCATCGGTTTTTTGCGCGGTTGTTATGGAAGGGCCCAAGAGTGTCGTGGCAGATGGAGGCAGGGCGTTTGGCCAAACGGGAACGTCCGATCTGGCATCGTTCCAATCCATTTTGGCGCTATATTTCATGGGCTTGTGGGATGTTGCTATTGGCGGGGTTGATTGGCGGATGGATGGGTGTTGGGCTGCTTTGTATTCAGGCATTTATCGCGATTTTGTTTCTAGAACTAGCCAATTATGTTGAACATTATGGGCTGGTTCGTAAACATCTAGGCGATGGAAAGTACGAACATATCCGTCCGCATCATTCGTGGAATTCATCGAGGAAATTCACGAATTTTCTGTTGATAAATCTGCAACGGCATTCGGATCATCATTACAAACCGGACCGCCGCTATCCGCTGCTGCAAACCTATGACAGCGCCGAGGCGCCAGAATTACCGATGGGGTATCCTGCGCTTGCGGCACTTGCGCTGATCCCACCGGTTTGGCGACGGATGATGAACCCCAAGGTTCGGGCGTGGCGTAGGACGTATTATCCTGAAATTACCGATTGGGACCCGTATAAATACGCCACAAACCCGATGCCGCGTTAACCTTCGCGGAAGGCTTTGGTGAAATAATCGGCCAAGGGTTTGATCAGATATTGCAACGGTGTGCGTTCGGATGTTCGCAAAAATGCCTGTACGGGCATGCCTGGAACGATCTCTAGCCCTTCCAGTTTGGCGACGTCTTCGGGATTAGGCACGATCTCGGCGGAATAATAGGATTCGCCGGTATTTTCATCAGTAAAAATATCAGGAGAAACCTTGGTTACGATACCGAATATTTCCGGCGTGGTCCGGGTGTCGAACGACGAAAACTTGACGTTTGCTTCCTGCCCGACATGCACCTGATCAATGTGGACGGCGGGAATGCGGGTGGCGATAACCAGCACCGCGTCTTGTGGAACAATATATAATATAGCTTCGGCTGGGCGAACAACCGAACGAAGAGCATGGAATTGTTTGCCATAGATCACGCCAGAGGACGGCGCGCGGATATCAAGGCGCAACAATGTTTCGATCACGGCGCTTCGCTGTTCGGTCAGCTCAAATTCGCGATATTGTAGATCACGAAGGGTCGTAATCGCATCCTCACGTAGTCTGGTGTGCAGGCGTAGAACCTCGATTTGAATTTCGGCAATTCGGCCGCGGCTGCCAGCAACATTTGCGGCCAATTCGCCGATGGAGCCCCTCATGCGGGCTTCCTCGCGTTGCAATGCGCGCACCGTTGTGGCTTGCGATAGACCTTTATTTAGCAATGCGACTTCATCAACCAGTTCTTCGGTAATCAAGGCGATTTGTTCGTCTAGTGCGGCGCTTTGCGCTTCGGCACCTTTGATTTGCTCTTCGATTTGAGCGGTCTTTTCGCCCAGTAACGCAACCTCACGATCAAGCGTATCGCGCCGCGCAGAAAACAAATCTTGCTGACCGGTCAGCAATTCTGCCATCACCGGATCTGATGCAGCGGTGATCAGCTCGTCTGGGTAATCGACAGTTTCAGCACCATCGCGTTCGGCCATCAACCGGATTTTGCGTGCGCTAATTTCAAGCACTTGTGCGTTTATAGTGTTCAGGTTTGTCCGCATCAAAGTGTCATCAAAACGCATCAAGACGTCGCCGATTTCGACAACATCGCCATCATCAACCAGAATTTCGCCAATCACACCGCCATCCGGGTGTTGAACCACTTGCCGGTTTACTTCAACCTCAACCAAGCCATTGGCGATAATCGCGCCCGAAATTCTGGTGTATACCGACCATGTGCCGATGCCGCCAACCAATAGAACAAGCGCAGAAAATCCTAGGATTAGGGGGCGTTTTTTGCCCCACGGGGTTTTTGCTTCGCTCATGACGTTGCTCCTGGATTAATAGATGTAACGACCTGCGAATGGTTTTGAACTTGGGCTTTCAACACTTCGTCGCGTGGACCAAATGCTTTTACCATGCCATTCTGAAGCACTAATAACATTTCACATTCTGCAATGCCTGATGGACGATGCGCCATGATAATTACCGAATTACCTTCAGCTTTGAAGGTTCGAATGGCTTTGTTCAAGGCATCGGACCCTTGAGAGTCGAGAGCGGCATTGGGTTCGTCCAATATCAACAGCACGGGTTCGCCGTACATTGCGCGGGCCAGACCGATACGTTGTTTTTGTCCACCCGACAGCCGGCTGCTATCGCTTCTTAGAACGGTGTCATAACCATCTTCGAGCGACAGGATCATTTCATGTGCGCCAGCCTTTTTGGCGGCTGCAACAACTGCGGCAGAATCGGGTTTTTCTTCCAAGCGAGCGATATTTTCGGCGATAGTGGCATCAAACAAGGTCACATCTTGAGGCAAATACCCAATATGCTTTCCGAGGCTTGGTCCGAATTGGTCCAAAGTGGCACCGTCCAAACGGAGTGCGCCAGCCGCTGGCGGCCAAATACCGGTTAGAATTCGCGCAAGCGAAGATTTACCCGACGCGCTCGGCCCGATAACGCCAAGCGCCTGTCCGGGCTTCAATTCAAAACTGACGTTCCGAAGTGTTGGCGAATTTGTCCCCGGTGGTACGGCTGAAACCTGCTGCGCTTGCAACAAGGCCCGTGGTTTGGGTAATTGTGTTTTATCTTCTGGTGCAGGTACTTGTGCCAGAAAACCGCATAGGCGTTTCCAACCGCCGCGGGCGCGTTGAATGGCTGGCCATTGGGCAATTGTTTGTTCAACTGGCGCTAATGCACGGCCCATCAAGATTGACGCGGCGATCATTGCACCAGCGGTCACTTCGTTTTGAAGAACCAGATATGCGCCAAGCGCTAGAATACCGGATTGCAGGAACATACGGAATGTTTTCGACAATGCGCTAAACGTACCGGTAAGGTCCGAGGAACTGATTTGTGAGCCAAGTGCCACGTTACGCACGCGCAACCAACGTGTCACAGCGGCTTCCTCCATGCCCATCCCGCGAACAACGTCGCCTTGATTCCGAAGGGAATCGGCCAGAGAATCGCTTTCTTGGCTTTTCAAGTTTGCGACACCAACGGGCTTGGAGGTCATGATTTGGTTTAGAATCGCTATGAAGATCAGCAAGATACCGCCGCACAGCGCCAACACGCCCAACCAAGGGTGGAAAATGAAGATGGCGAAGATAAAGATTGGTGTCCAAGGAATATCAATCATCGAAAACGTCGCCGGCGAGGCGAGCAGTTTCTGGATTGCCTCGAGGTCACGAAGCGCCAGTGGATTTGAGGTGGTTAACGTCCCTGAAAATACCCGTTTATCGAGGTTCGCCTGAAATCCGGCACCCACACGGGCGGCAACACGGCCACGTGCGTAATCAAGAATTCCCATTAGAAAATAAAGGCCTGCGACCAAAATCAACAATGCGACAAGTGTTTCTTCGGAGCGACTACCAAGTACGCGATCATAAACTTGCAGCATGAACATCGGGCCAGTGAGCATTAGCAGGTTCACGAAGAAGCTGAATACACCAATGGACACGAATGACCCTGATTGGGTTAGCATTGCACGGCGAAGCTCGCTTCGGCCGCTATTCGGGTTAGTATTACGATTTCTTGCCAATTTCCAAACCTTCTCAAATAAACTGCGGCCTCTTTGCCACACATTTCACCACAATGCGACGGCGAAGTTTGCATTATTCTGTTAGAAGGCTATATCAGCAACAGGGCGAATAGAGAACTCATCATTAGAGTCTCTGAATTGGTGAAAGTGGAGAATATTTTGTGTGTAAAGCGCGTAACTGCCGTTTTGCTAAGCCTCGTGTTCTTGGCGGGATGCGCGTCTGGATCTGTATCGTCTGATCATATCTATGACCCGTTTGAAGCACCGAACCGGCAAATCCATGAGTTTAACAAGTTGGTCGATGCCGTAGCTTTGCGGCCAATGGCGGCTGTGTATGGAGCGTCCGTACCCCAAGAACTTCGGGCAATTGTTGATAATAGCGCTAATAACCTCGGTGTTCCGGGACATGTGGTGAACCATATTTTGCAAGGTGATGTTGAATCCGCAGCGGCTTCTACAGCACGGTTTTTGGTGAACACGACAATTGGCGTTGTGGGTTTGTTTGATCCTGCCACAGAATTGGGATTGTTTGCACAACCTGCTGATTTCGGCGAAACTCTGGGTGTTTGGGGTGTTGCAGAAGGACCGTATCTAGAATTACCGTTATTGGGCGCAAGCACAGTTCGCGGGACGGTGGGAATTTTAGTCGATTTTGCGATTGATCCGATGCGCTACGTTATCCCTTCACCGGAACGTGAATATCTATTTTTATTAAAAGGTGCTGATTTGGTTGGTGATCGACACACTTATTCCGATTTGGTAGATGTGTTACTATATGAATCTGCAGATAGTTATGCCGCCCAGCGCCTAACCTATCTACAAAATAAACGGCGAAACCTTGAAGGTGAAACCGTACTAGAAGATTTGGAGGACCCCTATGCGTTCGATTAATAAACGTGAATTTCTAATTACAAGTGCGGCAGCAGCCGGTGTTGCGATGTTGCCGGTTTCAGCCGCTGCATTGACTGAACGGCAATCCGTCGACCTTATTCAACGTGTGACAGCCGATATACAACGGATCATTAATTCCGGTAAATCCGAAGGTCAAATGATGGCGGATTTCGAAGGACTTTTTAGGAATTATGGTG
Source organism: uncultured Rhodobacterales bacterium (assembly GCA_964649035.1). Taxonomy (GTDB): domain Bacteria; phylum Pseudomonadota; class Alphaproteobacteria; order Rhodobacterales; family Rhodobacteraceae; genus NORP23. The sequence continues at coordinate 5,491 of CAZYMT010000180.1, forward strand.
ATGTAACAACCATTGCGCGGTATTGTCTTGGTGCGCCTTGGCGTGCTGCAACCAGCGGACAGCAACGTACCTATATTCCTGCGTTCCAACATTACCTTTCCCGAAAATATGGGCGCCAATTCCGTAGTTTTGCGGGTGCACAAATTCAAATTGTTCGAGCGCGCGACGCGGGAAACCTTGGAATGTTGGTTGAAACAGTTGTGAGCACGTCCAACTCTTCGCCTTTCGCAATGGAATGGAATGTAAGTGATCGTAGTGGTAAGCCAAAATTCATCAATTTGATTATTGAAGGCATATCCTTGCTGGCAACCGAGCGGGCCGAGATTGGCGCTATGCTAGAATCGTATCGCGGAAATATGGACCAGTTGAACGCTAGGTTGGCATCTACTTAGACTACTGAACCTGCGGAACGTAATAGGCTGCGACACAGTTTAGCGGTTTGGGCAGGCGTGGGTACGTATTTTCTGCGTGGGCCTGCCCCATTTCACCGTTTGTCAGTGCTAAGCCGAAACCGCCGATAATAGAGCCCGCAAATGTGGTATCGCTATATATGCGCAGGATTTTCTTTTCGACCGCGTGGCAGGGACCGTTTGTTTCTTCGTAATATTGTGGGAAAAAATACACACCGACAAGGG
>CAZYMT010000181.1:0-6004 GCA_964649035.1 uncultured Rhodobacterales bacterium
TTTCCAGCTATTTTGAATCCGACAGCGCCGAGGCCCGCAATCTTGCATTGCAAGATGCTTATGAATTGCGACTTGCAGAACTGGCCACCGAGCGTGACGATTTCGCCCTACAAGCCCAAGCCACGCAGAACCGTTTTAATCTGGCTCTGACACAGGTTTCCGCCCAACAAGACGAACTAATCGCGGCAATGACGGTTCAGAACGAACAGCAAATCACCCTTTTCGCCCTACAACGGCAGCTGAATAGTGCCACAGCAGAACGGAACGCCGCGCAGACCAGCCTCGACGGACTACAAGCCGAGTTTGCACAGATGAGCGAAGGCACAGGACCGCGCGAATCCAGTGAAACCGAACTGACAAATACGCTGCTGTCAATGAACAGCGCCCTGTCGGGGGCTGTGCAGGACCGCGATATGGCCATCGCCGAAATAAGCGGCCTGGAGGAAAGCATCGACCTGACCGCGCAACAAATCCGCCTTGACGCACAGCGCCGTGACCGGATGATTACGCAGCTTGAGGAGGCTGTTCAGGTCTCCCTGTCGCCGCTTGAAACCATGTTTCGCCGCGCGGGTCTTGATGTCGACAGCCTGATTGCCAATATTCGGCGCAACTATTCTGGCTCTGGCGGTTTGGGTCATACGGCGCTGTCTGACCCTTCTATCGAAGGCGTGGATACTCAGGATTTGCGGCTTTTGGCGTTGATGGACAGCCTTGATACCGTTCAGATTTACAACATCGCCGCCAGCCAAATCCCCTTTACCATGCCTGTACGCACCGCCATTCGTCATACAAGCGGCTTTGGTTTTCGCGATGGCCGTGCGCATAAAGGCACCGATATGGCCGGACCAATCGGTACCCCGATTTACACCACCGCTGACGGATATGTGACCTTTGCTGGTCGTCAAAGCGGGTATGGTAACCTTATTATTATCCAGCATGATTTCGGTTTCGAAACTCGATACGCGCATTTAAGCCGAATAAGTATAACAAAAGGCGACAGGGTCTCGCGCGGGGATCGAATCGGTGATATGGGGAACACTGGAAGAAGCTCCGGCAGCCACCTACATTACGAAATACGCACAAACGGCGTAGCCGTTAATCCAATGACTTACATAAGGGCAGGACAAAATGTTTACTAAAAACAAAGACGAGTCAGCAGCAGACACATCGAAAAAACCAGACACAAAGGCCGCGACATCCTCGACGCCTTCGTCTTCGGTTCCATCAAACAAGCCAAAGCCAACGCCGTCGATCATTTCGTCGGATTTGACAATCAAAGGCAACATTTCTACGACTGGCGACGTTCAGATCGAAGGTACAGTTGAAGGCGACATTCGCGCGCATCTTCTAACTGTTGGCGAAGGCGCCACCATTCGCGGCGAAGTTATGGCCGACGATGTTGTGGTTAACGGCCGCGTTGTTGGCCGCCTACGTGGCCTGAAAGTTCGCCTAACCGCGACAGCACGGGTTGAGGGCGACATCGTCCATAAAACCATCGCTATAGAGAGCGGCGCACATTTTGAGGGCTCCGTTCAGCGTGAGGACGATCCACTTTCCTCGTCAGGCAGCAGCAAGAAGCCAAGCGCCTAAACCGCGCTAAACTGAACATTTGAGAGGCTCTGGCGCAATCCAGAGCCTTTTTCTTTGCAATTTCCCACCTTCAAGATTGCAGTCTTATGTGGTTATGGGCTATAGTGTCACACACTATATATTGTAGTTTTCGCTGAAAAGAGCCGCTCATGACTGACGATACAGAGACACCGGAAAATGACGGCGATAAGCCGCCTGAACGTTACGTCTATGACGGCCCCTCGATCTCCATCGAGGAGGAGATGGAAACATCTTATCTAGATTACGCAATGAGCGTGATTGTATCCCGCGCGATCCCCGATCTGCGCGACGGTCTGAAACCAGTTCACCGCCGTATTTTGTACGCGATGAACGAAGTCGGCAACACACATGACAAATCCTATCGTAAATCGGCCCGTCCGGTTTCCGATACAATGGGTAAATATCACCCGCATGGCGATGCTTCGATCTATGACGCGCTGGTGCGGATGACGCAGGATTTTTCGATGTCATTGCCATTGCTTGATGGGCAAGGCAATTTTGGCTCGATGGACGGCGATAAGGCTGCGGCGTTTAGATATACCGAAGTTCGTATGGAAAAGGTCGCGCATTATCTGCTGGCCGATATCGATAAAGACACCGTTGATTTTCAAGAGAATTATGACGGCAAGGACAGTGAACCAACAGTTCTGCCTGCCCGTTTCCCGAATATGCTGGTTAATGGCGCTGGCGGTATTGCCGTCGGCATGGCCACCAATATTCCACCGCATAATCTGGGCGAAATCATTGATGCGACGCAGGCCTTGATCGTAAACCCTGACCTCGATTCCGTGCAATTGATGGAATATGTCCCTGCCCCAGATTTCCCGACAGGCGGCATTATCCTTGGCAATGCCGGGGCCCGCAAGGCCTATACCGAAGGTCGCGGATCGGTCATCACCCGTTCCAGAACCAGGGTCGAAGAAATCCGTAAAGATCGCTTTGCCATCATCGTTAGCGAGATCCCGTATCAGGTGAACAAAGCCACCATGATCGAAAAAATCGCATATCTGGCGCGCGATAAAAAGATCGAAGGCATCGCCCACGTACAAGATGAATCCGACCGTTTCGGCGTACGCGTCGTTATCGAACTAAAACGCGATGCAACGCCTGAGGTTGTGCTAAATCAACTATTCCGTTTCACACCGATGCAAACCAGTTTTGGCTGTAACATGCTGGCCCTAAACGGTGGCCGCCCTGAAACGCTGACACTGCGCAAATTCCTGACCTCCTTCCTTACTTTCCGTGAAGAAGTTGTTGCCCGACGCACAGCGTTTGAATTACGCAAAGCCCGCGAGCGTAGCCATATCTTATGTGGCTTGGCCGTGGCGGTATCAAATGTCGATGAAATCGTCGCGACCATCCGTGCCTCCAACGATCCGGCTGAAGCCCGCGCCAAACTGATGGATCGCCGTTGGCCTGCCCATGACATCGCCGATTACATCAAACTGATCGACGACCCGAGCCATAAAATCAACGATGACGGCACCTATTATCTGTCCGAAATTCAGGCCCGCGCCATTCTGGAATTGCGCCTGCAACGCCTGACCGCCATGGGCGTCAAAGAAGTCACCGACGAGCTGCAAACCCTTGCTGGAAAAATCAAAGACTACCTCGACATCCTGCGTTCACGCGATCGTATCATGGAAATTATTTCGACTGAACTAGCTGAAATAAAAGACATGTTCGCCGTTCCACGCCGTTCCGAAGTCATTGATTTTACAGGCGATATGGATGACGAAGACCTGATTGAGAGCGAAGACATGGTCGTGACCGTCACCAATAGCGGTTACATCAAACGCACCCTGATCGAAGAATTCCGTAGCCAAAAACGTGGCGGCAAAGGCACGCAAGGCATGAACACCAAAGACGAAGATTTCGTCACCACATTGTTTGTCGCCAACACCCACACGCCGCTGCTATTCTTCACCACAGACGGCATCGTTTACAAACTGAAAACCTGGCGCCTACCACCGGGTGGACGCAATGCGCGCGGCAAAGCCATCATCAATATCCTGCCCATCCCGCAGGATGTTGGTATCGCTGCCATCATGCCTGTTAACGTGCCCGAAGAAGAATGGGACAACCTGCAAATCGTCTTCTCCACCTCGACAGGTGGGGTGCGTCGCAACGCATTGTCCGATTTCACCAACGTCATGCGCAATGGTAAAATCGCCATGAAACTGCCCGAAGGTGTCCGTCTGATTGACGCGCGCATCTGCGACGAAGGCAGCGATTTCTTGCTAACCACCCGCATGGGCAAGGCAATCCGTTTCCCTGTCACCGATGTTCGCGTCTTTAAAGGCCGCGATTCCACAGGTGTGCGCGGCATCAAACTGGCCGAGGGTGACGAGGTAGTCTCCATGTCCATCCTGCGCCATGTTGACGCCACTCCGGACGAGCGAAACGCCTATTTCAAAATGCGCCGCGCCGTAACTGGCGATGAAGGCGGCGAGGTTGAAGAAACTTCCGCATCCATCAGTTCCGAACGCTATGCTGAACTTTCCGCACTTGAAGAATGGATTTTGACCATCACTTCGGCAGGCTTCGGTAAACGCTCCTCAGCCCATGAATACAGGGTTGCGGGTCGTGGCGGACAAGGTATTTCAGCCGCCAATCTGGGCCGTCGCGGCGATACAATCATTTCCACCTTCCCCGTTGAAGACGACGACCAGATCATGCTGGCCACGGATTCCGGCCAATCAATCCGCTGTCCGGTTGCAGGCATCTCGCGCCAATCGCGTTCGGCATCCGGTGTTCGTGTATTCAAAACTGGCGACAAGGAAAAAGTGGTTTCCGTCGCCTGGATCGCCGAAAATCAAGAAGAAGAGGAAGGCGAGGAGGAGTAACCTCTTCCCTTTCCGCTTCCACTACCCTAAATCCGGCCTATGACTGATCCTATTCACATTATCGGCGGCGGCATGGCCGGATGCGAAGCTGCATGGCAAGCCGCCCAAATGGGCGTACCCGTGATCTTGCACGAAATGCGCCCAACCGTAAAAACATTCGCTCACCAGACCGATGGCTTGGCGGAACTCGTTTGCTCCAACTCTTTCCGTTCCGACGATGACGAAGCCAACGCCGTGGGCCTGTTGCATTGGGAAATGCGCCAAGCGGGAGGGTTAATCATGGAAATGGCTGATGAAAACTCGGTCCCTGCGGGCAGCGCTTTGGCCGTTGATCGTAACGCCTTCTCTGACGCCGTTACCGAAAAACTACTGGCCCACCCGCTAGTCACACTGGAACGCGGCGAAATAGCCGGCATCCCACCCGATGATTGGGACAGTGTTATCGTCGCCACGGGCCCACTTACGTCAACCGCGCTTGCAACAGCCGTTGCCGAGCTAAACGACGAATCCTCCCTCGCCTTTTTCGACGCCATCGCCCCTATCGTCTATGCCGACAGCATCAATATGGACAAAGCTTGGTTGCAGTCGCGTTACGACAAAGGCGACACTGAGGAAGAGCGCACTGCCTATATCAATTGCCCGATGGACAAGGAGCAATATTACGCCTTCATCGACGCATTACTGGCCGCTGAAAAAACCGAATTCAAAGACTGGGAAAAAGACACCCCGTATTTCGACGGTTGTTTGCCAATCGAAGTCATGGCCGAACGCGGCCGTGAGACTTTACGCTTTGGTCCAATGAAACCCGTCGGCCTGACCAACGCGCACGATCCCCAGACTAAAGCCTATGCAGTGGTTCAACTTAGGCGTGATAACGCCTTGGGAACATTATATAATATCGTCGGTTTTCAGACCAAAATGAAATACGGTGCCCAAGCCGAAGTCTTCAAAATGATTCCGGGGTTAGAGGATGCAAATTTCGCCCGTCTCGGCGGTATCCACCGCAACACCTTCATCAATTCACCACGCCTGCTAGACGAACAAATGCGCATGAAATCCATGCCGCGTCTGCGTTTCGCAGGACAGATCACTGGTGTTGAAGGTTATGTGGAAAGCACAGCAATGGGCCTGTTGGCTGGGCGGATGGCAGCCTCGGAACGTCTGGGCACAACCTTGACACCGCCGCCAAATACCACGGCAATGGGCGCATTGATTAGCCATATTTCTGGTGGGGCGGCGGCGAAAACCTTCCAACCCATGAACGTGAATTTTGGCCTATTCCCCTTGCTTGACGGCATAAAAGGCGGTCGGCGTAATCGCCCTGCGCGGTACAAAGCCTATACTGACCGCGGCAAATCGGACTTTTTGACATGGCTGCCCACATAGAACGCTTCGCCCCGTCCCCGACGGGGCCACTGCATCTAGGCCATGCCTTTTCGGCGCTAACCGCATGGGAAGCTGCGAAAAAATCCGGCGGAACCTTTCTACTGCGCATTGAGGACAACGATCAGACCCGCGTTCGTCCGGAATATGAACAGGGCATATAT
>CAZYMT010000182.1:0-5786 GCA_964649035.1 uncultured Rhodobacterales bacterium
GGAAGTCATCTCCAGCCCCGCCATCAATGATATTATCAGCCGAGTTCCCGACCACCAAATCATCGCCGCTGCCCATAATGACGTTCTCAAAGTTATGGAATTCTTCACCATCAATGCTGGTCAGACCCGCGTTCATGTTGAAAACCAGATCACCGGTAAAGAACGAATGATCTATTGTGTCGTTTCCGGCACCGCCATCCATGAATTCGACGCCAGCATTGGAAACCATGATGTCATCGCCACCATTGCCAAAATAGACGCCAAACCCGTCCGAGATAATGGTGTTGGAACCATCGCCATCTTCAAACCGTTCAATATTTGTCAGGGTTGCCGACGATCCGCTAATGCCTGCGCCCGTGATTTTTCCGTCATCAAAATCAAACGTAGTACCCGAACGAACTGTTTCGGAATGGTCCAGCGTATCAACACCTGAGCCGCCATTTACGTTATCGTAGAACTCGCCCTCGCGAACGATGATCGTGTCATTGCCCGTGCCGCCGAGAATGGTGTCAGTGCCTAAGCCACCCTCGATAATGTCATTGCCGGACCCGGCGTTAATATTGTCAGCGCCCTGGCCGCCTTTGATATTGTCCCGGCCATTACCGCCGCGGATGGTATCATTACCTTTACCGCCAGTGATTGTGTCATCGCCGTTTCGGCCATCAATTATGTCATCGCCGTTACGGCCCTTGATTGTGTCATCGCCATTCTGACCAAAGATATTGTCATTGCCAGCACTGCCGTTGATCGTCGTGTCATCAAGGCCAGCAACAGTGATTTGGTCACCAACATCAACATTAACGACGCCGTCACGCGGGTCGATGATTTCCATGTGGATGTCACCTTGATCAGACCAAACGATGGCAACACGGCCGTCCACCATCAAGGTTGCTTCGGTGACGGTACCCGTTTGCAAGGTTAGGGCTACGGTGTCACCAACTTGGTTTCCGGACGCGTCGTAACGCTCATATCTGGTGGCATCAAAGAAACCTTCATCGTCAGAATAGATGACAATGAAACCACCATCATCCAACTCGACCACAGTAGGGAACGTGTTTTCGTTTGTAGCGCTACCTGTCGCAACATTGCCGATGGCCCCAACTTTGACACCGCTGGCGGTATATATCTGGAACCGGATATCGGTGTCTTGGGCATCAACATTGCGCCAAGCAACCACAAAACCACCGCCCGTAAGCGCAGTCACGTTTGCATCAAAATCGATTTGGCCGTTTGAGTCCGTATTTGCTACCTCTGTCAGTGACAGAACATTATTGCCGTTGCCATCAATGATCCGCATTTTGACGGAATTCGGGATGGTGTTCGGGCTGCCAATAATTACAAAACTCCCATTATCCAAGGCCGTGATCTCGACGCCACTGAAAATGCCGGAATTGCTCATGAGGAGCTGTTCTGGGCTATAGGTGTTGGTCTGCGGGTTGTAGATTTTGGCGAAGATGTTGCCATCGCTAAGGCCCTCATGCCGTTGATAGGCGATCATCACGGAACTAGCGCTGCCCGCCGCGATCACTGGATTGGAAACACCCGCGAACGTGCCGTTAGTATCATTTACTACGGATGTGGCGCTGCTGACGCGATCTCCGTTTCCATCAAACTCCTCAAGGCGAATGCTGATATCGGAGTTATCGGCGATATCCTCATAAACGATGATGAAACCGCCATTGGGCAGGGCCGTCACGTCGGCGTCGAGTTCGTCATCGGCACTGAAGCTTGTATTCAGGCGGAACTCATTACCGATTGCATTCCCGAAAGCATCGAACATTTGCCCGATAATGTCGGAACCATCGGGTGACCCTACACCAGTGTCAGTACGGGTTGACCATGTGACGAGGACGTTGCCGTTGGTAAGGGATGTGACCGTTGCACCGGCTTGGTTGCCTTCGGTCGTCGTGTTAACGATGAAATCGTTGAGCCATGTTGTAGGGGTAGAAGCCATTGTAATATCTCCAAAAATTAGTTTTCCAGTGTTCACCGACAAAGCGACTGAGGACTAAGGTTACCGTGTGGGTTTGCTGTCTCCATCAATGTTGAAGAAGCGTTTAGCGAAGATATTTTGGGAGGGCATTTAACGATCTCACACCGTTGCGTTAGGGCAGGGTGGATTTTCGTGAGGAATGTTTCAGTTTTGGAATTTTGCGCCTTATTTGCATAAGGGCGTATTATCGATAATCGAAGGGGGAGACTTGATCACAAAAATGAAAAATGCGCGAACTTCCTTATTTTGTTACGAAAGTTCGCGCGCCTGTGAGATTATGCAACATCTACCTTGGCTGCACAGAACTTGAATTCAGGAATTTTCCCGAATGGGTCCAGTTGCGGGTTGGTCAGGAAATTCGCCGCTGCTTCGGTGAAACAGAACGGCACAAAGATCAGCCCCTCTGGCAGTTCCCAATCTTGGCGCACGCTTAAACTGATTGATCCGCGACGGGTGGAGACGTTGACATTTTGTCCGGCCTCCAGCCCCAATCGGCGCATGTCGCGGGCATTCATCGAAACGATTGCCTCGGGCTCGAGGGCCGATAGAACCTCGGTCCGTCGGGTCATGGAACCGGTGTGCCAATGTTCCAGCAAGCGCCCTGTTGTTAGGATTAGCGGGAATTCATCATCGGGCAGCTCGGCGGGCGGCACCAGATCAGCGGGTACAATTTTCGCGCGCCCCGTCGGGGTTGGGAAGGCGTCGATAAATACGATGGCGTTGCCGGGGATATCCTCGCCCTCGCAAGGATAGGTCACGACGTCTTCGCGCTCTAATCGCTCCCACGAGATATTGTTCAGCGACGGCATGATCTGTGCCATTTCGCCGAAAACATCGCTGACATGGCTGTAATTCCACGTTTGGCCCAGACGATTGGCCAAATCACAGGTGATCTCCCAATCCTGACGGGTTTCACCGGGGGCATCGACCACTTTGCGGCCCATCTGTACTTGACGATTGGTGTTGGTGAACGTTCCGTTTTTCTCGGCGTGGGCCGTAGCGGGCAGGATCACGTCAGCAAACCACGCAGTTTCTGTCATGAAAATATCTTGCACAACCAGATGATCCAACTTGGCCAAACCTTCACGTGTATGGTTCTGGTCAGGGTCCGACATCGCCGGATTTTCGCCCATCACATACATACCGTTAATGTTGCCGATGATCGCCTCGTTGATGATTTCGACAACCGTAAGGCCGCGTTTCGGGTCAAGCTCTTGCCCCCAGAACTCCTCCATCCGCGCATGGTTTTCGGGTTTATCGACGGGGGTGTAATCTGGGTAGAACATCGGGATCAAGCCGACGTCAGATGCCCCTTGCACGTTGTTTTGACCGCGCAACGGATGCAGGCCAGTGCCATCGCGCCCAATCTGTCCGGTTATCAGCGACAGCGCGATCAGGCAGCGCGCATTGTCGGTGCCGTGGGCGTGTTGCGAGACCCCCATGCCCCAGAAAATGATCGCCCGTTCGGCCGTTGCATAGGCCCGCGCCGTTTCGCGCAGGGTTTCGGCGTCAATCCCGCAGATATCCGCCATCTTTTCGGGCGGATAATCTTTGATGTTTTCCTTCAGCTCGTCAAACCCATCTGCCATCGACTGAATATACTGCACATCAAAAAGATTTTCCTCGATGATTGTATAGATCATGGCGTTCAGCATGGCGACGTCGCGCCCCGGTTTGAATTCCAGATGTTTCCACGCGTGGCGGCTCATATCATTGCGCCGTGGATCCATGATGATCAGACGTGCGCCGTCCCTGGTCGCCTGCTTGATATAAGTCGCCGCAACCGGATGGTTGGTGGTCGGGCGAGACCCGATGACGATAATACAATCAGCTTTTTCGGCGTCCATAAACGGGGCGGAAACCGCGCCGGAACCGACGCCCTCCATCAAGGCAGCAACCGATGAAGCGTGGCAGAGCCGCGTACAATGGTCGATATTATTGGTGCCAAAAGCGGTGCGGACCAGTTTTTGAAATAGATACGCTTCCTCGTTCGAGCCTTTGGTCGAGCCGAACCCGCATAGGGCTGACGGGCCTTTTGTGTCGCGGATTTTTGCGAACCCTGTGGCGGCGCGTTCCATAGCCTCGTCCCATGTTGCGACGCGGAAATATTTGCCGATATCGTCGGGACCAATACGCACGTTTTTGTCTTTGGGGGCATCATCACGCCGGATTAGCGGCTGCGTCAAACGCCCGTCATTATTGATATAATCAAACCCGAAACGCCCTTTGACGCAGAGGCGGAAATTATTGGCGGGGCCATCGCGCCCGTCGACACTGACAATTTTATTGTCTTTGACATTCACATCTATCTGACAACCAACGCCGCAATATGGGCACAGGGTTTTGACGGTCCGTTCGGCCACCACATTCTGCACACCTGAATCATCCACAAGCGATTTTTCAACCAGTGCGCCAGTCGGGCAGACCTGCACACATTCGCCGCAGGCGACACAGCTTGACGCGCCCATCGGGTCGTTGAAATCAAAGGTTATCTGGCTGTCAGTACCGCGAAACGACATGCCGATCACGTCATTTACCTGCGTTTCGCGGCAAGCCCGAACGCAAAGGTTACAGTTGATACACGCGTCGAGATTAACATGCATCGCCGGATGGCTGACATCATGCGTGGACGGTGCTTGCCCTGGGAAAATTGGGGTTTCGACGCCAACGGCATCGGCCCAGTTCCAGAATTCGGAATGCGGATCAGGGTGGGCGTCGCGATCCGGTTGATCGGCGGCCAGCAATTCGAACACCATTTTACGGGTTTTTTCAGCCCGATCCGACGTCGTATTCACCACCATCCCGTCAGACGGGGCGCGCACACAAGACGCGGCCAAAACCCGTTCGCCTTCAACCTCGACCATGCAGGCGCGGCAATTTCCGTCGGAACGCATGCCGCCGCGATCTGAATGACATAGATGCGGGATTTTGGTGTCGTGGCGGGCCGCGGCTTGCCAGATGCTCTCACCCTCAAACGCGGTGATTTCCGTGCCGTCCAGCATGAATTTGATATGTTTCGCTTGTTTCATATCAGCTCTCCAATACTTCGTTGGGGAAGTGTTTTATTACGGATAATAACGGGTTTGGCGCGGCTTGTCCGAGGCCACAGATCGACGCCTCCATCATCACATTTGCTAGGTCGCCCAGCAAGTTAGCGTCCCAGATATCTTCGCCCATTAGTTTTACCGCCATCGTCGTGCCATTGCGACAAGGAGTGCATTGGCCGCAGCTTTCATCCTCAAAGAATTTCATCAGGTTCAGCGCCACTTCTTTCATGTTGCGCTTATCCGACAACACAATCACGGCCGCTGAGCCGATGAAACAGCCATGCGGTTGCAGCGTGTCAAAATCGAGCGGGATATCGGCCAACGAAGCCGGCAGAATACCCCCAGAGGCCCCACCGGGCAGGTATGCTTTCAGGCTATGCCCTTCAATAATTCCGCCGCAATATTCATCGACCAGTTCTTGCAGCGTGATCCCCGCGGGGGCCAGTTTTACGCCGGGGGTTTGCACGTCACCGGAAACGGAGAACGAGCGTAATCCAACCCGATCATGACGCCCGTGTTCGGTGAAAACTTCGGGGCCTTTTTCGACAATATCGCGCAGCCAATAAACTGTTTCGACATTATGCACGAGGGTAGGGCGGCCAAATACGCCGTTTTGCGCCACGAAAGGTGGGCGATGACGGGGCAGGCCGCGTTTACCTTCAACCGATTCAATTAAGGCGGATTCCTCGCCGCAAATATAGGCGCCAGCGCCGCGCCGGACCTCGACGGAATCTTCGCCTATGATG
>CAZYMT010000183.1:0-5736 GCA_964649035.1 uncultured Rhodobacterales bacterium
CCAAGTTGTGTTTCGGGTTTTCATCACGAATTTTCGACCAACTTTCTAGGGCATCTCGGTTCAACCATGTGGTGTTGAATATGAAGTGCAGATGCAGGGATTTATTACCCGTCCACGTAACGTTGTATCCGCGATAGTCTTTATAATTGGCCCTGAGGAATGCATCAAACTGCATGAGCGGTGGGGTTTTCCCATCCTGCTTTTCCCAGACCCAATCCAGTTGCTCCTGAAACCCTGTTTGGGTGTCTGGGTCATATTCAAGTGTAAAGGCCCAGAAGTAACCAATGGCGGGGCGTTGACTCGGGGGTTCCCAGCGACTGGAAAAAGACAAGCCGTCATTATCTGATGGCTTAACGTTGGGGTAGCCCGGGCCGTGTGCAGGAATTGATAATGGGTTGCTGAAAAGGCACCAGTCGGCGGGATTAAATATATCCGCTATGATCTGATCGTCGGCATTGAGGCTAGCCTCAGGTGAAAAATTACTGCACGGGTTATCGTGAATCGGTAGGTGAATATTTAGGTCTGCCATAATCACCGACGGGGACAGGAATGTGTCCCACAAGGCGGTCCGCTTTGATTGTTCCGAAGCCCTTTTTTCGATCCGGTTTTGATATTTCTTGGAGCACTTTAGTTTTTTAAAATCAATTTCCATTATCTTCCCTCGCTAATCTATGTATCTATTTATCAACCATGGCCGACAATGCTGACTGGTTGCGCCGCGCGGGCTAGAATGTCCCGTCTGAAATGTCCTCCTGCCCTAAATACTATGCAGAACAGGAGAATTGCTATGACAACAAACCGCCACACAATCCGAAACATCAACCCCGAGATAATGCTCGAGGCTCGAGTGTTCTCGGTCCAGAATTGCCAAACGCTGGGGGAGACGATGACTGAAGCATTGGAGTTCTATCTCAGCAGCATCACCGATGAAGATGAAGAAACCGTGGTCCGAGCGCGTTAGACCCATTTGCAAAGCCGTAATTCAATCTTTTGGCTGCCATCTAGGTAACCTCTAGTTAAACTGCGGACAGTTTTAACCCGAAGCCACAGCATCCGTGCGATCTATCTAAGAATGTCTAACCCGATTTCAAGCGGTCAGCGGAACTTTTGTTCGTATTAGGGTCAGCTGGACGTCTTTACGCGCCGACGTTCTGGATGCCAGGCTTTCGGGGAATTCCTAAAGTTCTGCGGTTGTCGGGGTGATATCAAGAATCATGAAATCCGTTTCAAGCGGGCCTGTTGGTGATCGTATGCATAACTGGATATAGTTCCGTCTTGGATTTTTTCAACAACTTCATTGATGATAAAAAGCGGCACCAAAAACCATTCCCGTGGAACCACCGGCCTTCCAAAACGATCCGGTATTTCAATATCAAGTCGCGAATTTTCAAAGACCCGATGGATCAGGTTTTCCAGCTTTGACCTATTGATGTTGAATAACTCATATGTTGCCACCACCTCAACGTCGGCCATCAGGAATGTTGGATCAATTTTGGCATTCGCGATCCGGCGTTTTACCTTCCCACCGGTCACACCAATTTTGTGCAGAATGTCATGGTTTTCCACCACAACCGGATGTTGTGATTTGCTTCGAAGAACATAAATCGTTCCGCTGGCTTCATCTCCGTCAGCAGTATGGTCGGCGAACAACGGACCGGCGGTCGGGTCTGTGATTCGTCTGCCGATTTTATCTTTCTGCAACGCCCGTTCTAGAGATCGCATTAGCATGTTGCTTTCGGTGCTATTGTCAAAAATTACGCGCAGACGTCTATCCGTGCGCCCCCGGTCATTAATGAATTCTTCTTCGACTTCTGCGACATATACTTTCTGTCCATGCAGTATAAACCAATTACCCGCGATGATTTTAGCATCGTCCTTGAAGGGCCGTGTTTCACGAAGTCCGGTGGATACTTCATGCTGAACCTGATCAAATAATGATTTGAATTGTTCAAAATCTTCGCATCTCTCACGATTAGCGATTTCCTCTGCCGCACGTTTCTCGGCGATTGATCGAACATGGCGTAGATCGGTGATTGCGGTGGTATCGGTGGCAATACCAAGTTCAGCAAGCAGCGCATCGTCATCGATATCATCAGGGACGGAAGGAATTACCATCGCATCACCGGATAACAATCCATGTGTATCTATTACCTCAAGCAGTTTCTTGCATTCATCCAATCCACGCAAACGATCAAGACGCACCGCATATAATTGTTCAAATATATCACGGTCTTCACCATGATTTGGCGCAGAGCCATGTTCCTCAACAAAGCGTTGCACTTCCTCGAAACCTGCAATGATACGTTCTTCACGCGGGGAGCGGGTAATGACCTTTTTAGGTTCTGTCTCTACGCCAAGCGCGGCCAGTAACTCCTGATCAGACAGTTCAGCCATTATGTGCCTCCGCCGCATTTCGTGCCAAATAGGCGATACCTTCGGCCATCCTTTTTTCCCATGCATCGGCTGATGTGATTGATGGCAACCGTCCGCGTTCCGTCTTGAACTTCAACGCACGCAATGCCAGCTCACGGGCCTCATCCAGCGATAGATTGACCTTTTTACCCGCTATAATTGCTGCTACCTGTTTCAGACTATCCTCACTCATTGTCTTGGCGAGAACGGCATAAGCTTCGCCAAATGGGTTGATCCGATCAATCAGATCAATATCAAGTTCCTGAACACTCAACGCGTATTTCCGAACACCATCGATCAATGCCGTGCTACCGGTTGCCTCGGTATCATCACCGGAAAGAATAACCTCTTTTGCTTTCTGGGTCAGGTTCAGGGCGGCGACGGCATGCTGGCGAACCGCTTCACGGTCATCTTTATCAAGGTCCGGATACTTGTCTTTGATGATCTTGCCCATGCGCACCACCGTCAGTTCCTCGGGCACCATTTCCTCATCGAACAGGCCGCGTTCAATGGTGGTCTTATCCTGCACAAATGCGGTAATAACCTCGTTCAGGTCTTCTTGGCAGATACGGGTTGCTTCTTCGCTTTTGGGTTCAACTAAACCTTTTATTTCGATCTGAAACTGCCCATTGTCCTCGTTGAATCCAACATTGGTCTTATCTGGATCATACCCACCCTCACCATAATCGAACCCCTCTACAGGGCCAGTTTGAGGCGTTTTAGGGGTGAAGTTAAAGCGCGGGGCAAGGACCTGTTCCATCAGCAGGCTGGCCGCGATGGCTTTCAACGTATCGTTGACTGCTTCGGTAACGGATTCCTCCGAAGCGTCCGGTTCGGCAATCAGGTTGGTAAATCGGGCGTTGGTTTTGCCGGGTGCATCTCGGGTGGCACGACCAATGATCTGGATGATCTCGGTCAGGCTCGAACGATACCCAATGGTCAACGCATGTTCGCACCATATCCAGTCAAAACCTTCCTTGGCCATACCGAGGGCAATGATGATATCTACATGGTCACGATTATTTTTCTGTGTGGGGTCTTTAAGGGCCGCTGATACCTTGTCGCGCTTGTTGGAGTCATCTTCCACCAGATCGGCGATGCGCAACACGCGCCCATCAGGGCGCTTTACCAGATGAAAACCGGTTACAGGGTCTTCGCCTTGCCATTCACCTAAAGCATTTAGGATTTCGTTGACCTCTTTGATCTTGTCCTTGGTGCTTTCACGCGAATTGACGTTCGGGATATGTAGGATGGTTTTTTCATTCGGATCGAGCACGTTCAGCACATCATCAAGGTAACTGCCGGAATAGAAGTAATATCCGATATCCAGTGTCTTAAGATATTCGTATCCGTTCAACTGCTCGTAATAGGTATAGGTGACGGTATCAAACTTGGCCTCATCCTCGGGTGATAATACCGGCACCGCGTCACCACGAAAATAGCTGCCGGTCATGGCGACGATATGAACCTTGTCACGGGCCATGAAATCCACCAGATGCGCCCCAAGTTTATTGTCCGGGTTGGCGCTGACATGATGAAACTCGTCGATGGCAATCAGGCGGTTATCAAATGCATCGACCCCCAGTTTATCGACAGCGAACCGAAATGTTGCATGCGTGCAGACCAGAATTCTATCATGGCTATTCAGGAACGCCGCTACTGATTTGACCTTACCACCGTCTTCACCGGGGAAGTTACACAGGTTCCATCGTGGTTCGACTTTCCAATCGGTCCAGAACCCGAAATCCGATAGGGGTTCATCGTTAAAACTGGCCCCGATGGACTTTTCTGGCACCACAATGATGGCCTGTTTTACCCCTTGGTTTTCCAACTTATCGAGCGCGATGAACATCAATGCACGGGACTTACCCGATGCAGGGGGTGATTTGATCAGCAGGTATTGCTCGCCACGCTTTTCATAGGCCCGCTCCTGCATCGCCCGCATCCCCATCTCATTTGATGTGGTGGACGCCCCTGTGCGGGCATAGGTGACGGAAACGGAGGGGACGGGTTTAGTCATTGGTTTTCCTATTCCGCGCGAACTCCATCAGCTTTTGAATGGGAATGGCACGCGATTTTTTGGGTTTTCTCTTAGTGCCTACGTAAGCAAGAATTAAGGCTTTGAACTGTTTCAGGTCATTCCCCGATAACGCCATATATTCTGGAATGGCTTTTTCTTTTGCTAATACCAAAAATCCGACGCCGTCATATTTGTAGATTGGCGTGTTTGGAAGTCGGAGGGAGAAATCAATATCTTTCAGCGTGCCCTTTCGTTTTCGGGACCTACAGACGCCTATTATGTATCCCTCAGGCAGCGCGTCCCAATCTTGATACACATTGCATCTTTCCCCAAACTCTCCTTTGATTTCCGCCTGCGCTTCACTAAAAAACTCTGTATCTTTATCTTTCATCTCATAATAGTAGGCAACATGACATGGAATTGAACGCAGCGAGTTAGACTGATTTTCGATTGCTTCCCAAAGTGACTTGGTCTCTTTTTGTTCTTTTGTAGACTGACTAATTGCGAATACACGGCGTTGCCCCCAGTTTTGCTTGGCTGTTTTGAGATCACTCCGAGTGATTTCCTCGGACTGGTTCCACAATTCTTCAAATCGGGCTTGGATGGAAGGGTCGATTCCTTCGGTTATGCTGTTCGCTTCTTCCCAGCCAGCTAACTCTTTTCCCTCAAACCCAAGACCGTTCGCAGACATGTTCGATGAACCAACAAAGGAAAAATCGCTACCGATGATTCCAATTTTCGCGTGCAAGCTATTGAGCATTCGAACGTTAAGTCCCGATGCGATCATGTCTTGAATTTCATAGGGGTTTGTTCCACCTGTGCTTAGATTACAGATAAGCTGTGCGTTCCGATTGCCTTCGAGATTCAAATTTTTCATTGCACCAACGCCCCAGAATGCGACTGCCATCCGAACCGAACAGTCCGGTTTGATTTTTGTTGCAAGCAAATTGTTAAACTCACTACCATTTAGTAATTTGGTCATTGCTTCGGAACCTTCGTTGTCATCTTTGTATACATCTCAAACAGCTTTTCCAGCCGTTCGGTGTCGTTTTTGAAGCGGCGGCCTATGTAGATGCGCTCTAGCACCTCGTCATTGTGGGCGTGGGCTGCGCGGAGGTTTTCGGGCATGGCGTCGGGTTTGTAGAGGTCGGCGATGGTGGCGGGGAAGTGGGCTTCGCGGGCCAGCAGGATGTTTTCTGCTGCACGGGTCAGGTCGGCTTTGTTTTTCTCGGTCAGTTTCGGGACGGGAAAGGTGTTCCAGCCAAGGGTGTTGGAATAGCGATAGCGGGTTTCCAGCTTGCCGC
>CAZYMT010000184.1:0-5724 GCA_964649035.1 uncultured Rhodobacterales bacterium
CCCAACGAGGGTTCGTTGACCAATCTTTTTCTAACGCATTAATGCGGGATTGTTTTGAAATAGGCATCGGTCTTCTCCCTAATTCGCTGTTCGAATGAAAGTGCCCGCATAAAGCTTTTGACCGCGAAACAGGCTACGGCTAGTGCCGCCATTGTCTATGCGTTGAACAGATTGGCGAACGATGCGGCAGGCGATGCAATAGCCTTGGGCGGAGAGCCCAGAAGCGTGGAAAGCATCGAGGACCTCGGAAGGTTTGTTACCGAAAAATGTGACACCTTCTTCGACGGGTGTGTTGGTATGTTGTGACATTGTAGTGACCTCCTTTTGAGGGTTGGGTTTGATTTAGCAGGCACCAAAACTGATGGCGGCGCGGATACGGGTGGTTTGGTCGCGCTGGGTCTGGCGATTGATGACCTGCCGGAAACCTTTGGCAGTGTCGGCACGGGCCAGCGCCAATGCCGTGATTGCGTCCAGATACCCGATTTTGTTGCCGCAATCGTACCGCTGTCCCTGAAATTGTAGGCCCCAGAGCTGTTCGGTCTTGCTGTCGGCGGCGATGGCGTCGGTTAGCTGGATCTCGCCGCCTGCACCGGGTTGAGTGGTTGCCAGTTTTTCCAATACGGAGGGTTGCAGGATATAGCGGCCGACGACGGCTTGGGTTGAAGGGGCATCCTCGGCATTCGGTTTTTCGACCATGCCGTTTGCCTTCAGGCAATTACCGTCTACCTCGGAATAATCGAGGCATCCATAGGCGGAGATTTCGTGCGCACCAACTTCCATCGTTGCAACCATGTTGCCACCGGTTTTGGCGTGACGTTCGATCATCTGGGTCAGGCAGGATTTTTCGGCGTGAATGAAATCGTCGGGCAAGATAACAGCGAAGGGTTCATCATTGATGTATTCGCGGGCGGTCCAGACAGCGTGGCCGAGGCCGCGTGGTTCGTTTTGGTAGACAAAGTGGTAGGAAAGTTCGGGCAATGTCGCCAGTTGAACTTGCCGCAGATTGGCAACTTTCTTGTTCTGGAATAGATGGTTTTCCAGTTTCGCGTTGGTTTGGAAATAGTGCTTGATAGCGGGTTTGTCGTGTGAGGATACAAAAATTAGGTTTTCGATTCCGGCCGATTTTGCCTCGTCCACCGCGTATTGAATTAGGGGGCGGTCGATCAGCGGCAGCATTTCCTTAGGCACCGATTTGGTGATCGGCAGGAAGCGGGATCCAAGTCCGGCTACGGGGAAAATGGCGGTTTTTATATGGGTCATGATGATACTCCTTACGGGTTAATAAGCGCCACGGCCGGATATGACGGCGCGGGCGGTTTGGGCAATTAGGACAAAGTCGAGAAGGATGGAATGGGTGCGGCTATAGGCAATGTCCATTTCCACCATGCGATTGAAGTCGATCTCGGCGCGGCCTGATACTTGCCAGATACCGGTGATGCCGGGGGCGACATTTAGGCGGCGCATTGCGCGTTCGGAATATTTCGCTACCTCTTCGGGTAGGGCAGGGCGCGGGCCAACAAGAGACATCTCACCTTTGAGAATATTGATCAGCTGTGGCAACTCGTCGATGGAGGTCCGGCGCAGGATGCGGCCAATGGCGGTGATGCGCGGGTCGTCTTTTTGTTTGAAACAGATACCGTTACGATCACTGGTTTCCAGCAAACATTCGCGGCGGCTTTCGGCGTCCAGATACATCGAGCGGAATTTATACATGTTGAAATGCTCACCTTTATATCCAACACGGGTTTGTTGAAAAAAGACCGGACCCTTGCTTGACAGTTTGATGGCCAGCGCAGTGATCAGGAATAGCGGTGCAAGAATTAGCAATCCGGCGGATACGCAACTCAGATCAACTAAGCGTTTTGCAGGGGGAATCCTGTCGAAAAGGTGGATACGGCTTTTAATTGCGTGGATCGCCGCGCCGATTAGGAAGGCCGGATTGCCAAGAAGGTAACGTTTGGCCATGCGATGGGGTTCGATGGCCAAACGCCAAATCCACTCCAAACCAAGTTTACGCAAAATGAGGGGGGCGCGCGAAACTCGGCCGGCGTGGAAATCCAGCATCGCGCCAACACCCATAATGAGCGTTGGGGAAAGGGCATCGCGATGCTTATCTATCCATAATTCTTGTTTGGGAACGCCAAGGGCAACCAGCAGGATATCGGCCTTGCTGGCGTTAACCTCGGCGATAATGGTGTCGGTTTTGCTATCGGCAAAATATCCATGTTGCAGGCCAGCGATTTTGAGGGTCGGATATAGCGTTTTGGCCTTGGCCGCCGCTTTTTCAACGACACCTTTGGCACTACCAAGCAAATAAATGGATTTTCCTTTGGTCGCGGCAGCCCGGCAAAGCGGCAAAAACAGGTCGGTGCCATTCAGGTTTTCTACAACCTTTTGTCCGGTCATTTTGGCGGCAATGCCAATACCGCTACCGTCAGGCAATAACATGTCGGCGGCGTGTAAGGTGTGGGCGTAATCCTTATTGAAATAGGCGATGTTGACGCAGTGAGCATTCAGAAACGCAACGGTCTTACGCTCGGAGCCCTCCAATAGGGCAGCAATCGCGATTTTCCGGTTTTCGTTCACTAAATCAAAACCAAATAGCGGGAGTGTTGCGATGTTCGTCATAGTGCGTCCTTTCAAAACTTATCCTCAGCTTGGCGGCAAAGGGTGCAGTTTTCTACATCGCGAAAGGACAGATAGCGGCGCAAAGGGTCAGGTGGATGGGCGCACGGCTCGACACCTATACGTTGGTATAGGCCCACCTATACGCATCCCTCGCACGGGTGGGCGTGTTCGATTGTATGTTGGTTGGTGAAAGAAGGAGACGAGTATGGATATTCAAGTATTTGGTTCACAAAAACCTGGCCGCCGCGCCATGGCAGGGGATCTTTGTATCGCGATTGGATCTCATAGGCCAACACCCCCGGATTTTGTTGCGTTGCATCTTAGCGCCCCATACGGGAGCAATGTTATCCGAAACGCGATGGCGGAATTGTCGATTGACTGCTTGCACGGCGCAACCTCGTGTCGAGGGGTAATGTCGCAGGCAGGATTGCATTCTAGTGATGGCTACGGGGCGGGCGCGTTTTGCATTTGGGATGCTGAGGGGGATTATGGATCTGCCTGTGTGGCCAATGATGGCAACCCAAAACAGGCCGCAATAAATGCGACTGTGAAAGCATTGGAAGCCGCGGGGCGCGTCGGAGAATCCCCTGATATCATCTGGCTATCCACATCACCGGGCGCAGAAGAAGCCGTATTATCCGGTATCGAAAGCATTGTCGGGAAAAGCGTCCCCATACTGGGTGGCAGCGCCGCCGATAACGATGTTTCCGGTAATTGGTATGTGTTCGACGCAGTGAATACTGCAGAAGACGGGGTGACAATATCGGTATTATTTCCCTCAACACAGATTTCGTTTGCTTATCATAACGGCTACGCCCCTACAGATATTTCTGGTGAGGTCACCAAGGTTGATGGACGTTTACTGCACGAGATTGATCATCGACCAGCCGCCACTGTTTTGGATGAATGGACGAACGGTACCGTCATTCCCAATACCCGAAAAGACCCGGTTTCAATCCTGTCCGAAAGCACTCTCAGCCCGCTTGGACGGTATTTGGATGATGTACGCGGCGTGCCGTATTTCCTGCTCGCCCATCCAAGCGAAGCATATAAAAATGGATCGATCGCCCTTTTTGCTGACGTGCAGGTTGGCGAGACGTTGACGCTGATGGAAGGGTCCGTTGAAAGCTTGACGGCACGTGCTGGCAAGGTTGCCAGTCTAGCAGCGCGGCTGGGGGAAATGCACAATGACAATATCGCTGGCGGACTGATGGTTTATTGCGGGGGCTGTATGCTGGCGGTGCAGGATCATATGGAGGATGTCATTTCCGGTGTGCGCGAAGCCCTTCCCGATATTCCGTTTCTGGGGGTGTTTACCTTTGGTGAACAGGGGGTAGTGATTGACGGAAGCAACCACCATGGTAATCTAATGATTTCCTGCATTCTATTTGCAAAAAGTTGATATTCTCATGGCCGAAACCGAGCAATTACGCGAAGCACTGATTGAGCTGAAAAGCCTGCGCGAAAGCGAGGCGCGTACTCTGCTGGAAACCAATGCGTTGCTTGGTAGTTTGGAGATGATGACGGCAGCAACCTCGCGGCGCGACGCGATTTCTGCGTTGCTAGCGGTCGTGGCCGAAACGCTGAATTGTGAACTGATCGGGGTATTGCAAACCCAAGATGAGCTGGTTTTTGTACAAGCGAGTATAGAAAGGATTGAAGGGGTAGCCTGGCCTTTTGATCCACATTGGCTACGGAAAAAACGGCGCGTGGTTGAATTAAGGAAGGTGCCGATTATCGCCGAGGTTTTGCCGCCGGCCTTAGAAAAATATCATGGATTATTGTCAGTGCCACTGGATTTATCCAACGGCGACAAGGCATTTTTGGTATGTTTTTCGACGACCCCCGATCATTTTACTGGTCAGGACGAACATTTGTTGACGCGGTTTGGTGCTTTGGCCTCTCAGGCGATTTCGACATTGGCGCTCGAAAATGAACGCGCGAGAATGCGTAAATTATTGGATCAGGCGGAACGGCAGGTCTCCTTATTTCAGGTTGTTGCCGGCTTGGCGCATGACTTTAATAATTTGCTGTCAACGATAACGGGTTCGGCCAGCTTGATCACCAGCGATGTGGACGCAATCTCGGCGCATACCGACGCGGAACGAATATCAATCGCCGGACAGCGCGCCGCGGAGTTGGTGAATAAATTCTTGGAGGTAAGCGCCCCCGAGCAAATGAATGAATTGGTGGATTTGCGACTGTTATTACAAGAATCAGTTGATTTGGCAGGCAGTTCGATGCGAGCAAGTTCAACGCTTACGGCAGATTTTGGGGCCGAAACTGTTTATGTCCACACCAATCAGACCGATGTGTTGCAGGTCGTGCTGAACCTGATAGTCAACGCACAGGACGCGCTGGGATCGGATGGCGGTGAAATCAAGGTATCGTTGCAACAGGAATATGAAATTCCTGCAGGTCCATGTTTCCAACATGGTAAATTCCATCCTGACCGCAGCTATGTTGCGATTGTGGTTGAGGATACCGGAACCGGCATTCCACCGGACAAGTTGGAGGGGATATTTACCCCCTATATGACCACCAAAGGCAAAGATGGCACCGGCTTGGGGTTGTCGATTGTGGCCAGTATTGTAAGCGCCAACAAGGGCGTTATTTGTCTATGTTCCACGGAAAGTCTGGGCACAATTTTCGCAATTTATTGGCCGATTGGCGCCGAGACGCAGGCGCTACCAGAAATAAGTACCGAAAACATTTCCCTAAAAAACATCCCGATCTTGATGGTCGATGACCAAATCGGGGTCGCGCGGGTGCATGCCAGTATTTTGGAACGCGAAGGGGCCGAAGTCGCATCCTGCACCGACCCCAACATCGCGCTTGAGGCGATTATTGAAGATCCCGATGCCTGGGGTTGCTTAATAACTGATTATGATATGCCTGATATGAATGGCGGTGAATTGATCGAAAAGGTTCGCGGTATTGCGCCAAATCTACCAATTATTCTGGTGACTGCACATTCAAAAAGCCTGAACGATCCTAGGGTTACACGAGATTCCGTTGATCGAATCCTCGCGAAACCTGTCAATGCGAAGACGCTGGTTAATGCCGTAAGTGTGGCGCTGGCGAAAGGAGAAAGGT